>NZ_JBHUHX010000003.1:2637-97550 GCF_042682685.1 Thiorhodococcus fuscus
AGGGGGGCGGTCGTGTCGGCGCTGATGCTGAGTGGCGCATCGGCCTTGGCGTCGCTGGTGGCGGCGTTGCCGGCGAGGTCGCGGGCGAAGCCGGCGCCGATGTCGAGGGTGTCGGCGCTGGGGCTGGAGCCATAACCGCTGGTGGCCTTGAGCGCGGCGGCCTTGGTGGCGGTGAACTCGATGGCGAGTGTATTGGCACCCGTCACCCTGGCTGCGGCGATGTCGCTCAGTGCGAAGCCGATGTCGGTGGCGGTGCTGTTGGCGTCGATGTCCCAGCTGAGCTTGGACCAGTCGAGGCGCCCCTGGATGTCGGTGCTGGCACCCTCGCCGTTCTCCAGGAGGGTGTCGAAGTGGGCGCCGTTCAGCACGAGGGTGCGGCTGGCCTCGGTATAGGCGCCGCTGGCGATGGTGGCGGTGGGCGCGGTGGTGTCGGCGGCGGTGATGCTCAGCGGGGCGTTGGCCCGGGCGTCGCCGGTGGCGGGCGTGAGGGCGGCGTCGCGCGCGAAGCCTTGGCCGATGTCGAGGGTGTCGTTGCTACCGCCGTAGCCGCTGGTGCCCTTGAGCGCCGTGGCCTTGCTCTCGGTCAGGACGATGCCCAGGTGCGCGGCGTCGAGGACCTGGGCCGAGGCGATGTCGGCGAGCGCGAAGCCGACGTCGGTGGTGGTGCTGTCGCCGTCGATGTCCCAGCTGAGCTTGCTCCAGTCGAGCCGGGCCTTGAGGTCGGTGTCGGTGCCCTCGCCGCTGGCGAGCAGGGTGTCGAGGTCGCTGCCGCTGAGCACCAGGGTGTGGGTCTGCTCGGCGTAGGCGCCGCTTGAGAAGGTGGTGGTCGGGGCATTCGAGCGCGCGCTGACGGTGGCGCTGGGGCTCTCGCTGACGACCTGCTCGGCGGTGCCGCGCCCGTCGGTGTAGCTGACCCTAACCCACAGCTTGGCGCCGACGTCGTCGCCGGTCAGCACATAGGTGGCGCCGCTGGCCCCTGCGATAGGCGTCTGCCCGTCGCCGCGCAACCACTGGTAGCTGAGCGGGCCGTGACCACCGTCTGGATCGACCAGGGCGGCAGTGTCGGCGGTCAGTGCCTTGCCCTCGGTCGCGCTACCGGTGATCTTGACCATGGCGGCGCTCGGGGCGTCATTGACAGGCGTGATGTTGACCGTGGCGGTGGAGGCGTTCTCGGAATTGAGCCCGCTGTCGTCGACCATGAAGTAGGTGAAGCTGGCGGCGGTGTCACGGTTTGCGGACGGGGTGAAGCGCAGATCCAGGCTGCCGTCGGTGAGATCCAGCAACGTGCCCGATGCGCCCAGCGCGATGGCGTCGCCGTTGGCTTGGGTCAAGGTGCCGCCGGTAACCGTGTTGATACGTACCTGATCGACCGCGCCCTGACCGTCCTCGCTGTCGTCGCGAGTGTTGGGGCTGAGGCGGACGTTTGCCACCGTAGGCTGGGCGTCCTCCTGGATGCTGACCGCGTCGCTGCCGCCGGCGGCGGTGACGGTGACATCGCCGCCGGCGGAGGGCGGATTGAGCGCGATCGCTGTGAACAGCATGTCCGCGCCGCCATTGGTGGTGCTGGCGCTGAAGGCAAGGTTAGGAGTGTTGCTCAGGGTGATCGACACCTCGGGCGAGGCGAAGTCGGTGGCGTCGGTGTCGATCTGCAACACGCCCGAGTTGATGCGGATGTTGCTGACCGAAAGGCCGTTGACGCTGGTCAACTGAATGGCGTCGCCGACCGCCAGGTCGGTAATGGTGTCGCCATCCAGGCCGCTCGCACTGCCCTTGAAGGTGTCGTTGCCGGCACCGCCGCTCAGCGAATCATCGCCCGGTCCGCCGATCAAGAAGTCATTGCCGCTGCCGGTGGACAGCGTGTCTTGACCGGTGCCGCCATCCACCAGCGACGGTGCCGCACCGTCATCAGTGAAGCTGTCATCGCCGCCTTCGAGGTAATACTGGAGATAGCCCAGGCCGTTGCTGACGGTTGGGCCGCTGGTGCCGGTGATGAGTTGATTGGTGCTTCCTTGCACGTCATACATAGCATAGTAGGTGGCGTTGAAGTTGTTGCCATCGTAAGACGTTACCCCCGTGGCTCCGAAGACGAGAATGCCTGCGTAGAAATTGGTGAATGTATTGTCATGGACATTGGTCGTCTGCCCATTGAAAGTGATCCCGTACGTTTCACCGTTGCTCTCGATTCCGTCGCTGACCAGTGAATTGTTCGCGATTTCAAAGGTTTCAGCCTGGCTGACGAGGATCGCCGTGGCTCCGTAGTCAGGATTACCGGAGCCGAGGCCCTTGATGGTATTGCCGGTGATGGTGCCGGTGGTGCCGGTCCGAGCACCTGAAGAGCCGACCTGGATGCCGTTCTGGACGGCCACGCCATAGGCACCGACGGACGTAATGGTGTTGTCGGTGATGTCAATGTCCAGTCCCGGCCCCCACCCGATGATGCCGGTCTTCTGGAAGGTGTTGATGTCGGAGTTCTTGATGGCGACATCCACAGAGACGCCCGTGGCCCCTTCGGCCATGATGCCGATATTGTTGCTGAAACCAGAGTAATAACGGTTGCCGTTGTCTTCGTAGAAATAGGGCCCGGTGTGCCGATCGTCGTTGGTTTCCGTCAAGGGTGCCGCAATGCCCTTGATCTCCACATGGTCGATGGTGGCATTGGTGTTATAGACACCGATCCCCAGCATGTCCTTCTGGTCGTCCACGTCGAGGGCCTGGAACCGTCCGTCGAAGGTCAGGTTTTGGACGAGGATCTCGTCCGAATCGGGCGTGGTGGTCCGCAGATCCAGGATCGGATAGCGGTCTAGGCTATGCAGTGTTTGTTGATCAGAAGCGGTTAAGGCGGCGGTATCCGGCGCGGCCAGGGTCACCTTGCTGGCGTCCCCGCTCGCGGATTCGAGGGTGATGCCGCCGGTCGCGGCGCGGAACTGGCCGTAATAGGTACCGTCGAGGAGCTTGATGGTATCGCCCGACTCTGCCTTGGCCAGCGCCTCGTACAAGGTGAAGCCGTCGGCGGCATCGCCGTCGTCGTCGGCTGCGGCCACGGCGGTGCTGGCCGAATCGCTGGTGTCGACATAGATGGTCGGGCTGGTTACCGTCACGTCGGCGTTGGTAGTGGCGGTGCCGTCCGAAAGCGCGAAGCGGATGGTGGCGTCGCCGTAGGGTGTGTCGTTGCGGTAGAGGATGCCGCGCATGACATCTTGTACCAGCGTGTTGGTGGCATCGGTGCCGCTGTCGGCGAAGTTGACGGTGAGTACGCCACCGGTATTGGTGTAGGTGGCGAAGGTCTGCCCGCCCGATTGCAGATCGCTACCGCTGACCGTAAATCCAGACTGATTGAAGCTAAACACGTCGTTGGCGGTGATGTCGTCCGTGCCGCCTGTGACCCGGTTCACCGTCAGCGTCGCGCCATTCCAGTTGTTACCCACATCGTTTTCAGAGTCGCTGATCGTCAGCGCGGTGCTGCCATCCAACGCCACAGTACTGCCGACTCCAGCCCAGGCGACGCTGTCGCCGTCGAGGTTACTGATGACCGGAGCGGCATTGGTCGTCGAGGTGAGAGTCGCGCTGTTGACGTTGAAGCTCGCGCTCGAATTCGTCGCGTGCAGCGCCAGGTCATCACTCGCCCCGCTGTTGGTGTATTGCAGGGTGAGGCCGGTGAAGGTTACCGCGCCGTTGGATGGGGTCAGGGTGACCGTGGCGTTGTCGGCGTCTTGGTCACCGCTGGTGACGGACAAGCTATTGACGGTGCCGTCGACCGTGCTGTCGTTGGGGTCGGTCACCGACAGGGTGATGTCGGTGGCATAGTCCGTATCGACGCTCCCGTCGTCATCGACCGCACTGACCACTGGGGCGCTGGTGAAGCTGGTGCTCTGGCCACTGGCGATCGATGTCGGCGCCGGCTGGGTCGAGAAAATCAGCTGGGTCGCGATCACATCGGGGTCGATATTGGTGGCGGCGGCCGAGGTCAGACCACTGCTGGCGGCAGTCAGGGTGAAGTTGGCGTCGGCGTCGGAGGCGGCGTTGTATTCGATGTTGGTGAAGGTCGCCACGCCCGCCACTGCGGCCAGGGTCGTGGTGCCGCCGAGCGAGCCCGCTCCGTCCTCGGTTAAGGTGACGTCGGAAACGTAGTCCGCGTCGACGTTCCCACGCGCATCCACTGCCCGCAGAATCGGCTGCGTGCCGAAGACCGCACCGCTGGTGACCGTCCCGCTCGGGGCTTGGCCGTATACCAGCTTGGTAGCGGTGATGTCGATGGCGGCGCCCGATCCGTTGGTGACTTGGCCCGAGGCAAAGGTGGAACTGCCCGAACCGGTGGTGAAACCGCCATCATCGACGCTGAGGATCAGGTGATGGCCGTCGGTGAGATCATTGGCACCGGCATCGTCGTTGTAATAAGCGCTGATGGTGTAGGTTTCATCGCTGTTGTCATCAACCGCAATGCTCAGGCCGGAAAATGTAATCTGATCAGTGCTGCTGTCGTAGGTGCCTTGCACACCGGCGGCGTCGGGACCACTGAGCAGAAAGACCATGTTGCCGCGCTCGGCATCGTCGGTCGTACCAGAAACGTCGACGGCCAAGCCCGTTACTGTGGTGGCGGCTCCATCCGAGGTGCCCGCGTCGGTAATGGTGAAGTCGAGCAACGCGACCGCCGTGCCGACATCGGTCGCCGTGGTAGCGAAGGTCGAAGGTTCGCTCAGTGTCGCGCTAGCCGTAACGGTGGAGGTGGCGTCGGTGGTCGCGGCGACATAGTTCGTATTCAATTGAATGATGTCGGTCGTACCGTCGCTATTTCCATCGTTACGAATGTTCGCGATACCCTCTGCTTGGACGCCGACATGTCCAGAGTAATTGCTATCGAAACCTCCTGATCCGGCGTTTCCAGACATGCCCAAAAAGGAGGCGGCATCCATGTTCAGGGTGCCGCCGTCGTTGAAGATGCCTCCCGCAGCGACACCGCCGCCGGCCGTCGCATAGCCCCCACCTGATATAAAATCAACACCCGCCGCACCGCCTCCAGCACCGCCGTTGCCCGAGATGGTCGAGCTCAGGATGGTCAGGGTGCCTGAATTGAAGATGCCGCCGACCGCCGCGCCTCCTGCACCGATAGCAGCATCCATCCCTCCTCCTCCTCCTCCTCCTCCGCCGACGCCAAGCGCAAGGCCGCCGTCGCCGCCATACATAGAAGATGACCCCGCGCCCGCACTGGAGGAACCGCCGCCACCGCCGAATTGATTGCCAGCAGCGCCGTTACCGATGCCTTCCCCTCCGGTACCACCGATACCACCACCACCAAGGGTCTTTGGCTCTGCTCCGGTGAGATTTGGCACAGAGGAACTCCCTGGCGCCGGGGCTTCCTGCCCTCGCTCACCGCCATCGCCGCCGCCGATACCGCCGTAACCGCCGCCGCCGCCTCCTCCGTGGCCATAACTGACGCCGGAGGTGGTCACCGCTAAATTATTGTCGGACGTATACGAACCACCCCCACCGCCAGCGGCGCGATTGGCGGTCACGGTGACTCCATTCAGCGTCAAGGTGCCAGCATTGCGTATGCCCCCCCCCATGGCATCACCGCCATCGATATCCGATGCACTCGTACTAATTCCATTGCCGCCGTCACCGGACACGACACCGTCCCGGATCGTGAGATTGGATAGACTGACGGTTCCCGCCCGGACCTCCAGAACCCTTCCGTAATAGTTGGCGTCCAGCGTATTGCCGCCACCGACGATCTCCAATGTCTGACCATCGGTGATATTGATATCCACCATCGTGGGGTGCCCGTCGGTCGAGCTGTCGCTCATGTCGCTGGCGCTGCTCGCCGCGATACCGGCCGTGAGGGTGATGGTATCGGACGTGTTGTTGCCGGCGGCGGTGCTCAACGCGGTGTTCAATTCCGCGAGCGTGGAGACGCTGAAGGTCTGTAGATCGAAATCGTAATCGGCAAATCGATCGGCCACCGGCAGACTGGACGGCGCGATGGCGCCGGTGACGACCTCCAGATCCCAATCGCCATCGCTGCCGGTGTCATCGTCGGAGGCGGCGATATCGGCTCCGGTGACGCGCGCGAGACCGGCGAGAAACGCCTGTCCCGTCTCACCGGCACCAACGTCGCAGCCATAGAGCAAAATATCGCCGTCCGCGCTCAGGGCGGAACCGATGGCGGCGAGCGATTCGGCATAGTCATCGAGATTGCCGCCATGCAGGGCACCGTTGCCGAGCAGTAAAACCCCGGCATCGCCGTGGGACACGATGTGCAGGGCATCCAGATCGGACCGCCCCTCAAGCATCTGAGCGATCTGGGAGACCCCATCGAGACCGGGATCCAGAATCAGCACCTCGGCGTCCGGATCGAGCGCTGCGATGACTGCCTGGAAGTCCGGCACGCGACTGTCGACCACGATGAGCGTCTTGGGCGCTGCCATCAGGGCGGAATCATTCGTTGGGGCGCTCGCAATGCTCAAGGAACTGGAAATGGATTGGATGGCGGCGATGGTCATGGATCATGCTCCGAAGCAGGAAGGCCGACTCGCTCATTGCGGCGTGGCGGACTGGATACTTGAGGTGGGTTCAGGTAAGCCGGCAAAATTCCGAACGGCGGACGGTTGCGCCACGATGCGGTGCGCGCGGCTGTTCTGATCGTCTTGCCAAAACGCAAGATTGGAGTAGCGCTCGAATAGATCCGGCGGCAAAACGCTCGATCGCGGGGTCAGGCGCACCTCTGAGCGCACCCGGTGCAAGCCGCCAACGCCGAGCGCGTTGTCGAACTCTGGCGCGTCGTATTCGACGTTCGAGTAATCGTGATCATAGGAAGGCTGATCGAGGAAGCGGTAGATCAGGGGGACGACCTTGTGAGGCGCTTGCGCCAGCATTTCATATTCGACGACCAGAAGAGAGGCCGCCTGCTCACCATAGAATGCCTCCTTAAGAGCCGACCAAGCGAAGCCGACCAAACGATTGCGTTGAGCCAAGGTGTCGACCCGGCTGTAAACGGTATTGCGCTCGCTCTCGTCGTTGAACAGCCGGGTATTTTCGTAGGGGTTGGCGCGGTAGAGCCGCTCCAGGCTATCCATGATCCAGGCGACGTTACGCACGCAAGCGATGACCTTGGTCTTGGGAAACAAATCAAGTAGGGCCGGCAGCTTGCCGCACCAGAGACGGTTGGTATCGAAGATCACCGTTTTGTCGTGCTGGTCGGCGTAGTAGCTGTCGACGATACCGCGCAGAAGACGTCGGCGTTGCTCCGTCGTGACAACCGGTCCCCATTCGCTGCCGGCGCTGACCTGATTGAGCATACCGTTGAACAATGCACCGACCGGACTGGTCATCCCGGCATGGAAGTGAGGGTTTTGACGCAGAATCGCGGCGAGCAGGGTACTGCCCGATCGCGGGAGGCCAGAAATAAAGTGATAGCGCGTGGTCATATCCCTCCTTTCGTGTCGCCCCATGGGATTATTCCGTCGGGGGAAAGAGAAAGAGTCGTGCCCGCATATGTGATCGAAGACGTACTACCCCAGGGCAATCGCATCACGTTTTCCTAATATTCGAGGATTTGGACGTTGATGATTGTGCAGTGGATTTTGGCGCCTCGAAGAGCAATTTCTCCAGATAGGCCTCGTTCCACGCGGCTTTCAGGCGCTTGCTCTGGATGCCGAGCTTGGTGTCGTCGTGCTTGAGACGGGTCAAGGCCACGCGCCGCATCACGGCCAGATTCTCGCGGGCATCGGGATCACGCACGCGCGAGGCGTCCTCATTGAAGGCGACATCGAGACTCCAATGCAGTTGGTTTTCCACACCCCAGTGACCGCGCACGGCACGGGCGAAGACCGACGCGTCGGTGCCGGTGCTGGCGATGTAATAGCGCGTCTCGCGCGAGGTCACCCCATGGATCTCGCGCTCGGACTCGACCATGCCGATCATGTTCAACGCCGTCCATCCAGCACAGCGCGACACGCCGGAGAGGTCGCCGAGGGTCCGATAGCGGCGCTTCTCGCGCCGCCCATGCCCCTGCTCAACGGTTTCCAGGAACTGGGAGTCGACGTCGGCGTAGTCTCGGGCATCGGCGTTGATGAAGGCTTCCTCGACCTCGGTGGCCAAGGTGCCCTGGTTACCCTTGAGCGCGAGGACGTAATCGGCCCCTTGATCGATGATCTGGGCAGCAATCTTGGTTTGGCAGCCCATGGCGTCGATGGTCACGATACAGCCCTGAATCAGCAACAGATCCAACAGCTTGGGGATGGCCGTGATCTCATTGGACTTGGCCTCGGTGGCAAGCTGTCCGAGCACCAGGTGATTGTCGGCCGCCCAGGCACTGACCAGATGCAGCGCTCCCAGGCCCTTGGCCCGGTCGTGCGAGCGGCGCAAGGTCTTGCCATCAATGGCGATCACTTCGCCCGGAAGGATCTCACGCAGCGTCTCCACCCAGTCGCGAAAGCAGGTCTCGAACACCTGCGGATCGATCAGACTGAACACCCGCCCGAAGGTATCGTGCGCGGGGATTGCGTTGGGCAGTTCCAGGAACCGTTCCAGCCATGCCTGCTTGGCACGTCCGAATTCGGCGATTTGCACCCAGCCATCGGCCCCGCAGAGCACACCGGTGATGGCGATCGCGATCATGTCGTTGAGCCGATGGCGTTGCTTGATCGCACAGCGCGGATCCTCCAGCGTCGAGAAATGGGTCAACAAGGATCGATCCGAGGGCATTTCCGGCATGACAGACGCTCGCAAGGGCAGCAAAAACGGGCGCGCGAGTCTGGGGGAATCCGGCTATTCAGTCCAACAGTATTCGGTAATATTTTGATGCGATCGCCCTGCGTACTACCCGTCGTCGGGTTCATCGTTAACGATGCACGGCTAAATGACATCAAACCCGTCGAGCAGGGTTTGATCATCGGCGATATTGCTTTCGACGAAGGCGACTTCCTGATGCCCACCGTTCCGTTCAGGGTCTGCAGAATTGATCATGCAAAAGAGAGACGTATCTGCTTGAGTGGTCATTGTGGGCGCCGTGGCTCCAGAGAGGATCAGCAGGTGGTCGGTGTTGCCAGGGCGTTTGGGACAAGGCTGTTCGCGGATCCCGCTTGCGGCAACGTCCGGCGAGCCCACTCAGTCCGACATCAAGCGACACTCGCCGTATTCCAGCCGATTATATCGGCTAGTCAATGATAATCTCCAATGAAATAAACGGTAAAAGGGTAATAGGGGGCGCAAAGAAGGGCTTCGAGTCGAATATCGTGGGCAGCGCAAACGTTTCTGAAACAGGTCGTTTGATATCGGCGCGAATTACCCCGTACTCCGAACGCCCGGAACGCTGAGAAATTCGTGTCTACGAACATCGGGACGCTTGTCCTTACTACAGCGGCGCTTTGCCCACCTCAGTTAGTCGGCGATTGGCCGCCAGGTACTAGCGAACCGCCGCGTCGCGGTGCTCCGCCGACTCCGACCGGCCCTGCTGCCGATACGCCGAGCAGGCACTCAGGGCGAGCGCCTGGGCCTGGACCGGATGGAATCCCAGTTCGCCCTCGGCGAAGAGCGCTCCGATCCGCTTCATCACCTCGTCCGGCACCGCTCCGCGCGCCAAGACCGCGCGTGCGGGCCGAAACTGCTCGCGACGATTGAGCGCGATCATGTAGTCGTTGCCCACCTGTAAACGCAAGCCGATTCCGTCCACTTCGGACAGGAGCGGGAAATCAGGAGCCAGCGAGGGAAACAGGTAATTGGGATAGATCCGACCACCCCAATAGGACTGGGCGATACGGGCGAAGTGGTGGAAGTCGGTGACGGTCACCAATTCGCTCGCGCTGAAGGGCAGGATCGACGCTGTTTTTGGCGACATCCAGCCATCAGGCGCCGGGATGGAAGGCTGCGAGCCCGGTGAGCTGTTCACTCCGTGTCCAGAGCTGCCGATTCGCGTTCGGGTCGAGCGTCTGAGCGGGTGGACGCAGGCGCCGGCCCTTGGCGAGATAGGCTCCGCTGACGGCGTCCCATTCGGGCGAGAGCGCCAATTCGATCAGCGGACGCGCGGCTGCGTCCGGTGAGTGCAGTGCCCAGCCGATGAGTCTGTCGACAAGTTTCCAGAAGCGGCCCTGGGCACCGTCCGTTCCGCCGAGGTTGGAGCGGAAGACGCCCGGGAAGACGCAGTTGACCGTAACCCCGCTTCCGCTCAGTCGGCGTGCCAGTTCGAAGGTGAAATGCAGGTTTCCGAGTTTGGATTGTCCGTAGGCGCGCATGAGTCGATAGGGGCGCCGTTCCCAGTTGAGGTCCGAGAAGTCCATGGCGGTATCGATGCGGGTGCCGACATTGACGATGCGTGCCGGTGCGCTGTCCTTCAGCCGCTCCAGCAGCAGTTGGGTGAGCAGGAAGGGCGCCAGATGATTGACCGCCAGGGCGCATTCGATGCCGTCCGGGCTCAGCCGCCGTTCAGGAAATGCCGTGCCTGCGTTGTTCACCAGCACATGGAGCCGGTCGAACCGCTCCAGCACCTGGGCGGCCAGAGCGCGGATCTGGGTCTGATCGCTGAGGTCGGCGAGAAAGAGATGCAGGTCGGCGTTTCCGGTCTGGGCCCGGAGTTCGTCGAGTGCCGCCTCGCCCCGGATCCGGTCGCGCGCGACCATCCCTACTCGCAGTCCTCGGCTGGCCAGTGCGTGTGCGATGGCCTTGCCCAGACCGGAGTTGGCCCCTGTGACCAGGGCGGTGCGTGTGTCGGTGTCGGGCGTCATGCGGTGCTGTCTCCTGGAGAAGGTGGGCGTCTTGGGCGCACCCGATCGCGGTAGGCGGCGATCTGACGCATGATCATGGAGAAGGGGAGGCGATCCAGTCCGCCGAACCGAGCGCGCGCGGCATCGAGCGTGGCCTTCACGTCCTCGATGAACGGCGGTTCCGGTAGGGCGTCTTCGGGGGCGTCCGCATTCAGAACCGATGCGATGCCGCGCAGCCCTCCGACCTGGACCCGAAGCGCCAGCCGGTGCGGTCGCGATCCGGCCGGTGCGGTCGAGCGGGTCAGAAAGCGCGCCTCCTGGTGCAGTCTTTCCAAGAGGTCGCGACAGACGCCTTGGGCTGTCTCTGAACCGCATTGAACACCCTCGCGCTCCGCGATACAGAAGCGCTCGGCCAGCGAGCAGGAGGCTTGGCGTGTCAGCAGGCTTTTCTCGAAGGCGCAGACGCGCTGATCGAGGGCACGATAGGTGTCGCGAAAGGCGTCGTCGTCCATCGGATCCTCGCTGTATCAGGGCTCGGTCTGGCGTGATCAGATAGGGCTATGGCCGGGATCGACGTGCTTCGGTCATCCCATCGGCATCATCCGATGCCTCAGGCGTCGGACTCTCCCCGGCCGGTGAAGCGCTGGATCATGCGCCGGTCGCGCTTCGAGGGGCGTCCGCCCGAATCCTGTTGACCGAGGGCGAGGTCGCGACGTTCGCGGATCAGCTCCTCGCGCTTCACTCGGCTTTTTTCGTCCTCGACATAGAGTTTTGACGCCTCGCTCGCCGAGCGGCGCTGTTTGTCGATGGCCAGGACCTCGACCGTCCAGGAGAGGCCGCCCTTATGAATCTCGACCTGATTGCCAGGGCGCACCGAGCGGCTCGGCTTGACGCGCTGTCCGTCGAGATGGACCTTGCCGCCGTTGATCGCCTCGATCGCGAGTTGGCGCGTCTTGAAGAAACGCGCGGCCCACAGCCATTTGTCGAGCCGCAATTCCTGGGTACTGGTCGCGTCCTTCATCGATCCAGCAGCTCATCCAACTCGCCGCATGCATCCAGCAGCGCCAGGTCGTCGTAACCGCCGACGTGATGGTCGCCGATGAAAATCTGGGGTACGGTGTGCCGATTGCTGCGCTCGACCATAATGGCCATCTGGGCCGGGTCCTGATCGACTGTGATCTCATCGAACTCGACTTCCCTGCGTTTCAGTAGGTTGCGGGCGCGCGTACAGTAGGGGCAGATTTGGGTCGTATAGATGGTCACCTGATGCATGCTGTCTTTCGATCCTGTTACCGTTGATCCGGTGCGCGAGCTTCGCCGGCCGGGGTCGTGACGTCAAGCTGCCTTGAAAAGTGGGGCTCGTGACCGAAAGACCAACGTCTGATCGGGGCCGGGTGCCTAATTCTCACTCGATTGCGAATGCAGGATTCCCATGTACCGTGACACGCCGCATGCCGTCCGTCTCAAGGACTATCAGCCACCTGAGTTTCTGATCGATCGGGTCGATCTGCATTTCGAGCTGGACCCCGACCGGACCTTGGTCGAGTCCATTCTGCAGTTACGCCGCAATCCGGCCGCGACGCGCGGCGATGGCTCGCTGGTCTTGCACGGCGAGCAGCTGGATCTGGAGGCGATTGAAATCGACGGACATCCGCTGACCGGCTCGGAGTTCGGGGTGGATCAGGACTCGCTGACCCTGCATCGGATTCCGGACCGCTTCAGCCTGCTGACCCGGGTGCGTATCCATCCAAGCCTCAATACGGCGCTCGAAGGGCTCTATCAGTCCGGCGACATGCTCTGCACCCAGTGCGAGGCGGAGGGGTTTCGGCGCATCACCTATTTCCTCGACCGTCCCGATGTGATGGCGCGCTTTACGACCACGCTGGTGGCCGACAAGGCGCGTTTCCCGGTGCTGCTGTCCAACGGCAATCCGATCGAGGCGCGGGATCTCGACGGGGGGCGTCATCTGGTGCGCTGGGAGGATCCCTTTCCCAAGCCGAGCTATCTGTTCGCCCTTATTGCGGGCGACCTGAGCGCGATCGAAGATCGTTTCACCACGGCCTCGGGGCGCGAGGTGATGCTCAAGATCTTCGTCGAGCCCCAAAATGTCGATAAGTGCGACCACGCCATGCGCTCGCTCAAAAAGGCGATGCGCTGGGACGAGGAGCGCTTCGGGCGCGAGTACGATCTGGACATCTTCATGATCGTCGCCGTCAGTCACTTCAACATGGGTGCGATGGAGAACAAGGGGCTCAACGTCTTCAACGACAAGTTCGTGCTGGCCCGCCCGGACACGGCGACCGATGTGGATTTCGACGGCATCGAGAGCGTCATCGCCCACGAGTATTTCCACAACTGGACCGGCAACCGCATCACCTGTCGCGACTGGTTTCAGCTCAGTCTCAAGGAGGGCTTCACCGTCTATCGCGATCAGGAGTTCTCGGCCGATGTCGGTTCGCGCGGCGTCAAGCGTATCAGCGACGTGCGTCTGCTGCGTGCGCATCAGTTCTCCGAGGACGCGGGGCCTATGGCGCATCCGGTGCGTCCAGATTCCTATATCGAGATCAACAACTTCTATACCGCGACCGTCTACCAGAAGGGCGCCGAAGTGGTGCGGATGCAGGCCAATCTGCTCGGCCCAGAGGCCTTCCGTCGGGCGACCGATCTCTATTTCGAGCGTCACGACGGCCAGGCCGTCACGACGGAGGATTTCGTGCGCTGCATGGAGGATGCGAGCGGATGCGATCTGACTCAGTTCCGACGCTGGTATGAGCAGGCGGGGACGCCCGAACTCACGGCCGAGGGTGAATTCGACGCCGAGACGGGCGTCTATACCCTGAGCGTGCGTCAGTTCACCCCGCCGACGCCGGGTCAGCCCGAGAAGTCGCCCTTTCACGTCCCGCTTGCCATCGGTTTGCTGGGGGCCGATGGCGAGGATCTGCCGCTGCGCCTGGAGGGCGAATCCGAGGTCCCGCGCGCCGGAACGCGCGTGCTGGAACTGCGTAAGGAGGAGGAGCGCTTTCGGTTCGTCGGTCTCTCGGCCAAGCCGGTTCCCTCGTTGCTGCGCGCCTTTCCCGCCCCGGTGAAGCTGCGCTTCGAGCAGAGCGATGAGGATTTGATGTTCCTGATGGCGCACGATAGCGATGGCTTCAACCGCTGGGATGCGGCGCAGACCCTGATGCAGCGCTTGCTGCTGACGCTGGTCCGGGATCCCGATCATGTCGTTCCGGATCGTTTCTGCGACGCCTTTCGGAGTGCCTTGCTGGATACCGCTGGCGATCAGGCATTGCTCGCCGAGGTGTTGACCTTGCCGACCGAGGGCTATCTGGCCGATCAGATGGATGTGGTCGATGTCGACGGTATCCACCGTGCGCACGCGGTGTTGGAGCGACGTATCGGCGAGTGTCTCAGGGCGGATCTGCTCGGCGTCTATCGCGCCAACGCCGGCGATGGATCCCCCTATGCCTTCACACCGCAAGCGGTGGGGCGGCGCGCGATCCGTAACCTGGCGCTGCACTATCTGATGCAGGCCCCGGATGCCGAGATCTTGGGGCTGTGCCAAGATCAGTTCGCCAATGGTGACAACATGACCGATGTCATGGCGGCGTTGAGTCTGTTGGCCAACCACGGCGGCACGGAGGGCAAGGCGGCGCTGGAGGCCTTCTATCGACGTTGGTCCAAGGAGTCTTTGGTCATCGACAAATGGTTCGCCGTTCAGGCCAGTTGTTCGCGCGAGGATGCGCTGAATCAGGTCCTGCATCTCATGGAGCACCCGGACTTTTCGTTGCGCAACCCCAATCGGGTGCGCAGTCTGATCGGCGTCTTCTGCAATGCCAATCAGGTGAGATTCCATGCACCGGACGGCGGCGGCTACCGCTTTTTGGCCGATCGCGTCCTGGAGTTGGATCCGCTCAATCCGCAGATCGCGTCGCGTCTGCTCAAATCCATGATCCGCTGGCGGAGGTTCGATCGGGTGCGTCAGTCGCTCATGTGCGCCGAACTGCATCGTATTCTGGACACCGAGGAACTCTCGAAGGATGTCTACGAGGTGGCGTCCAAGGCGCTGGAGGCTGCCCAATAGGCTCGGGGCGGCAGCGAAGCCTGACTTCGCTGCCTCGCTCGCTCGGAGCGTAGCGCGTCAGGCGGCAGATCGTCTGATTGGGGTCTGGTCGCGTTCGAGCGCTTCTTGGCAGGAGGCGCAGCGTTGGGCGTTGGGAACGTGCCGACGGCGGCTTTCGGGGATCGGTTCTCCGCACAGGATGCAGGATTCGCGGCCGAATCCGCTGTTGGCGTGACGTTGGATGGCGCTGACCCTCAGTTCGATCTCGCGCTCCGTGTGGGCTTGGGCCATATCGAGCACATCGGCGAATTTTTCCATGCTGTTCGGACCTTTGCTTGTAGGTTCGAACGCTAAGTATGTGCCTGCTCGATGATCTTGGGATGAGCGTTTGATGGCCATGGCATGACGGTGGTCGGCCACTGTGCGCACCTCGCCAATGGCAATGGCCAGTCGCCTCTTCCGCATGACACAATTGGCTATTGATGGCAGGTGGTGCGGAACATGCTCGGAATTCTTGATCGCTATGTCCTTCGCGAGGTGGCGAAGGTCTTTCTCTCTATCGTCCTGGTGCTGGTGCTCATCGTCGCCAGCATGTTGTTCCTGCGTACCCTGGAGCAGGTGAACGTGGGAGGGTTGGGCGTGGACATGGTCTTCCGCTACCTGCGTTTTGAACTCGTCCGCGATATCCCAAGCCTTCTGCCTCCCGCCTTCTTCCTCGCCATTCTGGTCACGCTCAATCGTCTTTCGCGCGATAGCGAGCTGATTGCGATGAACGCGGGCGGTGCCGGTCCGCCACGCCTCTACCGGACACTCCTGATCCTTGCGCTCCCTGTCGCCGCGCTGACCGCGTGGTTTTCGCTGGTCCTGCAGCCCTGGGCCTCCAACGGTATCCATCAGATACGGCTTCAGCAGAAGGAGCAGGCGGCTCAGATCGCCGGACTGCAGGCCGGACGCTTCTATGTCGAGGAAGCGGGGCAGGTGGTGGTCTACATCGGCGAAATCGACCGGCGCAAATCTCTCAGCGACGTTTTCATTCTGGATCGCCGAGGCGATCGGTCGCGGTTGGTCGTCAGCGACGGAGGTCTGCATCGCATCGACGAGGCGACTGGAGACCATCTGGTCTCCTTGACCCATGGTCATCGCTTCGACGGAAATCCCGGTTCGGGTGCGTTCCTCGTCGCCGATTTCGATGACTATCTCGTTCGGGTTCCGGGCGCGGATACGCAGCGTCGGCCGATCTCGAAGCGATCGACCATGTCAACTCAGGAGTTGATCGGCTCGTCCGAGTTGGGGGATCGGGTCGAGTTGGAGCATCGCATCGCCTCACCGCTGGCCATCTTCACGCTGGTCGTCATGGCGATTCCACTGGTGGATATCTCGCCGCGCCAGCGCACTTCAGGACGGCTCATGCTGGCCTTTCTGGCGTACTTCTGCTTCTTCAATCTACAGCGTCTGGCCGAGAGTTGGCTGGAGACGGGGGCGACGCCGCCTTGGCTTGGTAGCCTCTGGTATCAGTTCCTGATCCTGGTGCTCGTCTATTTCTGGCTCTTGCCAGAGACCTTCTGGGTCCAGCGAGTGAGGCATCGTCTATCGACCGCGCGCGGGGGTGGGGGAGCAAAGGCGGTCTGATGGGCGAGGGGTGATGGAGGCGAGGCGGCACGACCGACATTTGCATTGCGCGCGGGTCGGATCGGCGCACACCCCATCAACCCCCATGCAATCGGGGTAAAGCGGGAAGTGAGGTGGCTTATTCGGCCTCGTTTGCCTCGGCTTCCGGTTCGGGAGCGGCCTTGGGCTCGGGCAGGGTGATCAGCTTCTCGTCGACCAGGATCTGCTGCTTCGCCTCACCGCCGATCCATTTTTTGTCCTTGCCCTTGACCGCATAACGGCCGGATTTCTTTTGGAACAGGGTGTACTCGGCGGTTTTCTTGATTTGCTGCATCTTGGATTCTCGTTTCTAACTCGATGGTTGATGGGGGCAGGTTTAACGACCCCTAGCGGCGCTTGGCGTCGTCGCGGTGCTCGTAAACAGATCCTGGATCGCGCTCGATCTGTACCCGGAATTGGGCGAACAAGGCGGCCATGGCGCCGATCGCGGCGAGCATAGGCGTCAATAGGGTCAGCACCCCGGCGATCCCCACGCCTGCGGTCAGTGGGATGTCGACCAGCACTTTACCGCTCGGGCGGTGGATGATGAGGCGTCGGACGTTTCCCTGCTGGATCAATTCTTTGACCTTGTCCAGAAGGGCAGACCCCGTCACCGTGATTTCCTCGTGCAAAGGACGTCCGTAGTCATCTCGCATTCTCGTTACCTCTCGCGTGGCGACCGGATAGAGCGAACTCGACCAAGCCCGCAACTTTAACCGCTTTCGTCGCGTCGCGTCACCGGGCTGTTTCAGTGTCGATGTGGTGCGGGTAAGGCTGGTGCGCGTTTGGCGATTAGCGCGATGACGGGTTGAACTCCCCGTCGAGATAGACCCAGCGTCCCTGGTATCGGACGAAACGGCTGCGCTCATGCAGGCGGTAGGCGCGACCGCCGATCTTGTAGCGGGCGACGAACTCGACCGTTGCCGTCTCGTCGTCCGGTCCGCCGGCCTCGGTCGCGAGGATCTTGAGTCCGATCCATGTTGCGGACGGATCCGGCGTCAGATCGCTCGGGCAGGTATCCGGATGCCAGCTATGACGCAGATAGTCGGTCGCGTTACGCGTAAAGGCGCTGTAGCGTGAGCGCATCAGGGTCTCGGCGGTCGGCGCCTGCGCTTCTCCGGCGATATAGGGTCGGCAGCAGGCGGCGTAAGGGCGCCCCGAGTCGCAGGGGCAGTCGGTTGGCATCGGCGTCTCTCCTGTGGATCAGGCGGACCAGAGCGGCCCTTCTTGCATGGCCGCGATCTGTTCCCGGAGCTGCAGGACCTGGTCCTGCCAGTAGTGCTGGGTGCCGAACCAGGTGAAGGCGGCGGGGAATGCCGGATCTTGCCAACGGCGGGCCAGCCAGGCGGAGTGGTGGATGAGTCGCAGCGTTCGTAGCGCCTCGATCAGGTGGAGTTCGCGGTGGTCGAACTCGCAGAAGTCTTCGTATCCGGCCAGGACGTCGGCGAGTTGGCGGCTCATTTCCTGGCGATCTCCGGAGAGGAGCATCCAGAGATCCTGAACGGCCGGTCCCATGCGGGCGTCGTCGAAATCGACGAAATGGGGGCCGGCATCGGTCCAGAGCAGATTTCCGAGGTGACAGTCGCCATGCAGACGGATGAGCGCGGGCGATCCGGCGCGTTCGTAGCAGTGGGCGACGCCTTCCAATGCCTGATCGACCACGCTGCTGTAAGCTGGTAGTAGGTCGGCCGGAATCCAGTCGTGTTCGAGCAGGAAATCGCGCGGCTCGGTGCCGAAGCGCGCGATGTCGAGGGTCGGTCGATGGGTGAATGGACTGACGGCTCCAACGGCATGGATGCGGCCGATGAGGCGCCCGATCCATTCTAGGACCTGGGGATCTTCCAGCTCGGGGTGGCGGCCGCCTCGACGCTCGGTCAGCGAGAAGCGGTAGCCGCCGAATTGGTGCAGCGTTCGACCGTCGATGACGGATGGCGCAACGGCGGGGATCTCGTGCTCGGCCAGGGTCGCGGTGAAGGCATGTTCTTCGAGGATGGCCGCGTCGCTCCAGCGGTTCGGGCGGTAGAATTTGGCGATGAGCGGGGCGCCGTCCTCGATGCCGATCTGATAGACCCGGTTTTCGTAACTGTTCAGGGCCAGTTGGCGTCCGTCGGTTATGAGGCCGAGGCTCTCGACTGCGTCGAGGACGCGGTCCGGTGTGAGGTCGGCATAAGGGGTCGGATTGGGTGTGGTCATGGGGCGATTCTAGCCGAGCCGCCTCCGGCATGTATCATGACAAGTTGGCAATGGATGACGCGATCGCGCCGAGTGGGCGGGTCTTTCAGGCGTCTTCCCCGTCCGCAATCCGCTATCATGAAGCTTTGTCACCGACATGCGTTGATCTTGATGTGTCCTCTGCCGATGACTGTGCGTTTCGTGCCCCAAGCTGCATTTGGATCATGCTCGGCCGTTGCCCGCTCGGGGCGGCTGTGGTTGTCTCTCATCTGTCTGTTGCCATTGCTGTTCGGCTGTAGTGGGCTGCAACCGGCTGCGGACGCAGGCCGTGGCGATAGTGCCGACGGCTCGGTGCAGGCGCCTCCCGAACCCGATTGGCGCCGAACGCCGGATGGCTCCGAATCTCGCTTGGAAATCGGTCGTTCGGTTGCGGGAATGTCGCTTCCCGACTCATTCGTCTACAGCCTGGATCCCGTCGCCTTGCGCAAGGAGGTCGCTGGGGTTTGTGCCAAACGGGAGGGTGAACGGAATTTCCTGCGTTCGCTCGTGGCCGATCTCTATTTCTCCGGGGTCGACCCTGCCTCGGCGACCGAGGCGTTGTTGCTCGGGGACTGCGGAAAGGACGCCGAGATCCTGGAGGAGATGGCCGCTCAAGGTGGGACGGACAGCCGGGATGCGATTGCTCGGCGCGCCGTTTCCGTACTGGGGCTGCCGGCCAGGCGCCAGGTCGAGCGTGCATTGGACACCGGACTCGAGCGTCAGGTGAATCTGGTCGAGGCGGAAGAGGGACTGGATGGGGGCGGGTTGCCGGCCTATGGCATGTTCTATTTTCCCTCCACCGGTGAAGGACGAAGATTGGATGCCTCCGTCGCGCTCAATCGGCTGTTCGAGGAGGCCGTGCCTGGATACGGCATCTATACCTTCGTGCTCGTCGGGAAGGGGTTCTCGCGCTTGACTGGCGTGGATGCCGCCCGTTATCGCGAACTCTTTCGGCTGATCGAGACCTATGTGGCGACGACTCCGGAGGAACTCGGTGCCCCCAGTGCCGAGGCCCATGCCTTCCTGGTTCCCGTCGACCCGAGGCTCGACGGTCCGGCCCTGAGCGATCTGATTTCCCCCGAGCTGTCCGATTTTATGCGTGGCCAACTGCGCCGCGAATTGCGCCGAGATGGTCAGAAGACCTTGGCCGCGCGTCTCGATACGGAGAGTGGGCCCTTCCTGGTCGCCACGCTGGAGCCGGGCCTACTTCCCTCGTCTCCCCGCGCCCCGAGGTTGGTCGCCGATCTCTCGGGAGTCGGGCCCGAGTATCTCTACGCCGTCGTGGACGCCTACGATCGTCCCATTCCGATTGAATTCAGTGGCAACGCCAAGAGTCTGGCCTTGATTCGGGAGCGTCTGCTGCGTCTGCCGATCAAGTCGGATGCCAAGGATGACGAGAAGCCGACGCCCGGGGAGCGTTGGATTATCATGCTGGGTCATTTCGCTGGCGCGCCGGATCCGCTTCGGGCCGGACGCGTCGCCTGCACCCTCTTCCATTCGATCGAGCGACACAAGGCCTGAGGAGGCGGTCCAACCTTGTCATGAACATCATTCCATTCGGTATCGGTAGTCTGATTCGTTTTCTCATCGGGATATTTCTGTTGCAGGGCCTGACCGTGCTGCTCGTCTACACCGCCCTCAATACGGACTGGATGACGACGTGGCCATTGTTCGCTCTGATCGCGGCGGCGATCGGGTTCGTGGTGGCGCTTTGGTTCAATACCATCGTTTACGCCGATCGTCACCGGGCGGTGTCACGTGCGAGCGAGCGCTTCTCCAAGGAACGCGAAAAGATTCGGGTCAAGGCCGAGCAGCAGCGGGCGAAGGCGAGCCTGACCAGTGAGCGGGCGGCCTCGAAGGCCCGCAAGCGCAGCTCGGTGGGCATGAGTCTCAAGACCGGGGTCGTGGTGGGCGGTGCCGTTGGCGTCGGGGTGGCCATGATGCTGGCTCAATTCATGACGCTTGGTCTGGTGACCCTAACGGCGGCGGGTGGCGCCGCGCTCGGCTATGCGGTGCGGACCCGTCAGGAAAAGGTCATCAACTCCAAACGCCTCGCTGCGGAAGATCGCGTACTCAAGACGCTTGATGCCGAGCCGGCCAGAAGCGTTTTGCCTAGGCACAAAGCGAAGGATACCGAAGACCTGGATTGATCGAGCCTGGTTGGTTGGCGTCTGCCTTGTGGGCGCCTTGCGCTATTCCACGTACTGAACCCGGTTGCGTCCGGCTGTCTTGGCGTCGAGCAAGGCGAAGTCCGCGCGTCGGATCAGGTCATCCAGCTTTTCTCCCCTGCGACTGATGGCCACCCCGAAACTTGCGGTGACCTGACCGGCCGGGGCGATCTCATCTCCTGCGATCGCTTGACGCAAACGCTCGGCCAAATGGATGACGCCTTCTTGGGGGGTCTCGGGCGATAGAATGATGAATTCCTCTCCACCCCAGCGGGCGAAGAGGTCGACCTCGCGGAGCCCGCAGCGGATGCGCTCGGTCATCTCGACCAGCACGCGGTCGCCAATGTCGTGCCCGAATGCATCGTTGATCCGTTTGAATTTGTCGATGTCCAGCAGGATTACGCCGAAACCAGACTGATGGTAGCGGTCGGCGCGTGCGCGATAGTGCTCCGCGTAGCTGGTGAAGCTGCGGCGATTCAGGATGCCGGTGAGGGGATCGGTGGTGGCGAGCCGTTCGAGTTCGCGGTTTTGCATTTCGAGCTGCCGCTGAAAGGCGTTGTGGCGTAGATGGATGGCGACCCGCGCCAGGACCTCCTCGGCCTGAAAGGGTTTGGTGACATAGTCCACGGCACCGGACGAGAAGGCCCGGACCTTGTCTCCCGCGTCATTCAGTGCGCTGATGAAAATGATCGGGATATCCTTGGTGTCAGAATTCTGCTTGAGTCGATCGCAGAGCTCGAAGCCGTCAATGTCTGGCAGCCGGATGTCGAGCAGGATGAGGTCGGGGGGGGCAGTGAGTGCGGAGGTGAGCCCCATGTGACCGGTCGGCTGGCGGCGAACCCGGTAATCGGCGTCTTCGAGGATGCGGCCGAGTAGGTTGAGGTTTTCCGGTGCGTCATCCACGATCAGGATGGTGGCCGCCGTTGTGGGTTCTTCCAGAATCGTTGTCATCGTCGAGCCAGCTCAGAATCCTTTGATATTGGTAGTCGGCGGCCCAGTCTCGGAGCATGGCGGCAACGGCTGGGTGTTTCGGTTCGATGTTGTCGAGAGCGGCCTCGATACGTTTCGCATCACCGAGAATCAGTGGCTCAGTCAATAGGGAGTGTAGGTCCTTCGGCAGGGTTAGGTGCGATCCCGATTCCGTGTTGAACGTTTCGCAATTGTTGTCCTGCTCCTGAAACTTCAAGCCCAGGTGCTGTTCAAGCAGTGATTGGACGTCGCGGTTGCGGTAGGGTTTGCTCATAAAGCCGTCGAAGTCGGCGGAGAGGATTTGCTCTCGCTCGGCGCTTAGGGAGCTCGCGGTGATCGCGACGATCCTGCATGTCTTTCCCCCTGGCAGGGCGCGGATGCGGCGGGTTGCCTCCAATCCATCCATGACCGGCATACGGATATCCATCAGCACCAGATCGGGATGCCATTGCCTGAATGCCTCGACACCTTCGGCGCCATTGGTGGCCGTTCTCAGGTCGAGGCCTGCTGCCTTCAGAAGCGTCTCCAAGAGCAAGCGGTTGTTGGCGTTGTCTTCGACATTGAGGATGCGATACGCAGGCTGATTGGGCTCGGGTTGCGCCATAGGGAGAAATTCGGTCTGCGTCGAGGGGGAGGCGGGGACGTGCTCGGCGATGTCGAGCGGCAACCGTAAATGGAAGTGGGAGCCTGTGCCGACTGCGCTTTCGACCTCGATGCTCCCGCCAAGCAGGGTGGCGAATCGCTTGCTGATGGCGAGTCCGAGCCCGGTTCCCTCTCGCTCGCTGGTATCGATCTGCACGAAGGGCTCGAAAATGGATGCGAGCCGATCGGGAGGGATGCCTCTGCCGCTGTCCTTGATCTCGCAGAGAAGCGTTGGAGGATCCGATTCCGAGTGCTCGACAGAGATGGTTGCCCGAATGTGGCCGCGATCGGTGAATTTGATGGCGTTTCCCAGAAGATTGATCAGAATCTGCCGCAGCTTGCCTGCATCGGTCTGGATCGCCCTTGGAACCTCCGCCGAGCACTCGATCCGAAAGTCGAGTCCCTTCTGCTCGGCCTTTAGGGCGAACATGGAGGTTACGTCGTCCAGCAATTGCCGGAGATCGACTTGGGCAATCTGGGCTTCGAACTGCCCCGCCTCGATCTTGGACATGTCCAGTATGTCGTTGATCATGTCGAGTAGATGGTTGCCGCTGTGATTGATGATGCGCAGATAACCGTGTTGTTCGCTGGGGGTGCTCGGCATGTGGGCGATGAGTTCCGAGAAGCCCAGGATGGCATTCAGAGGCGTGCGCAGCTCGTGGGACATATGGGCGAGGAAGAGGCTTTTCGCGCGGTTGGCGGCCTCGGCGCGCTGCTTCTTGCCGACTTCCTCGCGAAAGATGTTGGCGGCCTTGGCCATGGCGCCGATCTCATCGGCACGATCGCCATAGGGAATCTCTGCATCCATCTGTCCCTCTGAGAGCTGGGTGAGCGTATTGCTCATGAGGATCAGCGGTCGCGTGATCCCTCGGGCGATACGCCAGGAGAGCGCTGCAGTCAGCAGAATGGTCAATCCGGAGAGGCTGAGGGTGATGTTGCGGGCCGTGCGGATATCCTGATCCATCTTGCGACGGAGTTCCGATTGCTGGGCCAGCGTGCAGTCCCTTAGGGTGTCGGCCAGTCGGTCGAGCTCGGCGGCCTCTCCGGCCATGACGACATAGATGAGGAAGAGGTAGGCGCGGGTCGATCGCACCATGCCGAAGAAGGCGGTGCGATATTGCTCCGCGAGCGCGTTCAGTTCCTCGATCGATTGGGTTTGCCCCGAATCCTGTGCGCTCTGTGCCACCTGCTTCAGATGGGCCTCGAAGGCATTCAGTCGGGCGAGCGCCGATTGCATCAAGGTCGAGTCGGGGGTGTTCTGGAAGGCGAGCGCATCCTGGTGGGCGAGCAGCAGATCCTCCAGCCCGAAGGTCAGCGTGGCGCCGATCGCGGGATCTTCGCGTTTCAGTGTCTGTTGGAGTCTTTGGATCAGGACGACCGCCCGTGCGTTTAGCGGGGTGAGTCCTTCGTCGGTCCAGCGGTCATGCCGTTTGCGTTCCTCGACCGCGCGATCGAAATTGTGTGCATAGAGTTCGAAGAGCTCAAGCATGCGCGTCAGGAGCTGGCGCTGTTCCGGGTTGTCGAGGTTGTCGTTGACCTCCTCCATCCGTTGGCGCAGTTCGGTTACCAAACCCCGTACCCGGATGACGATCCCCGAATAACCCGAATAGGTGAAGGCGAGGACCCGTCGCTGTAGATCGGTCATGCGCAGCTCGATATCGAGAATCGTGTCGGTTTGGGCCGTGAGCCATTCTGAGCGCCGGAATTGCTCGTTCGAGTGCTGCAATCCCATGTGGTCGATGAGTGTGACGGCGATCAATGCGATCAGGACTAAACTGAAGCCGAGCCCTATCCGTGGTCCGATGGGCAGGTTGGCGAGCGCGCCGGGGGCGCGGTGGCGGGCTTCGGTCGTCATGCGAGCAGTAGCTCGTACCAGCGTGGCAGGCTGTATTCGTAGGTGTTCATCACCGTGTTCCAAACCGCGACGTTGCTGAAACGCTGCCAATAGGACCCGCCATTGCGCAGGCTGCCGGCGCGCACGGCGATCGCTCCGTCCGGGCCAGGGAGATCGGTCGCCGCCGGCTTGCCGTCGTACCAGTAGTCCCATTCGTTTGGGGTGAGTTGCGCGCGGGCCGGCTCGGGAACCGAGATGTAATAGCCCTGGCGCGCGACGAAGGCCCCAGGCCAGCCGGACAGCCACCAGTTCATGTAGTCGTAGGCGGCGTCGAGCGCGCGTCCCTGGCAGCGCGATGACAGACACATGACGCCGTGCCAGGCTCGATAGCCTTCTCGGGGCGCGGCATAGACGGCTGAAATTCCGGACTCGTTGAGGTCCGTGATGGCAGGCGAGAACATGCTGGCGATGGCAGCGCGACCGCTGCGCATCATCTCGACCGATTCGGGCACCTCGCTCCAGAAGCCGCTGAAATGTCCGGCGAGCTTCAAGGAGATCAGGATCTCGAACAGCCGATCGATCTCGGCCTTGGTGAGCTCGCCGATATCTTCGAACTCGATCAGGCCGCGAGCCTGGGCGGCAAGCGCCATATCGAACAGACCGATCGTCGGATCATTGACGAGGGCGACGCGCCCGCGCCACCGAGGATCCAGCATCCAGCCCCAACTCTCGGTTTCGTAGGGTGTGCCGGTCGGTACGATGCGCGTGTCGTAGCCGAAGGCATCGACGTTGTGTACATAGGGAAGAAAGCTGATTCGCCCTGTTGGATCCGGGCCGAGCGCCCCGTTCGGTTGGACGTTGATCAGCTTGCAGGGCGCGTCGCCGCGCCCAATTGGGGCGTCGGGCGTCAGTCTGCCGGTCTTGGCGAGGTCGCTGGCCGCATCCCAGAGGGCGATGCGTCGCGTCTCGATCGCCTGGATGCTCTGGGCTCGCCAGAGGATCTTGATACTGTTCGACCATTGCTCGTAGACATCGAAACTGTCCGGATCGGACGATGCCTGATACAAAATCTCGGCGTTGCCTCCAGGCATGAAGACCAGATCGATGCCGAGATCCTGCTCCGCTTGACGTCTGATGGCCTCGCGCAGCGTGACGTGCGTTCCGAGCACACGGAGCCTGACTCGTCCCTTGGTGTGAATGAAGGGAGCGCCAATGGCTTGAATCGGTTCGAGCGCCAATCCCGCCATCGCCTGGCAGAGGGCTCTGCGTCGAGACGAGGTCGGGCGCGTCTTCGGGGAATCGTCTGCCGAGGGCCAGCGCATCGCGTCGTTCCTAGATTACCGGTATAGCCGCGCGGTAGGCGCGCTCTTCTAACGGGTAAATCTAGACGCTAAATCGCCATCGCTCTCCGAATGGAGCGATTTCGATCAGTGCGAGGATGTGAGCTTGAGTCCGGCGATTCCGGCGATGATGAGTCCGACGAAGAAAAAACGGGCGAGCGTCGCTGGCTCCGCGAAGAGCCAGATGCCAAGGCTAAAAGCCCCCACAGCGCCGATGCCGGTCCAGACGGCATAGGCGGTTCCCATCGGAATGGTTTTCTGGGCGAGCAGTAGGAAGGCCCCGCTCGCTGTCATGCAGAGGATGGCGAAGACTATCCAGCCCCATCTGAGACCGGTCGGCGAGAGTCCATATTTCAGGCCGACGGGCCAACCCCATTCGCAGGCACCAGCGAGCGCGAGATAGATCCATGCCAGCGAGTTGGCCGAGGCGCTCACTTCTTGGCGGCCCCGTCATCCGCTGTCGCGGTCGTGTCGGTGGTCGCGGGCTCGGTGGAGTCCTGGTCCTCCGGCTTGGGTGCAAACTCGCAGGTACGCGCGCACTCTTGGTATTGTGTCTCGCAGATGCCCATGTCCGCGCCCAGGCAGTCTACGGGCTCGAGGCAGCGACCGTATGCGGTGCCTTGGCAGGCGTTGTCGGACGTCACCGTTGGGCTCAGTACGTGCGTTTGGCATTCCTGCTCGCGTAGTTCTTGGCGCGCGGCGCATTGGCTTTGCGCCAGTTCGCAACGCTCCATGCAGGCGGAAGCTGCGTTTTTGACGGTGGGCGTGGATGGTTGGCTCTGGCAGCCGGTGATCGCGATCAGGGTCAATGCCGCAGAGAAGCCGAGCACTTTGGTGTACATTGATTGGGCGCGATTCGGATAGGTCGACGATGGCATCAGGGAATCTCCTAGAGAAATACCGGGCACTCTACCACAGGTCTGGCCGGGGCTCGGGGATGCGCCAGGTCGCGATTTCGAGCGGAAATCGTTTCGGGGCGTGGCGCCGAGAGGGTTCCAGTCCACCCTTCCGTTCGGGCCTTTCGCGCTTGATCCAGACGCAATGAGTGCGCCACTTTTGAGCAGTCGTTCGAAGTCGGAATATAATCGGTCGGTGATATCAATTGCGTCGGCAATCGATCTTTTCCGTTCGGGGGGGAATCCCCATGTGGGCTAGACCCGCATTCCGAGGGGGAGGGTGCGAGCGCGGGGAGTTGAATCGAATCCTCATGGGCGTATATTAAAAACCTAGCAATACAGTCAAGATATGGAGCCAGGAGCGATGACCTCAGCCCGAGCCGTCGATGACATCGTCAAGTCGGAATACGAACACGGGTTCTCGACCGAGATCGAGTCAGATACCTTGCCGCCCGGTTTGAACGAGGATGTCGTGCGCGCCATTTCGTTACGCAAAGGCGAGCCGGCGTTCATGACCGAGTGGCGTCTGAAGGCGTATCGTCACTGGCTCACCATGCGTGAGCCCGAGTGGGCGATGGTGCAGTATCCGAAGATCGATTTTCAGTCGATCTCCTATTTCTCGGCGCCGAAGCGTCCCGAGGACGGGCCCCAGAGTCTCGACGAGGTCGATCCGCTCTTGCTCGAAACCTACGAGAAACTCGGCATTCCGATCGAAGAGCAGAAGGCGCTCGCCGGCATTGCGGTCGACGCCGTGTTCGACAGCGTGTCGATCGCGACCACCTTTCGCAAGACCCTGTCCGAGGCGGGCGTCATCTTTTGCTCCATCTCCGAGGCGGTCCACGAATACCCGGATCTGGTGAAGCCCTATTTGGGATCCGTGGTGCCCCATACGGACAATTATTACGCCTGTCTCAATGCTGCCGTCTTCAGCGACGGGACCTTCGTCTACATCCCCAAGGGTGTGCGTTGTCCTATGGAGTTGAGCACCTATTTCCGCATCAACGCCCGCAATACCGGCCAGTTCGAGCGCACCCTGATCGTCGCCGAGGCTGGCAGCTACGTCAGTTATCTCGAAGGTTGCACCGCACCGCAGCGTGACGAGAACCAGCTCCATGCGGCGGTGGTCGAGCTGATCGCGATGGACGATGCCGAGATCAAATATTCCACGGTCCAGAACTGGTATCCCGGCGATGCGCAGGGCAAGGGCGGCATCTACAACTTCGTCACCAAGCGTGGCGACTGCCGTGGCGCGCGCTCCAAGATTTCCTGGACCCAGGTCGAGACCGGCTCGGCCATCACCTGGAAGTATCCGAGCTGTCTGTTGCGTGGCGACGATTCGGTCGGCGAGTTCTATTCGGTCGCCGTGACCAAGGGGCGCCAGCAGGCCGATACCGGGACCAAGATGATCCACATCGGCAAGAACACCAGCTCGACCATCGTGTCCAAGGGGATCTCGGCCGGCGAGGGTCAGCAGACTTACCGGGGGCTGGTGCGCATCAGCCAGCGCGCCGAGAACGCGCGCAACCATACACAATGCGATTCGCTGCTGATCGGGGACCGTTGCAGCGCCAACACGGTGCCCTATATCGAGGTCAAGCATCCCTCGGCCAAGATGGAGCACGAGGCGACCACCTCGAAGATCAGCGAGGATCAGCTTTTCTATTGCCGCTCGCGCGGCCTCACCGAGGAAGACGCCGTCTCCATGATCGTGAATGGCTTCTGCAAGGAGGTCTTCAACGAGCTGCCGATGGAGTTCGCGGTCGAGGCCCAGAAGCTTTTGAGCATCAGTCTCGAAGGCGCGGTCGGTTAAACGCACATTTGGAGTGGACGATGCTGTCTGTCAAAGGCCTCAAGGCCAACGTGGGTGACAAAGAAATCCTGAAGGGGCTGGACCTGGAGGTCGCCCCAGGCGAGGTGCATGCCATCATGGGGCCGAACGGCGCGGGCAAGAGCACGCTGTCTCATGTGCTGTCCGGTCGCGAGGGCTATTCGGTGACCGCCGGTTCGGCGACCTTCCTGGGGCAGGATCTCCTGGCGCTGGAGCCGGAGGAACGCGCCCAGATCGGGCTCTTTCTCGCTTTTCAGTATCCGGTCGAACTGCCCGGCGTCAACAACACCTATTTCCTCAAGGCGGCGCTCAACAGCCTCCGCAAGGCGCGCGGCGAGCCCGAGCTGGACGCGGTGTCCTTCCTGCGTCTCATCAAGGAAAAGCTCAAGATCCTGGATCTGGACGACGCCCTGCTGAAACGTGCGGTCAACGCCGGTTTCTCGGGTGGCGAGAAGAAGCGTAACGAAATCTTCCAGATGGCCCTATTGGAGCCCAGGCTGGCCATTCTCGACGAGACCGACTCGGGTCTCGACATCGACGCGTTGCGCGTGGTTGCCGATGGGGTCAATGCATTGCGCAGCCCCGAGCGGTCCATGATCGTCGTCACCCACTATCAGCGTCTGCTCGACTACATCCAGCCCGATTATGTCCACGTCTTGGCCAAGGGACGGATCATCCGTTCCGGTGGCAAGGAACTGGCGCTCGAACTCGAAGAAAAGGGCTACGGCTGGATCGACTCGGAGGGGCAAGCGGCATGAGCGACGAGGCGTTCACTGGCTTCGCGGGTTGGTTGGCCGAGCCGGACGCTCCTTCGGTCGAGGTGCGTCCGGATTGGCTTGAGGCCCAGCGCTCGTTCGCCCGCGAGCGGCTGGTTGGGCTCGACGTTCCCAACTCCAAGACCGAGTCCTGGCGCTATACCAGTCTCAAGGGGCTGATGGAACAGGATTTCGTCCGAGCCGGCGAGGACATGAGCGCCTTGCAGCCGGACGACCTGGAGGAGGTCTTGATTCCGGGGCTGGACGCCTATCGCATCCTGTTGGTCAACGGTCGCTATCTGCCCGAGCTGTCGGCGCACGAGGATCTGCCGTCCGGGGTGCGTGTCGCCGGACTGCGCGACCTGATCGCCAACGAGCCCGATCTCCTGCGCGCACACCTGAACGCCGTGGCGCCGACCGATTCTCAGCCGCTGTTCGCTGCCCTCAATACGGCGGGGCTGGATGACGGGCTCGTCCTCTTCGTCGCGCGCGGCGTGGCCTTGGAGCGTCCGATCGAGCTGATCCATCTGTCGGTTGGCCTCGACGAGCCGCGCGTGGCGCAGCCGCGTCATCTGGTGGTGCTGGAGGATGGTGCTCAGGCGACGCTGATCGAGCGTTATGTCAGCCTCGGTGAGTCGATCTACTGCACCAACTCGGTTCTCGAACTGGCATTGGGACGCGATGCGCTGCTCAAGCACGACCGCATCCAGATGGAGAGCCCGAATGCCTTTCATATCACCGGACTCTATCTGACCCAGTCAGCCAACAGCCGCTATCAGGGGGTCAACATCGGGCTAGGCGCCAGTTGGTCGCGGACCGATCTGAACTGCCGTTTCCAGGGCGAGCATGCCGAATGCGACCTCCAGGGGCTCTATCTCGCCGGCGATCGCCAGTTGATGGATTATCACCTGGATGTCTTGCACGCGTTGCCCAACTGCAGCAGCCGCGAGACCTTCAAGGGCATTCTTTACGGGCGCGGACGGGCGGTTTTCGATGGACGCGTCTTCGTCGCGCCACAGGCGCAGAAGACGGATGCGGCCATGTCCAACCGCAACCTATTGCTCTCCGAGCATTCCGAGGTGGATACCAAGCCGCAGCTCGAAATCAGCGCCGACGACGTCAAGTGCAGCCACGGGACGACGGTCGGGCAGATCGAGCCCGAGATGCTCTTCTATCTGCGCTCGCGCGGTATCGGCGCATCCTTGGCAAGACGCATGCTGTGTCTCGGTTTCGCCGATGAGGTCGTCCAGCGGTTGAGCTCGGATGCCTTGCGCGACTATGTGTCGGAGCAGGTCGGTCAGCGACTCGAATCTGCCCCGATGAATTGATCCATGAGCATCGAGAGTATCCGGTTGCGCGGATCCGTTGAGTTTTGCGCTAGGTTTACGCCATTAGCGTTGTCGAGAGGTTGAACATGAACAGATTGGCCCGTTTCGCCGGTTTCGGGCGGCATGATGATGATACGTCTGACGAGACAGAGCGCCTGGACGTGGATAGGGACGTCGCTGTCGAGCAGATGGATGCCGAGGCGCTGCGGGAGCCCATCATCGCAGCGTTGCGGATGGTCCACGACCCCGAGATCCCGATCAACATCTACGATCTCGGGCTGATCTACCGCATCGATATTGCTGGCGACGGCGACGTCAAGGTCGACATGACCCTGACCGCCCCAGCCTGTCCGGTGGCTGGCATGATGCCCTTGATGGTCAGGGATGCGGTCGCTCGGGTCGAGGGCGTAGGCGAGGTCCAGGTGGAACTCGTCTGGGATCCGCCTTGGAATCAGAACAACATGAGCGACGAGGCGCGATTGCAGCTCGGGCTTATGTGAGGATGCGCGTCCAGGGTGAGTGTCAGGCGTGGAAGACGCAGAGCGGGACCATGAGTTCCGCCCTGGAAAGCCCGCCGTGGACGCCGATCTGCGCGTATGGCCGCTCGCTCGGCAGGTGTTGATGGATCACGCCCTGGCCGCGCGGCAGTAGACAATAATCGCCGATTCGATCCGCGAATCTCGGGTGCTCGCATCCCAGCCCGAACAGCTCCGCTTCTACCAACGCTCGGCTGGGCACGAGGTCGACTCGATCCCCCAGCCGCTCCTGGCAATAGGCCGCGAAGCCTGCGCCGCGACCCTCGCGCAGATAGCAGAAGGCGGCCCTAGGCTCACCGCAGAGCGGTAGCAGCAAGGCATCCTCCAGCTCGGGATGATCGGCCAGGTCTAGGATATCGGCTGGCGTGGTGTCGATCTGACCGTGGTCTGCCGTCACCATCACCAAGGTGTCCGTCCCCTTGATGGCCGCGAGGAATGTCTCGACCGCCCGCTCGATCTGGCCGAGGTGGTCCGCTGTCTCCGTGCCTTCCATCCCGCGTTCGTGACCCAGGCTGTCCAGCTTCGGCCAATACAGATAGCAATAGGTCGAGTCCGGTTGCGCGCGCTTGCCCCAGCGCGATTGGGGCCTGAGTGCCCGTGCGGTCTGGCGGAACATGTCGCCGAGATCCTGGTAGGGGAGGATCTCGGCCGATCCAGCATGCGACAGATTGAAGTCGGAGCGGGCGATGAAATTGGGCGAGACGCAGAGACCGCGTGCCTGGATGCGGTCGAAGACCGAGGTGTGGCCGAACAGTTGGATCGGATCGATTCCGGCCTGACGATAGGAAATGCCGCCATATCGGGGCGTTCCGGGCAAAACGGTCATGACGCTACCCAGTTCGCGCAGATAGGTGAACCAGCCGGTCAGGCCGTGCTGAAGCGGGGCTTCTCCAGTGAGGAAGGTCGTGATCGCGGCGGCCGTGGTCGGCGGGAACACCGAGGTGATGGCGCCGCGAAGCCCCTGGCTCAGGATTCCGTTCGGTGAGCGTCGAGCCAACCAATCGGCGCCGAGTCCATCGATGACCAGCAGGACGAGATTGGTCGGCTGGCTTAGTTCCTCGACTGGAAGCAGGTCCAGAGGCGCGTAGTCGGAATACCCGCCGCGCGACTGGAGGATGCTGCTCATGAGGTTGACGATGCCGCCACCCCGATAGTCTGGCTTGAACAGATCTGGTTTCGGCATTCGCCTCGTCCCCCGTTTGATGCGCGCCCTGAGCGATGAGGGCGGGACGTCTCGGGGCCATTCTCACGCACCTGGGTGCGCGAGAACAATGGGTGAGGCTCAGTAGAGTGCCGCGAGTTCTTCGTCCGACAACTGCATGACCTCCTGTTCCAGAAGCGTGATCGCTTCCAGCAGTGTGCGCGACACGGCGAGCAGGTTCTGCATCATGATGTCGGCTTCCTGCCGGCGCTTCTTGTCCAGTTGGCCCTTGGAGCCGAAGAGTCGCTGGAGCATCGAGCGATCGTCTTCGCTGAAGAGGGTCTGGAAGATCTTCATGTAGATCTGATGCAATGTCTCATGCGGGACATCGATCGCCTCGTAGGCGCTCAGGTTGCTCAGTACCTGGCCTGGCCCGTAATACCATTTCCCGAACTTGCAGGTGGTGTGGACAACGGGGACATGATCCTGGTCGACCGGTAGCCCCGCGATCAGTGCCTGTGCATAGGAGCGCCATTGGATGTGTGCGGTCTTGGCCGCGCGTAGCTGCGTCAGTATTTCTTTCTTCGTCATCCACTCATCCTCTTGAGTCTTTGTCTTCTTCATTCCCGCTGGGGCATTCCGGCTAGATGATCGCAGTATTGGCACAATGTTCGTTGCGAACTACTCCGCGTTTTCGGGTTGTAACGAATGGATTGGACCGGTGCGGCATCTGTGTCGCGCTCGCTGTGGAGCCTCGGTCTCGGCCATGGGAGGGACGATCGCTGTGTCGGCGTGCTCGACCTGATCGGTCTCGGGGGAGGCTATGTTGAGATCGGCTCTATCGCGCTCCATGTGAGGTTCCGGAGAATTTCTGCGCTGCGACCTGCCGGGTCATTTCAAAGGGGGCTGAATGCCGTCGAAACCCAGTACCTGTTATGAGTGCGATGCCAACTGTCCGATCGAGGTCGAGCTCGACGCGGCCGGCGAGCCGGTTGGAATCAAGGGGCCGGACTGTCCCCGTTGTTACGCCCAGATCGACCGCCGCGAGCATCCGCAGCGTCTGCTCCATCCGCTGAGACGGGTGGGACCGAAGGGGAGTGGGGAGTTCGAGCGGATCTCCTGGGACGAGGCGCTCGACACCATCGCCGAGCGACTGCAGGCGATCAGGGCGGAGCAGGGTGCGCCGACGGTGGCCTTCTTCGCCGGCTATACCAAGGAGGTGCGGCCCCAGCTCCAGCGTCTGGCGCACGCCTTCGGGTCGCCGAACTATCTGACCGAGAGCGGCTGCTGCTTCTCGGCCACCATGGTCGCGGAGAAGGTCACCTTCGGCTACAAGATCAAGACCACCTCGACCGTGGTCTCGCCCAAGACGCGCTGCCATTTGGTCTGGTCGACCAACCCACGCGGCTCCATTCCACCCTTCGACAGCCATCCGCTCGCCAACATTCGAACCGCTGCTCAGGGGCTGGATGGACCGACCCGACGGCTGATCGTAGTCGACCCGCGTCGCACGCCCCTAGCCGAGCGGGCGGACATCCATCTGCAGATCCGACCGGGCACGGACGGCGCGCTGGCGCTTGGATTCCATCATCTGATTTTCGCCAACGGCTGGCAGGATCAGGCGTTCCTGGATGAATGGGCGAATGGCGTGGAAGCCTTTCGCGATTATGTCCGAGCCTTCGATCCGGCGCGCGTGGCCGGGATCTGCGGGATCGACGAGGCGGACCTCCGCGCGGCGGCTGAGCTGTTCGCAACCACGCGTCCGGCTCAGCTCAATCTGTCGCCGACCTCGACCGTGCAGCACAGCAACGGCTTTCAGAACCACCGCGCGCTCATCCTGCTGTCGGCGGTGACCGGCAATCTGGATCGCGAAGGGGGCAACCGCTTCTTCAACGACAAGGTGATGCCCAAGCCGATCGAGCTGTTCGACTATTGCCGCACTGAATTGCCGCCGCGTATCGGCGACGAGGTCTATCCGGTCTGGACCCGCTATTGGCCGGCGGGCCAGAGTATGTTGCTGCCCGACTGCATTCTGGACGGACGGCCGCAGCCAGTGCGCGCCCTGGTGGCCATGGGTATCAATACCGCCATGTGGCCCAACTCCAAACGCATGGAGCGGGCGCTGGGCGCGCTCGATTTCTTCGTCGCGACCGATTTCTTTCACAACCCGGCGACCCTGCAGGCGGATATCGTCCTGCCGGCGGCGACCAATCTGGAGCGACCGGCGCTCATCGCCTATCCGGGCTGCGCCTATCAGGGCGAGCTGCGCTATCGGCGCGCGGTCGTCCCGCCCAAGGGCGAGGCGCGTCCCGATGGGGAGATCTTTCTCGAACTGGGTGTGCGGCTCGGGATGGGCGAGCGTTTCTGGCAGGGCGATCTGGAGGCGGCCTGGGCCGAGGCGGCCGAGGGCATCCCGGACGAGATTCGCGAGGAGGTCTACGCGAACCCGAATGGCGTGACCGTCTACGCCGACGCCATTGAGGAGCTGGTCGAGCATGGTTTCCTGGATGCCGAGCGGCTCTATCGGTTGCGCGGCTTTCCCACCGCGAGCGGTAAGGTGGAATTCGATTCGGAGGAATTGCGCGCCGCCGGTCACGAGGGTCTGCCCGTTTATCGCGAACCGGCCGAGAGCCCCGTCTCTACCCCGGAGATTGCGTGCGACTATCCGCTTGTGCTGACCAGTGGGGCGCGGACCAAATTTGCGACCCACTCTCAGCATCAATATCTGGAGCGGATGCGCCCTGGCATACCCGATCCGCTGATCGAGATCCATCCCGAGGACGCCGGTGCGCGCGGGATTCGGGATGGCGCCTGGGTGAGCGTGCGTTCGCCGCGTGGGGCGGTCCGTTTCGTTGCGCGAATCACGGACCGGGTCAAGCCGGGCGTGGTCCATTGCGCTCATGGATGGAACCACGCCAATGTCAACGAATTGATCGACGATCGCTATCTGGATCCGATCAGCGGCTTTCCGCCCTTCAAGTCGAGCCTATGTGAGGTGGCGTCCGTTTCGGATTCGAGCTGAGAGAGGAGGATCTAATGCCCTTCGTCGGAGTGCAGTCGGGAAGAGAGAACCTGTTCCAGCCCCAGCCGCGCGTCACTGTGGCCGTGAACGATGCAGCGGCCTGGCGTCTGAATCCGGATCATCGCCAGGTCTACGACAAGCTGAGTCTCGCGCTGGCTGCCGGCTTGCGTGCGGCCCCTTGCGGCGTGGATCCGATCGATTGCGGCGTTGCGCCCGACGCGCGTGTATTTGTGAAGCCTGTCGTCAACCTGGCTGGGATGGCGCTGAATGCCCGCTCCGTTCCCGCCGACCGGGTGCCGATGGAGCCGGGCAGCTTCTGGTGCGAGCATCTGATCGGCGAGCACCTGAGCAGCGATTGTCTGGTGCGCGATGGCGAGCCGCTCTGGTTCGCGCACACACGCGCATCGCGCCTCAAGGATCGCGAGCGCCCGGTCTATTGGGATGTCGGGGGCGAACTCGGGGATGAGGAGTCGGTACTGGTGGATATGATTCGGCGGTGCCTGCCTGGCTACACCGGGCTATGCAATCTGGAGATGATCGGCGGGCGTCCCATCGAGATGCATCTGCGCGGCTCCAATGGATTTTTCGACCTCTATGGATCGGAGTTCATTCCTGCCTGGGTCGCGCTCGTCGATGGCGAGTCGTTCGCGCCGCCGCCTCCTGTTTCAGGGGGATTGGTGATCTCCTTGTTCGGCACGGAGCCGCCGTCCGCCGAGCAGATCGCGCGTGTCCGCGAGGCGGACGGACGGTTGCAACTGGATGTGCATGCCCCGGACCGCGCGGCGATCGTGCGTTGTCACGACCGACGCTTGGGGATGCGGTTGGTGCGCGAACTGGGCCTGGACGGCTGAGATCAGAGTTTCGGTATCTCGATGGGGTCGCGCTTCTCCGGGTTGTGGCGGTAGAAGGCCGCCACGTTGCCGATGCGGGAGATGAGATCGGCCTGGGTTCGCTCCCGGATGACCTCGATCGCCGCGTCGCGGTCCTCGCGATCGCCCGCGTTGATCTTGATCTTGAGCAGTTCGTGGTGGTCGAGCGCGATCTCGATCTCGGCCAGAACCGACTCGCTGATGCCGTGCTGGCCGACGGTGACCACCGGCTTGAGGTGGTGGACCTGCTTCTTGAGCCAGCGTTTCTGTTTTTCAGTGATATTCATGTATTTCCGGGGACTCGTCTCTGGGGCGGGTCTAGCGTGAGGTTGGGCGTTCGTCCGTTCGCCGCATGCTGGTTCCACGCTCGGCCTCGACGGGCATTGGGTCTGGGCATCCGGCAAGGATGCCGCGCTGAGACGTCTGGGACGATTTCGTGGCGTGGAGGCGGCGAGAGGGGGCACCATTCTAATACCCAACGCGTGACGATGATACGGCCGAATCTAGGGTGGGTCGGGTGACAGCTGGCCGGCGGGCGTGTCGGTGTCGGTGGAGTTGCCGATCTTGAGCGGACACCTTTGGGCGTCACGACAGGATGATGCTGCAAACCGTTTGCGAAGCACGGCGGTTTACCCTTCGGATGGGCAAGACTAGAATGCCCAACCTTTCTGAATTCGAACTCCGCGCGTGGGAGTGAACTTGGCTCAAGTATCCGATCTTCGATTTCTGGTGACGCCGGGCGGCTCGTTGCAGGGACGTCTGCGCGTGCCTGGCGACAAGTCCATTTCTCATCGTTCCATCATGCTCTCTGCGATCGCCGAGGGCGAGACGCACATCACCGGTTTCCTCGAAGGGGCCGACGCCCTGGCGACCCTTGCGGCCTTTCGGCGCATGGGTGTCGAGATCGAAGGGCCAAGCGACGGCGAGGTCCGAGTGCGCGGCGTGGGTTTGCGGGGGCTGAGCGCGCCGGACGGTCCGTTGGACCTGGGCAATTCGGGTACCTCCATGCGCTTGCTCTCCGGTCTGTTGGCTGGTCAGTCCTTCGCGACGACCCTGATCGGCGACGCCTCGCTGACCAAGCGCCCGATGCGCCGGGTCACGGAGCCGTTGGCTGCCATGGGCGCCCGTATCCAGACCACCGAAACCGGAACCGCTCCACTCGGGATCGAGCCCGTCTCCAGCCTGAGCAGTATGCAGTACGCCATGCCGGTTGCCAGCGCTCAGGTCAAATCCTGTCTGTTGCTCGCCGGGCTCTATGCCGACGGCGAGACCTGCGTCACCGAGCCGGCTCCAACCCGCGACCACACCGAGCGCATGCTGACCGCCTTCGGCTACTCCGTGCGCACGCATGGCTCCCGTGTCTGTCTCAAGGGCGGTGGGCGTCTACAAGGCTGTCGCTTGCGGGTTCCGGCGGACATCTCCTCGGCGGCCTTCTTCCTCGTTGGCGCCAGTATCGCGCCGGATTCGGATCTGACCCTCGAATCCGTGGGGATCAATCCGACGCGTGTCGGTGTGATCAATATCCTGCGATTGATGGGGGCGGATATCGAGCTGATCGACCGGCGTATCGAGGGCGGCGAGCCGGTGGCCGACATCCGGGTGCGTTCGGCGTCGCTCAAGGGCATTCGCATTCCCGAGGATCAGGTTCCCTTGGCGATCGACGAATTTCCCGCGCTCTTCATTGCGGCCGCCTGTGCCGAGGGCGAGACCCTGCTGACGGGTGCCGAGGAGCTTCGCGTCAAGGAGAGCGATCGGATTCAGGTGATGGCCGATGGTTTGGCGCGGCTGGGGATCGAGGCCGAGCCTCGTGCGGACGGTATGCGTATCGTCGGCGGCACGCTCGGCTCGACGCTGGCCTCCGAGGGTGGAGCCATCGATGCCCATGGCGATCACCGTATCGCCATGGCCTTCGCCATCGCCGGGTTGCGTGCGAGCGGACCGGTCGAGATCCGGGATTGTCTGAACGTCGAGACCTCATTCCCGGGGTTCGCCGGCCTCGCGGCCGGGATCGGTCTGGGGATTCGGGAGGTTCGAGCGTGATTCCCGTCATCACCATCGACGGTCCGTCCGGGACCGGAAAGGGAACCCTCACCGACCTGCTCGCCGAGCGTTTGGGCTGGTGCAGCCTCGACAGCGGGGCGCTCTATCGGGTCTTGGGTGTCGCCGCGCGACGCCAGGGCGTTGCGCTGGAGGATGCCGACGCTTTGGCAGGGCTTGCCGACAGCTTGCCGGTGCGCTTCGTTTCCGGTCGAGTTCTGCTCGGCGAGGACGATGTCTCGGCGGAGATCCGCACGGAAGAGGCCGGAATGGCCGCCTCCAAGGTGGCCGCGCACCCCGAGGTGCGTGCCAGGCTGCTCGACTGGCAGCGCCGCATGGCCCGCGAGCCCGGTCTGGTTGCGGATGGGCGCGACATGGGAACCGTCGTATTTCCCGCCGCGCCGCTCAAGATCTTCCTCGACGCCAGCCCCGAGGTGCGCGCCGAGCGTCGATATAAACAGTTGAAAGGCAAGGGGTTGGATGCTAACCTCCCCCAACTTGTACGAGACATTCGTGAGCGGGATGCGCGTGATCGCAATCGTCCGGTGGCCCCTTTGTGCGCGGCCGATGATGCGATCCTTGTCGATTCTACCGCCATGTCTATCGCTGAAGTGCTCGATCGGGTTCTGGAAGAGGTGAGGCGCGTCTTCCCGAAACTGGTCCCTTGATGGGTGGGCGTATTGTCCTGCGGCAATCCGTGGGCTCGGGCGTCCTCTTATTGGTGGGTCGGTGCAGAATGCGCCGGCCTTTTCGTTTATTTAAATACCCCTCGCTCCGGATGGGGCGGGATAGCGCGCCGTTCTCAGGATAACTGGATCTCATGACCGAAAGCTTTGCCGAACTTTTTGAACAGAGTCTGAATACTACCCAGCTGCAGCCGGGAACCATCGTCGTCGGAACCGTGATCGAGATCACCTCCGACAACGTCGTCATCAATGCCGGGCTCAAGTCCGAGGGCATCGTTCCTCGTAGTCAGTTCCTGTCGCCCGAAGGTGAGCTGGAGGTTGCCGTCGGCGACGAAGTGGAAGTCGCACTGGATGCCGTCGAAGACGGCTTCGGCGTCACCCGCCTGTCCCGTGAGAAGGCAAAGCGTTTCGCCGCGTGGGACTTCCTGGAGAAGGCATTCGAGAACGCGGATACCGTCAAGGGCATGATCAACGGCAAGGTCAAGGGCGGTTTCACCGTCGACCTGGGTACCGTGCGTGCCTTCCTGCCAGGCTCCCTGGTCGACGTGCGTCCGGTGCGCGACACCACCTACCTCGAAGGCAAGGAGCAGGAATTCAAGGTCATCAAGCTCGACCGCAAGCGCAACAACGTGGTCGTCTCCCGCCGTGCCGTGGTGGAAGAGGAATACAGCGCCGAACGCGAGCAGCTTCTCAAGAACCTGGAAGAGGGCATGGAAGTCAAGGGTGTGGTCAAGAACCTCACCGACTACGGCGCCTTCCTGGATCTGGGCGGTATCGACGGCCTGCTGCACATCACCGACATGGCCTGGCGTCGCGTCAAGCATCCGTCCGAGGTCGTCGAGATCGGCGACGAGATCAGCGTCAAGGTGCTCAAGTTCGATCGCGAGCGTCAGCGCGTCTCTCTCGGCCTCAAGCAGATGGGCGAGGATCCGTGGGTCAACATCTCGCGTCGCTATCCCGAAAGCACCCGTGTTTTCGGTAAGGTCACCAACATTGCCGACTACGGCTGCTTCGTCGAGATCGAAGAGGGCGTCGAAGGTCTGGTGCACGTCTCCGAGATGGACTGGACCAACAAGAACATCCATCCGAGCAAGGTCGTGGCCCTGGGCGACGAGGTCGAGGTCATGGTGCTGGATATCGACGAGGAGCGTCGCCGCATCTCGCTCGGCATCAAGCAGTGCGCCATGAATCCTTGGGACGAGTTCGCCGTGACCCACAAGAAGGGCGATCACGTTTCCGGCAAGATCAAGTCGATCACCGACTTCGGTATCTTCATCGGTCTGGACGGCGGCATCGACGGCCTGGTCCACCTCTCCGATATCTCTTGGGACGAGGCCGGCGAGCAGGCACTGCGTCGCTACAAGAAGGGCGATGAGCTCGAGACCGTCGTCCTGTCGGTCGATCCCGAGCGCGAGCGCATCTCGCTCGGCGTCAAGCAGCTCGACAAGGATCCCTTCTCCAGCTTCGTGGCGTTGCATGAGAAGGGTAGCGTCGTGACCGGCGTGATCGCCGATGTCGATGCCAAGGGTGCGACCATCACCCTGGCCGACGGTGTCGAAGGTTACCTGCGTGCCTCCGAGATCTCGCGCGATCGTATCGAGGACGCACGTTCGGTGCTGAAGATCGGTGAAGAGGTCGAGGCCAAGTTCCTCGGCGTCGATCGCAAGAACCGCAGCCTGTCGCTGTCGATGAAGGCGAAGGACATGGAAGACGAGCAGACCGCAATGAAGGGCTACTCGCGTGAGGCCTCCAATGGCACTGCGACCCTGGGTGACATCCTGAAGGAGCAGATGGAAGAGGCTCAGCGGGGCAACTGATTTCCGCTGTTCCACTGTGAGTGTGGGGCCCGTCATGGGCCCCACTGGCTTTTCCCAGGAGTCGAAACCATGACGAAATCGGAGCTGATCGACATTCTGGCCGCCGAGCAGGACCATCTTCCTTATAAAGATGTCGAAGAGGCCGTCAGAAAGATCCTCGAGCGTATGAGCACCGCGCTCGCGTCCGGTGAGCGAATCGAGATTCGCGGATTCGGAAGCTTTTCGCTGCACTACCGCCCGCCGCGCATTGGGCGCAACCCCAAGACAGGCGACTCGGTGTCGCTGGCTGGCAAGCACGTACCCCATTTCAAGCCCGGAAAGGAACTGAGAGATCGCGTCAATCAGGCCTTCCAGGCGACCCTCGACGGTCAAGCGTCTTCCTCGGAAGACGGCGAGTCCTCGTCGGATGAGGAGCTGGAACGCGTTCCAGTCGCGGTATCCCGCTAATTCGACGCTTCGAGGCATCCCATTCGCGGTGCCTTCTTCGCTTGAGATCGTAACCCTTCGTTCGTCGATCGGACCCATTCAGCCCGGTCCTTGTGCCTGCGTTCGGCTCGCATGGCGCGAGGTTTCCGGTGCGGTCCGATTCCCGCGCGCCCTAGCTGGTGACCGGCCGGTATTATCCCGTCCTTCTGGATTGCGGCTCCTCGTCTCGCCAGATCATTCGGTTCGCCGGAAACCGGCAGGAGAAGATGGATCCGACCCCTGGCTCGCTTGAGATGGTCAGGCGTGCCTCATGGCGGTTCAGGACGTGCTTGACGATGGCCAGCCCCAAACCGGTTCCGCCGGATTCGCGCGAGCGTGCGCGGTCGACACGGTAGAAGCGCTCGGTCAGCCGAGGCAGGTGCTCGGGCGCGATCCCCGGACCGTCATCCTCGACGGCGAAAATAGGGCCATCCTCGTCGCTGTCCCAACGGACGCGAATGCGCGTTCCGGCCGGTGTGTGCTTGATCGCGTTGAAGATGAGGTTCGAGAAGGCGCTACGCAGCTCGGGTTCGCTGCCGAGCAGCAGTAGCGCATCATCGACCTCTATCTCGAAGCGATGTTGGCTTCCGCTCAGCGCCTGAGCCTCCTGCATGATGAGATGTAGCTCGTCCGGGACGTCGGCCGCCCGCTGCTCGCCCGGCTTCTCGTCCATTTCCAGTCGGGAGAGCGTTAGCAGATCCTCGATGATGGAGCACATCCGCTCGGTCTGATTGTGCATCAGGGTCAGCGGGCGACGGTGCGTGATAGGCGTCGTCGGGGTGTCGATCAGGTTCTCGACGAAGCCCGCGATGACCGTCAGCGGGGTGCGCAGCTCGTGTGAGGCGTTGGCCACGAAATCGCGCCGGATCATATTCAGGTGGTAGATCTTGGTGATGTCGCGCCCGACCACCAGGCGCTGTTTCTTGCGCTCGCCGAACGGCGTGATTCGAAGCGACAGCATGACGGCTCGGTTGTGCTCCGGCGCGATGTCGAGCGGGCGCATGTATTCGCTGGCTTCGATGAACTCGTCAAGCTCCGGGTTGTTCAGGATGTCGGTGAAGAGCTGTCCGTCATCCTCTGGCCAATGGATGTTCATGAGTCGCGCCGCAGCCGGATTGGCCCAGTCGATCCGCAACTGCTTGTTGAGGATGACCAGGGCATCCGGGACCGCGTTGGCGGCTTCGCGGAAGCGTCGACTGAACCGGATCTGGCGCTTGCGGCCCTTGCGCGCGCGCTGCTGATAGCGGGCGATGCTGCGATAGACCTCGCCCCAGAGACCGCGCGGAAAGGGCGGCGCCAGGCGGTGCTGCCGTCGGATCAGGCCTGTGAGCCGGATCAGGTAATAGAGCGAGCGCAGAATGTAGGGGAGGACGGCGAGCGGCCAGAACCATGCCGCGCTCATGCCGAGCAGCGAGGCCAATGTGAAACTGGCGCACGTCGGCAGAAGCAGCAGATTCAGCTCGAAGAGCAGGGGGCGCCGCATAGACTCCCCGCGTAAGGCGACCTTGTTTCCCAAGTTGGATCAGACTTTGTCTGAGAACCGATAACCGACGCCGCGTACCGTCTGCAGGAGGCCGTCGTGACCGGTCGATTCCAATGCCTTGCGTAGCCGGCGCACGTGAACGTCGACCGTGCGCTCCTCGACGTAGACCTGATCGCCCCAGACCTGATCCAGCAACTGCGAGCGGCTGAAGGCCCGGTCGGCGTGTGTCATGAAGAAATGCAGCAGACGGTACTCGGTCGGGGCGACCTCGATGGCGCGACCCTCGGCGCTGACACGGTGGCTGATGTTGTCGATGCGCAGACCGCCGATGTCGATCTCGTCCGCCGGCTCATCCGGCTTGGTGCGGCGTAGCACCGCCTTGACGCGGGCGACCATCTCGCGGGGCGAGAAGGGCTTGGCGATATAGTCGTCGGCGCCCGTGTCCAGTCCCTTGACCCGATCCTCTTCCTCCCCGCGTGCGCTGATCATGATGATCGGCACGGTGCGGGTCTTGGGGTTCTGCTTGAGCTGCTGCGCCAGCTCCAGTCCCGAGCGGCCCGGTAGCATCCAGTCGAGCAGGATCAGATCCGCGCTGTCGCTGGAGAGCAGTCGGCGCGCATCGTCGGCATGGCCGGCCTCCATGACGCGGTATTCCGCGCTTTCGAGCGCGAAGCGCATGACTTCGCGGATATCGGGTTCATCATCGACGACAAGAATGGTTGCCATGGCCACGGGTCCTGGGGTGCGAAACGCCTGTTGAGTGCGCCTTTCAGTGGAGTCTGGAGCCGCGTCCGGATCGGATTGCCCGACACCGGACGAGGGGTATTGGAACCCATTTTATGGACAACTGATGACGGTCCGATGACTGTGATCTCGGACCCTTCACGTCGACCTCAGCTTGGGGACGGATCGGCGTCCGGATCGCTGTCTCTAACCCGCTCGAACTCCTTCGCCAGTCGGTCGGTTCTGTCCGTGCGGTCGAGCCGGCTGACGATGACGATGGCGATCGTCGAGAAGAGCATTCCAGGAACCAGCTCGAAGAGATCGAAGATCCCGCCGTCCATCTGCTTCCAGATCACGACCGTCAGTCCTCCGGTCAGGATGCCGGTCAGGGCTCCAAGATTGGTCATACGCGACCAGTAGAGCGACAACACCAGAGCGGGGCCAAAGGCGGCACCGAATCCGGCCCAGGCATAGGAGACCAGATCCAGCACCAGCGTGTCTGGGTCCAGAGCGATCAGGAAGGCGCCCAGCGCCACGAAGGCGACCGCGATGCGTCCGACCATGACCAGCTCGGATTGACTGGCCGAGCGTCTGAAGAGCGTGCGATAGACGTCCTCGGTGAAGGCCGAGGAGCAGACCAGGAGCTGCGAGTCGGCCGTGCTCATGATGGCGGCCAGGATGGCGGCGAGCAGGATGCCGGCCACCAGCGGGTGGTAGAGCAGGTTGGTCAGCACGATGAACACGGTTTCGCGCGCGTCGTCGGCCAGCGGCGGATCGATCAACAGGGTCCCGATCATCCCGGTGAGGACCGCTCCGGTCAGGGTGATCGCCACCCAGGTGACCGCGATGCGTCGTGCCGTGCCGACCTGGCGGTGCGACGCGATCGCCTGAAAGCGAGCCAGGATATGCGGCTGTCCGAAATACCCGAGCCCCCAGCCCGCGAGCGACAGGATCCCGATGAGTCCGAGCGGGCTGCCGTCGTCATGGGTCATGGGATCGAGCAGGTTGGGGTTGATCTCCACGATGCGGTTCAGAGCGGGCTCGATGCCTCCGATCAGCTCCAGCCCCATCACGGGGACCAGGACCAGCGCCAGGGCCATCAGCAGGCCCTGGAGTACATCGGACCAGGACACGGCGAGGAAGCCGCCGAAGGCGGTGTAGATCAGGATGGAGAGCACCGCCAGGCTGACCGAGAGGACATAGTCGACGCCGAAGACGGATTCGAACAGCTTGCCTCCGGCCACCAGGCCCGAGGCGGTGTAGATGAGAAAGAAGGCGAGGATGAAGAACGCGGCCAGTCCGCGTAGCACTCCGGAGCGATCGTCGAAGCGCTTGCCGAAATACTCGGGTAGCGTCAGTGCGTCATCATAGGCGGCGCTGAAGATCCGTAGCCGTCGCGCCACGATGCGCCAGTTGAGCCAGGTTCCGAGCAGTAGTCCGCCGGCGAGCCACAGAGACTCCAATCCGGCGGCATAGGCCAGCCCAGGCAGTCCGAGTAGAAGCCATCCGCTCATATCGGAGGCGCTGGCGCTCAGGGCGGCGACACCGCTTCGGAGCTTGCGTCCGCCGAGGATGAAGTCCGATAGATCGCGCGTGCGCTGGTAGGCGTACCAGCCGATTAGCAGCACGATGGCGAAATAGACCCCAAAGGTCAGGGCGATGATGGCGGGATGTTGGGTCACTCGTCACTCCTTACGGGAAGTCGATTCGGGTTGTCGAATCGCGCAGAGGCGGCTAGTTTAGAGCGTCTCGAAAGCGGCTTCCAACCGAGGCCACCGCGAGGTCGCATCTTCGTCGTCCCTCGCCGGTCGCTGCTCGGCTCGACCCGACTCTACCGGCCCCTTGGTTCCGGTGGGCATCAGACAGCGGGTCAAACGTCATGAGAGGTAATTGCGATGAGTGAAGGGCAGATCCTGAAGGGCGACTCCATCTATCAGGGGCGGGTCATCGACCTGTCACTGGAGACGGTCGAGTTGCCGAATGGCGGACATGTCGAACTCGAGATCGTGCGACACCCCGGCGGCGCAGCGGCCGTCGCCCTCGACGATCAGGACCGCGTTTGTCTACTGCGACAGTTCCGCCATGCCGGCGGCGGTTGGTTGTGGGAACTTCCGGCCGGTCGCATCGATCCGGGTGAGACCCCGTTCGAGACCGCCCGGCGCGAACTGGCCGAGGAGGCCGGTCTGGATGCGGCGGATTGGACGGATCTCGGCTTCATGCACAGCTCGCCCGGCATCTTCACCGAGGTGATCCATCTGTGGCTGGCGCGCGGTCTCGACAGTCGGCCGCTGGCGCACGAGGACGGCGAGGTCATCGAGGTCCACTGGCTGCCGCTGTCCCAGGCGCTCGATTGGTGCAACGACGGCACCATCACCGACAGCAAGACCCTGATCGGGCTCTATCGTGCCGGCGCCTACATCAAGAACGCCTTCGAGATGCTGTCCGAGGATCCGGGATGCTGACGCGAGACCTTGAGCCACTCTCCGATGCAGGATCGCTCCATGCGTAACCACTGCCTGATGCATGTCCCCTTCGAAGGTCCTGCCGCGATCGCCGACTGGTCCGCTCGGCGCGGCCATGAGCTGACCCGAACCCAGGTCTATGCCGGCGAGGCGCTGCCTGGGCAGGATGCCTTCGATCGACTCTTCATCATGGGCGGTCCGATGGGAATCTACGACGAGGGGGAACATCCCTGGCTCATCCCGGAGAAGGCCTTCATCGCCGAGACCATCGCTGCTGGAAAAACCGTGATCGGCGTCTGTCTCGGGGCGCAACTGATCGCCGATGCGCTCGGGGCGCGGGTCCATCGCAATCCGCACATCGAGATCGGCTGGTTCCCCATCGATCTAAGCGAGGCGGGGCATGACTCTGAGGTTACCGGCTTCTTGCCGCCGAGCTTCGAGGTTTTCCATTGGCATGGCGACACCTTCGATCTACCGCCGGGCGCGGTCCATCTCGCCTCCAGCGAGGCCTGTCGGAACCAGGCCTATCTCTACGAGGGGCGGGTGCTGGGACTCCAGTTCCATATCGAATCGACCCCGCAGAGCGTGACCGATATCACCACCCACTGCGCCGACGAACTGGTACCGGGCGGTTACATCCAGAGCGCCGAGCGCATCTTGGCCGCAACGGCCGAGGACTACGCGCGCATCAACGCTGTGCTATTTGGAATCCTCGATCGGCTGCCGTAGGTGCGAATGAATTCGCACCTACGCCTTATGCCTCCGCCCTCTGCCGTAGCAGCTTGACCTGGAAGAGCGTGTTGCGCTCTTCCTCTTCGAGCGATGACTGGATGAAATGGATGGTGCGCTGGTAGCGGGGGATGATGTTGTATTTGAGCGCATTGACCCGTTTTTGGGTCTTGCGCTGTTCCTCCAGCAGGCGATGCAGGGCGATCTCGACCTCGGCGAGACGGGCCAGGAAGACTGCCGTGTCGGCGAGGTTGTCGCGTGTGCTGTCGAAGCTGGCGTCGCTCCCCAGCAGACCAACCGGGGTCAGAGGAATGCGCTCGCTGGTCACCGCCGGATACTCCACGCCCAGTGCCCGGCGCGGCAGGATATCGACCTTGAGTGCCGGTTGCGCCCCGAGCGCCGCTTGCTGGATGCCTCGGCTGCCCATGCGTAGATGGGTGATGCTCAGACAGCGATAGGCTTGGGCGAGCGTGTCCTCCGCCGCCGCGCGCAGCTTGCGGTATTCGCCAATGCGCTCGTAGACCAGCCGCGTCAGCAGTTCACGCTTGCGTTCGAGCAGATCGTGCCCGTCCTCCAGGAACTTGATCTGCTTCTTGAGCCGAAGCAGCGTGTTCTTGGTCGGTGGAACCTTGATCAACTGTTGCGCCATGCGTCCTCCCGCTCGGCGAGGCAATCGGGGCCGCTCATCTCGTATTCGCGGCACAGCAGGGGCCGTTGTTCGTAGATGCGGCACAGGAGCGTGTCGCGATCGAGCGCGGCGCACCAGCCGTCGTCCAGACGTCTCATCGTGACAGCTCCCCAGGCGTCATGTGTGGTATAGCGGTGCGGAACGCCGGTGTCGGTCAGGCATATGACCTCCAGACGACAGCAGGCCGCCGCGCAGGAGTCGCAGGTAACCGCTGGGGGCGGTGTGTCGGGCGGGTCGTCGTCAGTCGCGTTCATGGTAGTACTTGGCCAGATCGGTTTCGTTCATTCGGGTCAACGCATCGCGCGGGAAGCCGCTCATCAGCTCCCAGGCAAGATTCAGTGTCGCCTCGATCGAGCGGTCCTCCGATTCGCCCTGACCGACAAAAGTTTGGTCGAATGCGTCGGCGAAACCGAGATAGCGTCGGTCGCGCTCTGAAAGTTCGTCTGCGCCGATGATGGATGCCAGGTTACGCGTTTCCTGGGCGCGGGCGTAGAGGGCATAGAGTTGGGCGGCGACGCGCGGATGATCCTCGCGGGTGTCGTCCTTGCCGATCCCGTCCTTCATCAAACGCGACAGACTCGGCGAGATGTGCACCGGCGGATAGATGCCCTGATTGTGCAGCTCGCGCGAGAGTACGATCTGACCCTCTGTGATATAGCCGGTCAGGTCCGGGATCGGGTGGGTGATGTCGTCCGAAGGCATGGAGACCACCGGCATCATGGTGATGGAGCCGTGACGCTCATGGATGCGTCCGCAGCGCTCGTAGAGTTCGGCCAGGTCCGAGTAGAGATAACCCGGATAGCCCTTGCGCGCCGGCACGTCGCCCTTGGCGGTCGCCACCTCGCGTAGCGCCTCGGCGTAATTGGTCATGTCGGTCAGCACCACCAGCACATGGCGGTCCAGGTCGTAGGCCAGATACTCCGCCGCAGTCAGTGCGGTGCGGGGTAGGGTGAGGCGTTCCACCGGCGGGTCGTCGGCCTGATTGATGAACATCACCACGTTGCGCAGCACGCCCGAGTTGGCGAATTCGTCGCGGAAGAACTTGGCGTCTGCGTAGGACACGCCCATGGCTGCGAATACCACCGAGAAGCTGGAGTCCTGATCCACCAGCTTGGCCTGGCGCACGATCTGCGCCGCCAGCCGGTTGTGCGGCAGACCCGAGCCCGAAAAGATCGGCAGCTTCTGTCCTCGCACCAGGCTGTTCAGCCCGTCGATGGTCGAGATGCCGGTCTGGATGAACTCGCGCGGATAGGTGCGGGCGGCCGGATTGATCGCCGAGCCGCCCACCGGGCGTCGTAGGCCCGATAGCACCGGCGGACGGCCGTCGCGCGGTTCGCCCAGACCGTTGAACTCGCGTCCCAGGATCTCGGGCGAAAGTGCGATCTCGATCGGCTCGTCCATGAAGCGGACCCAGGTGTTCTCCAGGTCCAGATCGTCCGTGCCCTCGAAGACCAGGATCAGCACCTCGTCGTCCGCCGCGCGGATCACCTGACCGTTGCGGATCTGACCCGCATGGTCCTCGATCCGCACCCGGTCGCCGAATGCCACGCCAGGGGTGTTCTTGACCACCAGGAGGCCGCCCCTGGCTTCGATGGCGGTGCGGTATTCCTTGATGCTCATGATTCGATGTTCCTCGTTTGACTCAAGCTCCAAACTCTTGGGCACTTGGCTGGCATGGACATGGAAGGCGATCCGGCCCGTCTCTTCGACGCCCAGACATTGCTTGCTCCGCTGGCCAGATAGTGCACGCTACGGGTCCTCACGTTCTGTTCCTGGTTGCGGTACCAGGATGCGCCATCGTAACGGTGGTAGACGCCCGACGGGAAGGATCCGATATCAGGCGTTTCCGGCGGTCTGGTGACCAATGCGTCAGAGGCCGATCGGATCCGGGCTCCGGCATTCTGTAGCATCTTTTTGTTTTCACCCCTTCCTGTTCTGGTCCGTCACTTGGTTCACGGAGCCATGGTTTTTTCATGTGCTGTTCTGCTGTATCGAGCGCTCTATGATGTCTTTCGAGGATTTGAAATGTTCATTTTTCGTCCCGTAATGATTCGGAACGAAAATTCGATAAAGGCCGCTGTCGCTACCATTGCGAACAAAAACCAAAGCTGTTCGGCTGAATCGTTTGCGGTTTGCCAAATCAGGCTTCCTAGCGCACCGAGGCAGAGCATAATACCGATTAGCGAAAGAAGACGACCGCTTCGTGTGTCGTCGGCCAATACCAGGTTGGCGCCATTAACCGCTGCAAAAATCAAAAGAAAACCAGCGCTGCCCATCGTGGACATGCTGGAGAGTTCGGTCAGATTGGCGATTAACAATGTGGCTCCCGATGTGATCAGAAGTCCATCCAGCGGTTTCCCCCATGTTTTCTTTTCAAGAATGCTTGGGAGTTCACCGTCTTTTGCGATGACGTAACTCAGACGAGCGGCACCGTAAACCGTGGCATTGATGGCTGAAGCCGTCGAAAGCATCGCCGCGATGGCAATCAAGACGAATCCTGCTTGACCCAGTGACGGGCGTGCCGCCTCGGCGAGTGCGTAATCCTTCGCCTCTACAATCGTATCGACCGGTAATGATCCAACGGTAACGATGGCAACCAGGATATAGAGCACGATGACGAAGCCAACGCTTGAATAGAACGCGCGAGGCAACGTCTTCGGTGCGTCTCGTACATCCTGCGCGGTATTGGCAATCAGCTCGAATCCCTCATAAGCGAGAAAGATGATCATCCCGCCCGCAATCAGGCTGGCTGGGGACGACCATGAAGCAGGTGCAATCCTTGCGCTGTCAATGCCCCAGATGCCAACCCCAATGAAAAGTGAAAGGATCAACAGTTTTAGGAGTACGATCCAGTCTTCGGCCTTGCCAATCAGTCTGGCGTTGAATAGATTGAGCCCGGTAATGCCAAGGATGCTGGCGGTGATTAGAATATGTTTCCAGAATTCCTGTGAGTCCTTCGGAAAGAAGGATGCGCCATAGCTACCGAAGGCATAGGCATACAGCGATAGCATGACGATGTAGCTGATCCATAACAGGATGTTCGCGCTCCCTGTCAACAAACCTGGGCCAAATGCCTGATCTAGGAATGTGACCGTTCCTCCTTGACTTGGAAATGCGACGGAGAGTTTTGCATACGAATAGGACGTGACGAGGGCAACGATTCCTGCAATCAGAAAGGCGACCGGAGCGCCTCCATTGGTCAGTTCCACCGAGAGGCCGAGAACAGCAAAAATTCCTCCACCGACCATCCCGCCGATTCCTATTGACGTGACCTCCCAGTAGCTGAGTTTTTTATCGCTGCGTTTTCCCATAATTTTTACCAGTATTGATCGAGTCTAACCTAAACCTTTCGTTTTGGGCGCGGTTCCCGAAGAGACTGGCAAGATTGTGGATCAAAACGCAAGCTCGGTACGGTTACGGAAGTGATCGAGCGCCTCTGGGTTCGCCAGCGCCTCGCGATTGCTCACCGCCCGCCCGTGGACGAGGTTGCGGACGGCGAGTTCGACTAGCTTACCGCTGCGGGTACGCGGCATGTCGGGAACCTGAATGATGCGCGCCGGGACGTGACGTGCGGTGGCGTTGTCGCGAATCGTCCGGCGGATGCGCTCGGCGAGCGCCTCGTCCAGGCTGAGCCCGTCGCGCAGCTTGACGAAGAGCACCAGCCGCACGTCGGTCGGACGCTCCGGTGGCCAGTCCTGGCCGATGACGAGCGACTCCACCACCGCCTCCAGACGCTCGACCTGGCGATAGATCTCCGCCGTGCCGATGCGCACGCCGCCTGGATTCAGGGTGGCGTCCGAGCGCCCATGGATGACGAGTCCGCCATGGGCGGTGATCTCGCAGAAGTCGCCGTGACACCAGACGCCGGGAAAGCGCTCGAAGTAGGCCGCCTGGTAGCGGCTGCCGTCGGCGTCGGACCAGAAACCGAGCGGCATCGAGGGGAACGGCCTGGTACAGACGAGCTCGCCCTTCGCGCCCCGCAGCGGATTGCCATCGTCGTCCCAGACGTCCACCGCCATGCCGAGTCCCCGGCACTGGATCTCGCCGCGCCAGACCGGCAGCGCCGGGTTGCCGAGGACGAAGCAGGAGAGGATGTCGGTCCCGCCGGAGATGGAGGCGAGCTGCAGGTCGGGCTTGATCCGGGTATGGACGTAGTCGAAGCCTTCCGGCATCAGTGGGCTGCCGGTGCTGGTCATGACCCGCAGCGCCCGGAGCCCATGCGTCGCGCGCGGCTCGAGCCCCTGCTTGGCCGCCGCGTCCAGGAACTTGGCGGACGTGCCGAAGTGGGTCATGCCCTCGGCATCCGCGTAGTCGAAGAGGATGCGGCCGTCGCCGGCGAAGGGCGAGCCGTCGTAGAGCAGCAGGGTGGCGCCGCTGGCAAGGCCGGACATGAGCCAGTTCCACATCATCCAGCCGCAGGTCGTGTAGTAGAAGACCCGGTCGCCGGGCTGGATGTCGCAGTGCAGGCGGTGCTCCTTGAGGTGCTGCAGCAGGATCCCGCCGACGCCGTGGAGGATGCACTTGGGGACGCCCGTGGTCCCCGACGAATAGACGATGAAGAGCGGGTGATCGAAAGGGAGCGGTTCGAACCGGATCTCGGCGACGTCCCGGTAGGGCTCCACGAACGCCGCGAGGGTTTCGGCCTGGCCGATGGCGCTCAGGTCCGGGTCGGATTGGACATAGGGCACGACCAGGACACGGCGCAGTGTCGGCAGACGCTCGACGATCTCCGCGAGCTTGCCGAGACAATCGATGGTCTTGCCCCCGTAGAAATAGCCGTCGCTCGCGATCAATACCTTCGGCTGCACCTGGCCGAAGCGGTCGACCACGCCTTGCGCCCCGAAGTCGGGTGACGCCGACGTGAAGACGGCGCCGATGCTCGCCGTCGCCAGCAAGGCGATCAGGGTCTCTGGAAGATTGGGAAGGTAGGCGGCCACCCGATCCCCCGGCTCGACCCCGAGCCCGCGCAGGGCTGCGGCCAGGTGCGCGACTTCTAGATAGAGCGCATCGTGCGACAGACGCCGCTTCACCCGGTCCTCCCCCCAGAAGACGACCGCGTCGCCGGCGTCGCGCCGACGCAGCAGATTCTCCGCGTAGTTCAGCCGCGCGTCGGGGAACCAGCGTGCGCCCGGCATGCGATCGGCATCGATCAGTACCCGTTCGCCGCGCTCGCCGATCACCCCACCGTCCTCCCAGACGCTGATCCAGAATTGCTCGGGGGAGGCGACGGACCAGGCATGGAGGCTCGCCTGATCGGGCAGGTCGAGCCCCCAACGCGCCGCCGCGGTCAGCCGGAAGGTCGTGATATTGGCCGCGGCGATGCGGCTGGCCGATGGCGTCCAGATCGGCTGGTCGGTTGGGCTCGGCATGCGGGTGTCCTCCGTCGGTGGTCTTTTCTGGTTGGATCTGGCTCGGGGCGCTGACGCCAATCTGGTCCCTGGCGTTCGAAAATCGGACGCCCGGCCCGCCGTCATCGACCGGTTCCCGGACGCACCGAGCACCGCGGCCATCCAAGGTCGCGATCGCTTCCAGGTGCGGCCGGTGCTGCCCGCAAGGCGCGAGGCCGGCGTCGAATTACTATTGGCTTAGCAATTGCTTAATATTGAGTCGCGACGAGCCCACGCCGTTCGGCTCGAATCGCGATACGGCTTGACAAGACCGGCGTGACGGAAAAGAGTCAAGCCTCTGAAATAAATAGAAACGCGGCGATTCAGCCACGTCGTTCGACGGCTCCCGGCTCGAGGGCGGCCTACCGCCCCTGGCGAGCCATGCCGATCGATCACTACGAGATACGAGAGAGGAGAACGGCCATGCCTGTCGAGAGACCGGGCGAGATCTTTTCTGTCCCGGAGAACGATCATCGCGTGATGGATCTCTGGGAGCGGTTCCTCAACGGCGAGGAGGCCGATTCCAACGCGCTGCGCCGTCTGATCGACGACTCCTGGCGGCGCTGCCAGGCGGCGAGCGTCGATCCGGAGCGAAGAACCGCGGCCCCGCCGCTCGGCGCGGGGTCGCTCGATGCGTTGCGCGGCGACTATTGCGAGCTGCTGGAGGCCGGGGCGCCCGTCATGGCCGCCGCGCGCGACCTCCTGTCCGAGACCGGGACCTTCATGGTCCTGACCGACCCCAGCGGGGTCATCCTCTCGACCGAGGGCGACAACATCACGCGCTCCGCCGCGGAGGACATCCAGCTGATGTCCGGCGCGGACTGGAGCGAGCTGGCCTGCGGGACCAACGCCATCGGCACCGCGCTGGAGATCGGTCAGCCGGTGCAGATCCATTCCGCCGAGCATTACTGCTCCGGCATCAAGCGCTGGACCTGCTCGGCCACCGTCATCCGCAACCCCTACGACGGCGACGTCCTGGGCGTGGTGGACGTCTCCGGACTGAGGCCGTCCTACAACCGCCACAGCCTCGCGCTGGTGGTGACGACGGCCGGGCGCATTGAGAACCGGCTGGCCAAGATCGAGCTCGGCGCCCGTTATCGGCTGCTCGAGCATTGCGTCGACCGGCTCTCGAGCGCGGGATCCGACGGCGTGATCGTCTTCGACCGGCACGGCCGGGCGATCAAGGCCAACGAGCGGGCGGCACTGGCGCTGGCGGATCTGGGCACATCGAAGGCCGGCGCGATCGGCGACGGGCTGGGCCATCTGACGCTGCGCTGGACGAACGGACAGCTGGTCCCCGACGCCCGGCCGGAGTGGCTGCGCCCCGAGTGGCTGGAGCCCGTGGTGGTCGAGGGCAAACGGATCGGCGCCGTCCTCTCGATCCCGGCTCGGCGTGCGCCGAGCTCGGGTCTCAGGCGTCCGGCGGCCTCGACCAACCCGGTCCGGGAACGGCCCGGCGAGGGACCATTCGGCGGCGTGATCGGCCGATCCCCGGCGCTCATCCAGTCCCTGGACCGTGCCCGTCAGCTCGCCCGTTCGCGGGTGTCGGTCCTGCTGCTCGGCGAGACGGGGGTCGGAAAGGAGGTCTTCGCGCGCAGCATCCATGCCTGCGGCACCGCCAAGGACAGCCCATTCGTGGCGCTCAACTGCGGCGGGCTCACGCGCGACCTGCTCGCGAGCGAGCTGTTCGGCTATGCCGAGGGCGCCTTCACCGGCGCGCGGCGCGGCGGCATGATCGGCAAGATCGAGGCGGCGGACGGCGGCACCCTCTTCCTCGACGAGATCGGCGAGATGCCGATCGACCTCCAGCCGAATTTCCTGCGGGTGCTGGAGGAAGGCGAGGTCTACCGGCTCGGCGAGAACAAGCCGCGCAAGATCAATTTTCGGCTCATCGCCGCGACCAACCGCGACCTGCGCAGCGAGATCCCGGCCGGGCGCTTCCGGATGGACCTCTTCTACCGGATCGCCGTCACTAGCATCCGGATTCCGCCGCTGCGCGAGCGGATCGAGGACGTCGCACTCCTGGCCGAGCACTATCTGGCACTCCTGGCGCGCGAGCACGCCGTGGAGCCGCGCACCCTCTCGCCCGAGGTCCTGGCGGTGCTCGAGCGGTATTCCTGGCCCGGCAATATCCGCGAGTTCCGCAATGTCATGGAGAGCATGCTGCTCATGTCCCAGGATCCGATCCTGACCGAGCGCGACCTGCCGCCCGAGATCCTGGACGAGGTCCGGGGCGACGCATCGAGCGGCCAGGACGGCGCTCCCGCACTCATGGGGCTGGAGAGCGTCGAGCGGGATGTCATCCTGCGGACCATTCGCGGCTGTGGCGGGAACATGGCGGCGGTCGCCAGGGAGTTGGGCATCGCCAAGAGCACGGTCTACCTCAAGCTCAAGCGTTTCGGGTTGTCCGGGCATCTGGAAGAATCTCGCACCGGTCGGTTCTGACGGGGCGCTCCCCGGGGCCTTTCGTCCAGCCCGGATGGGCTGGACCGCCCGTGACGGGCGGCCCAAACTCGCTTCAGGCCGTCAGGCGGCCTTGGCCGGCACGGGCAGACCTAGCCACTGCTCGTAGAAGGTCTCGATGTCCGGCTCGAAGTCGTGGATGACCGGATACCAGGGTGTCGGGGCCTCGACGTCGTGCATGACACCGCAGGTGGGGCAGTAGTATTCGCGGTAGACCTGCCATTGGGTGTCGGGCGCCATGAGGTTGGGATAGACCTCCGCCATCGCCTCCTCCGTGTCCCGCACATAGATGTTGGCGTGCAGCTTCCAGTTGTCGCTGTGATCGCAGAACGCATGCCCGCAATCGCACTTGACGATCCAGCGCTGGTTCTCGGCGGACTGCACGATATAGAGGTGCGGTCCGAGCGGCAGGAGGATGCGGTCAGGCCAGTCCACCTTGGACTGCAGGACCTCGAGATACTGGGTGAAGCGCTCCCGATCCTTCGGCATGGACAGCATGCGCATGGTGGTGTCCCAGTCGAGCTTGCCCTCGACCAGGTGCTTGACCTGTTCTTTGGTATAGGTAGACATCGGATGACTCCTGAGTGAGGTTGATCGACGCTTGGGGGAACGGCCTATTCGTCCACCAGCCTGACGGTATTCACGTCGGGCAGCAGGGACAGGTCCATGCGGTAGGTGGATCCGTAGGAGGGGACGCCGAGCTCGGCCTCGGTCAGGCTCCAGTCGTCCGGCAGGCTCCAGAACGCCTTGAAGGTGGAGAGGAATTTCTCGGAAAGCCCGAAGCTGGTCGCGAACATGTGCCGCACCTGCAGTGAGGCGTGCTTGGTGAGGATGCGTTCGCGCTCCTCCTTCATCCAGTCGCGGGTCGGCATCGAGCGCGCCAGCCGTTCCTGACGTATCGCCTTGCGCCGCTGTTCGGTCTGGGCCGCATCGACGGTCCAGATTCCGCTCGCGTCCTGGTCGATCACCGCGCCGTAGACCTTGCGGGCATATTCCGGCAGCAGGCTTCCCTGATTGAGATCCTGGGCGATCGCCTCCGGGTCGCGGTCGAGTGGGTCGCCGAAGCCCGGACCGCCGCGCAGATAGTTCAGATAGAGGTCGTAGTTGGCGTAGCAGTCCTCGGTGGTCATGCACTGCTGGTCGCGCTTGATCCTGGCCGTGGCGTCGATGTGGTGCTCGTAGTCCGGCCGGTCCGGGTTGGTGTCGGCGCCGAGCGGGAGCGAGTCGCCGATCGCGATGCGCTCCTTCAGCCCGGTGTCGTGCGCCTCGAAGCGGTAGCCGGTCGCCGAGGGGTAGCCGCCCATCAGACCCCAGTCCGAGTTCATGAAGCCGTTGCCCATGAAGAACATGGTCCAGTCCTGCGCCTTCCAGACCATGCGCAGGGTCTCGAAGCCGCAGCCGCCGCGGTACTTGCCGTAGCCCCCGGAGTTGCACTTGACGTTGCGTCCGAGATAGAGGAGCGGCTCGGCCATCTCCCAGATCTCGATGTCCCCCATGTCGCCCTCCGGGTTCCAGATGGCGGCGGCGTGGTTCAGTCCGTCCTTGATGGCGCTGGCGCCGGTGCCGCAGGAGCTGGCCTCGAAGCTGTTGACCGCGTGGATCTCGCCGTCCTGGTTGATCCCGCCGCCCTGCAGCCAGTTCGAGGTGTTGGCGTTGCCGGCGTTGACCTCCTCCAGATAGCCGCGCGCGAAGTAGGCCTGCGAGAGCCCGCGCCACATGGCGCTCCAGCCCGAGACCAGGAAGTGCCAGGCATAGGCATGCCCGGTGCGGCGGTCGTCCGGGTTCATCCAGGTGCCCTTGGGCAAGCGGAACTCGGTGCCATAGTAGGCGCCGTCGTTGATGCGCTGGGTCGGCACCAGGGTCTGGGTCATCATCACCCAGATGCCGCTGGTGAAGGCGACCTGGTTGGCGTTGTAGCTGTGCCAGCCCCAGCGGCTCGCGCCCTCGAAGTCCAGCCGCCAGGAACCGTCGCCACGGATCTCCATCTCGACCGGCGAGTGCATGATGGTATCGAGCTTGGCGAAGGCCGAGGGGGTCTGAACGTCGGGGTGGTTGTAGGGCACGTCGACGAAGGCGACCTTGCGGTACTTGCCCGGCAGGGTCATCGCCTTGAGCCGGGTCTGGAGCCCGCGACGCCCCTCCTCGATCACCTCGAAGGCGAACCGCTCGTAGGCGTCGGCCCCTTCCTCGGCGATCACCTCCTCGACCAGATCGCGGATCATGTGGCAGCCGGCGATGCGGGTGCGCTCGTCGAGAATCCAGTACTTGGGCGTGCGCACCGAGCGCTGCGACTCGTGCACCCAATCCTTCAGCAGGCGATCCTTGACCCCGGTCTTGCGGCAGGTCACCTGGTAGCCGTCGCCGAAACGCTGTACCTGGCCGGTCGACATGGAGCCGGGCGTGACCGCCCCCGTGTCGATGACGTGGGTGACGCCGCCGACCCAGCCGACCAGCTTTTCGCCGGAGAAGATGGGCACGATGGTCATGATGTCGCAGGGATGCACGTTGCCGATCGAGCAGTCGTTATTGGTGAACATGTCACCGGGCTCGATGCCGGGATTGGTCTCCCAGTCGTTCTCGATCATGTATTTGATCGCCGCGCCCATGGTGCCGACGTGGATGATGATGCCGGTCGAGGTCAGCACGCAGTCGCCCGCGGCATTGTAGAGGGTGAAGCAGAGTTCCCCCTCCTGCTCGACGATCGGGCTGGCCGCGATCTTCTTCGCGGTCTCGCGGGCATGGACCAGGCCGCCGCGCAGCTTGGAGAAGATCTTCTCATAGCGGATCGGGTCGGCCTCACGCAGCTCCAGGTGCTCGAGACCGTTGTAATGGCCGTTCGCCTTGGTGCGCGCGAGAATCCCGTCGCGGAATTGCTTGAGCGTCTGGCCGTTGCCGAGCAGGCCCTGGCTGTTGTCGAGTGCGATCTTGGCGGGTTGATTCATGGTGGGACTCCTCATTTGACTTCGCGCAGGTGGAACAGCCGGTGCTTGTCGATCAGGGTCTCGAAGCCGTCCGGTACGACGAAGGTCGTGGCGTCCGATTCGATGATCGCCGGACCGCGCACACGGTTGCCCGGCAGGAGCGATTCCATCTTCCAGACGGTTGCGTCGATCCATGTCTTGTGGCGGTAGAAGGGACGGGAGCCGATTCGGGCGGCCGCCGGGGGGATGGGTCCGGCCTCCTCGTCCTCCGGCAGCGTCGGCTTCTGGGTCGCGACCAGTCCGCGCATGATCGCCCCGGTGACGCTGAAGCCCAGCTCGGGCGAGCGCGCGGAGCTTGCATAGACGCGGGCGTAGGTGTCCTCGAAGGCGTCGACGATGCGGTCCCAGTCCTCGGCGGTATCGGCGTTGCCGACCGGGGAGTCGATCTCCAGGTCGTTGAGCTGCCCCATGTACTGCATGCGGTAGCCGGGGCGCAGGATGATGTCCTGGGGCTCGAAGCCGTTGATGACGAACTCCTCGACGACCTTTTCGGCCAGTTCGTTCCAGGCGGCCTGAAGCGTCGCGCAGGCGGCGGTCTTGTCCGCATCCGCCGCGAGCTGCGGCAGCGCCACGTCCACGCTCTTGTCGTAGCGGTACTCGAAGTCGGCGCAGGCGCAGCCGAAGGCCGAGAAGCCGGCCGCCCAGGCGGGCACGATGACGTCCTTGAAGCCGACGCCCTCGGTGTAGCCGTAGGTATGCACCGGTCCCGCCCCGCCATAGGAGAAGCAGACGAAGTCGGTCGCGCTGTAGCCCTTGGCGCTGATGTTGGCGCGCAGATACTCGCGCAGTTGCAGGTCGAGCAGCTCGATGACCCCGGCCGCGGCATCCTCCACCGAGAGCCCCATGGGGTCGGCGATCTGCGCCTGGATGTGATCCCGTGCGCGCTGTACGTCGAGCTGGATGGCACCGCCGAGGAAGTTCTCCGGGTTCAGGTAGCCCAGCACGACGTGGCAGTCCGTGACCGAGACGGTGTCGAGCCCGCTGTCGGGCCAGCAGGTGCCGACGCGATAGCCGGCGCTGTCCGGACCGAGCTTGATGGCTCCGCTGTAGGGGTCCAGACGCACGAAGCTGCCGGCGCCCGCGCCGACCGAGTCCATGGCCACCAGGGGCAGCGAGAGCACCAGCCGGGCCATGTCCGGATCGGAGGCGATGGCGAAATTGCCCTTGGTGATGAGCGCCATGTCGAACGAGGTGCCGCCGATGTCGGAGCAGGCGATGTTCTCGTAGCCGAGGGCCTCGCCCAGCAGCTTGGAGCCGATGACGCCGCCGATGGGGCCCGACACGATGGTGCGCGCCAGCTCCTTCGCCTTCCAGCTGATGGTGCCGCCGTGGGTCGCCATCACCCGCAGATCGAACTTGGCGCCGTGCTTGCGGAAGCGCTCGCTGACCTTCTTCAGCGTCTGCCGCGAGGGCTCCGCCGCATAGGCCTCCAGGATGGTGGTGTTCATCCGGTGGCTCTCCTTGCGCTGCGGGTAGTAGTCCACCGAGGCGAACACCGGGATGTCCACGCCCAGGCGCACCAGCTCCTCGCGGCACAGGTCGCGGGCACGCAGCTCGCTCGTCTCGTTCTTGTGGGATTGCAGAAAACAGATGGCGATGGCCTTGGCCCCGGCCTCCACCAGCTCGCGGGTCGCCTGGCGGACCTCGTCCTCGCGCAAGGGGATGACGATCTCGCCCTGAACGTCCGTACGCTCCGTCACCCCGCGCGTGCGCGACAGAGGCACCAGCGGCTCGTCATAGCGGTGGGTGTTGAGATGGAGACGGTCTTCCAGCGCGTAGCCGAGATAGCTCTGGATCGCCCGCCCCATCGAGTGGACCTGCTCGAATCCGCGATTGACGATCAGACCGACCTCGAGCCCCTTGCGCTGGACCACCCGGTTCAGCATCGCCGTGCCGGAATAGACGCAGGTCACCAGCTCCGGGTAGACCGCGTCGACGTCCCGCTCCCAGTGTGCGAGCGCGTCCTGGGACGATTCCAGGATCGCGAAGGACTCGTCATCCGGGTTGCTTTGCGCCTTGCCGACGACGAAACGTCCGTCGCCGCGCACGAAGAAGGTGTCGGTCATCGTGCCCCCGGCATCGATGCCCATCACCTCGACTCTATGGTTGGGTGCTTGCACTCTGGTTCCTCCTCGAATGTGTCGTGGCGGACTGACTCTGAGCATCCGCTGTGTGCAGGCCGAGCGTAGTGCCGTGCCTGACGTTCTATAACAAGCGCCGTGCCAGACGTGTTTTTTCTATTTAAGGTTTTGAAAAATAATTGTTTTTCACCTTCGGTGACTGAGTAATCGAGGACGAAGGTGTCCGGCGATCGGACGTTCGCGTCCGCAGCATGGCGTGGACCCGGACGTCGTCTGTGGCCGGTCCGGGCGTGCGATCTTCGAGGCAGGATCGGTGAGGGGTTCGGTTCGACAGACCGGTCAAGGGAGGGGGAGGCGACCCTCGGCGAGCCGAAGGTATCGAACTGTCTGTAGCGCACTGGAGATTTCGAGACGATGGCTCATCTCGGGAATGACCGTCCGCTCGTTACGCGCTCTTCAGTCGTCAACGATCGTCCGTTGGGATCGGTATGGAATGTCGGTTATGGAATAACATAAGTCTGCGAGCGTTTTATGCGACTGCAATTCACATCATGCGCTGTCTGCGGATTCGCGGCGTGCGGTCTGAATCTCCTGAAATTCCTCAGCGCTGGGGGGCGATGATCTTGGACACTTCGCGGGACCAGACGGTTCTCGTGGTTGATGACGAGCCGGCGAACATCGACCTACTCGTCAGCATCCTGAAGAGCGGTTACGTGGTGAAGGCGGCAACACGGGGAGATAAGGTCCTTGAGATCGCACGCTCGGGTAGACCGCCCGATCTCATCCTGCTCGACATCACGATGCCTGGGATGGATGGCTACGAGGTGTGTCGTCTGCTCAAGGAGGACTTCACCACGCGGCATATTCCGGTCATCTTTGTCACTGCCCGGATCGGCGTCGATGACGAGATCCATGGATTCGATCTCGGTGCGGTCGACTACATCAGCAAGCCGATCAGTCCCCCCATCGTCCTTGCGCGTGTGCGCGCGCAGCTTGCGCTGCACGATCAGAACCGTGCCCTCGAACAAAGGGTGAGAGAACGTACCGCTCAGCTTCACGAGACCCGTCTGCGCATCATTCGCCAGCTCGGGCGGGCCGCAGAGTACAAGGACAACGAGACCGGGCTGCACGTAGTCCGCATGAGCCACTATTCGCATATCCTGGGCGCCGCCATCGGTATGAGCGAGCGACAGTCAGACCTGCTGTTGAACGCCGCCCCCATGCACGATATCGGCAAGATCGGCATCCCGGACAGTATCCTGCGCAAGCGGGGCAAATTGACCGCCGAGGAGTGGGTGATCATGCGTCGACACTGCCAGATCGGTGCCGAAATCCTCGGCGACTCTGGCGACTCGGAGCTTCTCGAAATGGCGCGTGTCGTCGCCTTGACCCATCACGAGAAATGGGACGGCTCGGGCTATCCGGCCGGACTGGCCGGGGAGGACATCCCGCGCGTAGGGCGCATCGTCGCGATCGCCGACGTTTTCGATGCACTGACCTCCGTGCGTCCCTACAAGGCGGCTTGGTCGGTCGAGGATTCGATCGATCAGTTGCGGCGCGACTCCGGAAGACATTTCGATCCGGTGCTGGTCGCACGCTTCCTCGATGTCATGCCCGAGATCCTCGCCATCAAAGAGCAGTATGCCGAACAGGACTGACCCGTGCCGTCGTTCGGTTTCAAGCGCCCAAGCGCTTGAACATGTCGGGCCATTCTTGGCCCTGACGGAAAACGCTATGAATCGGCGTTTCCCTGTCCATCGATCGATTGCTCCAATCGAGTCAAGGCCGCCAAGGCCGTTTCGAAGTCATATTTCTCGATCGCGTCCACGATCGATCGGAGATGCTCCGAATGCGCGGTTTCGGATAGGAGTGGATCCAGCGCGTCGATCAGCTCGGCGGCATCGGTGTCGTTGTCATTCACAAGGGTCTTCAGCCTTGCGAGGAGGGGGGCGAGCGCGGCGCGATCGATGGCCCGCGAGCCATCTTTGATAGAGGGAGCGAGGCTCGCGAGCCCAGCCAGCACTGGGGTCAGGGCCGCGAGTGTGTCGGTGAACCGCCGGTCGATGGTCTCGACATCCTGGCTGTTCGCGCAGGCGAGCTCCAATGCATGTGCCGCCACCTGGACGTCGTGGGCCCCGATCGTTCCGGCGAGACCCTTGAGGGTTTGCGCCAAAAGGGTCGTGCCCTCGGCATCGTTCGCTTGGCGCGCCGCCTCGAACTGCTCTGCGAATCCCCGCTGCCGCTCATAGAACCGGACCAGAAGCTGGCGGTAGAGTGCCGCTCGCTCTTGGGTATGTTCGAGACCGGCGGTTGGATCGATCCCCGGCAGATCCGGGATCTCGAACCTGGAGATCGGTCGTGCCTCGGGAGAGACCGCGAGCGGGCGTGCGGGCACGATCCATTTGGCCAGGGTGGCAAAGAACGCTCTTACATCGATGGGTTTGGCGATATGGTCGTTCATTCCTGCGGCGATCACCCGCTCACGCTCGCCGGCCATGACGTTGGCGGTGATCGCCAAGATCGGCAAGTCCCTGAAACGCGGTTGCGCGCGTATCGCGCGGGTCGCGGTATAGCCGTCCATCACCGGCATCTGAAGGTCCATCAGCACGCCGTCGAAGGGCTCTCGGGCGAGCCAGTCAAGCGCCTCTTCACCGTTGTCGGCGATCTCCACGGAGAGACCATTACTGTACAGCAGCGCTCGCAACAGCTCCTGATTGACGTCGTTGTCCTCGACGATCAGCACCTTGGCGCCGCTCAGTTTGGCCAGGTCGTCAGCCGTGGCGCTCCGGTTCCGAGCGGTGGAACGCTCGCTGATCGCGGTGCTTCTAAGGGATTGCATGATGGCGTCGAGCAAGCTCGATGGCGTGACGGGCTTGGTCAGAAAACCACTGATGCCGACGTCCTTGGCGGCGTTCATCGCCTCCTCCCGTCCGTAGGCGGTGACCATGATCAGGGTCGGCAGCGGACCCGGGTCCATGTTTTCGAGGATGGCGCGCGCCGTGGCGATACCGTCGATCTTGGGCATCTTCCAGTCGAGCAGCACGAGACCGTAGGGATCGTCTCCGGCCGCGTGCAAGCACGCCAAGGCCGCCTCTCCGCTATCGGCCTCGTCCACCCGTGGACCCATGGCCTCCAACATGGTGGAGAGGGAGTGCCGGGCCGTGGCATTGTCGTCGACGACGAGCACCCGCAGCGTCGCGAGTGCGCCTGCGTCCTTCTGCGGCCGGCTCGCCGCAGCCCGCTGTTTGCCTAGCTGCACGGTGAAATGGAAGGTGCTGCCGACCTCGTGCGTGCTCTCGACCCAGATCTCCCCGCCCATGCGCTCGGTCAGATGCTTGGAGATGGACAGCCCCAGCCCGGTGCCGCCGAATCGACGTGTGGTCGACGTGTCCGCTTGGCTGAAGGCGCGAAACAAGGAACGCTGTTGTTCGGGGGTCAGGCCAATACCGGTGTCTCGAACGAAAAAATGCAGCCGGCATTGGCTCCTATCCTGTTCGAGCACCTCGGCCCCGATGACGATCTCACCGCGCTGGGTGAATTTGACCGCGTTGTTGCCGAGGTTGATCAGAATCTGTCCCAGACGCAGCGGATCGCCGATCAGGGCGAGGGGTAGGTCTTGCGGCAGGTCGAAGACGAGTTCGAGACCTTTCTCATCGGCCTTGAGGCCGACGACCGTGGCCAAGGTGCCGAGGATGTCCTCCAGGTTGAAGTCGATGCGCTCGATGGCGAGCTTGCCGGCCTCGATCTTGGAGACGTCGAGGATATCGTTGATGATGCCGAGCAGCGCATCGGCCGCGTGGCTCACCTTCTCGATATAGTTGCGCTGCCGGCGGTCGAGCTCGGTCTGCAAGGCCAGATGGGTCATGCCGATGATGGCGTTCATCGGTGTGCGGATCTCATGACTCATGTTGGCCAGGAACTCCGACTTGGCCCGGTTGCCGGCCTCCGCTTCGCTTTTGGCGGCCTTTAGCACCTGCTCGATGCGTTTGCGTTCGGCGATCTCGGTCTGGAGCTCGATGGTGCGCTCGGCAACGCGGTTTTCGAGCCCCGCGTTCAGGGCTTGGATCTCTGTCTCCGCGCGTTTTCGCTCGGTGACGTCCTGGCCGGTTGCGAGCAGCCCGATCACGGCTCCGTCGGGTCCTGCGAGCGCCTTGTCGTGCCACTCGATCAGCCGTTCCTCACCGTCACGTGTCTGAATGGCGTTCAGCGCGCCGCAGGTGGACGTTCCGTGCAGCGCCGCGCCGAACCGGTTGCGGGCGGAGTCGCGCTCGCGCTCCGGCAAGAGCGTCTCGAACCAGGAACAGCCCTTCAGCTCGGCCAGCCTGTAACCGCACAACTCTTCCATGTAGTGATTGAAGCGAACGATCCGTCCCTCTGGGTCGAGCAAGACGACGATGGCCTGAATGGTGTCGATCAGGGTGTTGGAGAGATCCCGCTCCTCGGCAAGCGCCTCCCGATCGCGGCGGGCCTCGGTGATGTCGCGCGCGATGCCGAGCACGCCGATGATCTGCCCTTCGGCGTCATACATCGGGGTCTTGATCGTCTCGACCAGCTCTTCGTGACCGTCGTCGGCGAAGGTCAGTCGCTCCTCGTTCACGCAGGGGCGACCGGCCTCTATCGCCTTGAGGTCGTTGGCGCGGAAGAAGTCCGCTTGCTCCTCGGGCATGAAATCGCGGTCGGTGCGGCCCAGGATCCGCGCCTCCTCGACCCCGAACAGACGTTCGAGCCGATGATTGCAGGCGAGGAAGACGCCGTCCGGGCTCTTGAGCCACACCAGATCCGGGATGGCGTGGATCAGGGTGGACAGAAAACCCCGCTCTTTCGCCAGTGCATCGCTCAGGCGCTTCTGCTCGGTGACATCGTTGCCGATGGCGAGAATCTCTCGCACCTTGCCATCGTCGTCGCGGATGGCATAGTTGGTCCACATCATCCACAGACGACGTCCATCCCGGCACAGATTTTCGTTCAGATGGCTGGCGAAGTCCTTGGGACGGGCAACGACGCTTTGAAAGAGCGGCTGTTGGCCGCCGCCTTGAGCGGTTCGCTCGGGCAGCAGAATATCGACTGGCCGACCGAGAATTTCGTCTTCATTCCAACCGAAGAGTCGCTGTGCGCAGGGATTGATGAAGAGGATCCGCCCGTCGTGCTTCACGCGGAGGATCGCGCTGTTGGCTTGCTCCACCAGCTCGCGATAGCGCTGCTCGCTTTGGCGCAGCGCGGCTTCTGTCCGTCGATTCGTTTCGAGCGCCTGCTTGGCCTGTCTCAGGGCGGCGGTAACGCGCTGTTGGCCGGTGAGCAGCACCTGTACCAGGAGTGCCATCATGGCGCTGCCGATACAGCCCGCGAGGGCGATGAGGAGCGTCTGTTGGCTGTCCAGGTGCGACTCATACTGCGAGGTCGAGGCCATTTCCAGCAGCCAGGTGTGCCCGCCGAAACGGATCTCTCGTGTCGACCGAAACCGTGGTTGGTGGTCGGTTCCCGCCTGTGCGGGGCTTAGGCTGAACAGCTTGGCGGCATCCGCAGGCTCAGCCCCGTCATAGAGGTTCAGCCGCAAGACGGATCGCATCTCCGAGAACTGGACCGCACCCAGCACGTTGGTCAAGAGATCGTTCAGACGCAGGAGCGAGAAGATCCAACCCTGCACATGCTGCCGCCGCTCGGAACGGGTTTCGTGCGGCATCCCAGTGCGATAGACCGGCACGAACAGGAGCGCGCTGGGCTGGGCATCGGGCTCCTGTTCATGTTCCAGATCGACTGCTCCAGAAAGCATCGCCGCTCCCTTGTCGCGCGCCTGCTCGGCGGCCGCCCAGAGCGCCGGATCGAGCGACATGTCGAGTCCCAAGGCTTGCTGGTGGGTTTTGGAGAACGGCTCGATGTAAATCACCGAGGTATAGAACGCGCGTCCCTCTGGCGATCGAATCCTGTAGTCGGGATATCCCTCGTGACGGATGGCTGCCACATGCGCCGCCTTCTGATCGGCAGGGACGAGCAGCGAATACCCGATTTCATGAATGCCCAGATAGCGCTTCCCGAGCCGTAAGGCGGTGATGTAATCGCGGAACTCTTGACGGTTCACGTCGACCGACGCCGCGAAGAGTCCGGCCGCACCGCGCAAGATTTGGACATCACGCGCGAGGCGCGACTCGATGCTGTCGGCGACCTTGGTGACCCAGAACTGGAAATCGGCCTCCAGTGCCTGGGCGGTCTCCTGACGCACGTGCTGCCAGGGCAGGTAGGTGAGTGCCAAGCCTGCCGCCAGCACGAGCCATGGCAGGATCCGCGCATGAGACTTTGCGGTCAGTGCTGAAATGCGTGGCATAGGCATCGCGCGGCGCTCGCAGTCGACTCTTCTTCGTGCGTCCATCCTAACTTCGCAAGAAGGGTCTCGGCGAGCGGGATATCTGCACCAAATTCATCGCGCCGGTCCTGCGCAACGCCAGCTGGGACGCTCAGTTACGGGTCCGCGAGGAGGTCGGTTTCACCACAGCCCGCATCGTCGTGCGCGGCAAGGGCAAGCGCCGACTACATCCTCCTGGTATGCCCCTAACGTTTCGAGTCGCGCCGCAGTGAAATGCCGGCGATGAGGACGGCGAGGGTGACGACGGCGACGATCAGGGTGGCGAGTGCGTTGATTTGTGGCGAGACGCCCATGCGCACGCTGGAATAGACCACCATGGGCAGGGTCGTCGATCCGGGACCCGAAACGAAGCTGGCGATGACCAGATCGTCGAGCGAGAGGGTGAAGGCCAGCAGCCAGCCAGAGAGCAGGGCGGGGGCGATCAATGGCAGGGTGATGCGCGTATAGACGCCGAGCGGGCGCGCGCCCAGATCCATCGCCGCTTCCTCCAGGGATCGGTCCATCTGGGCGAGTCGCGAGCGCACGACGACGGCGACATAGGCGGTGCTGAAGGTGATGTGGGCGATGGTGATGGTGGTGAATCCGCGCCCGTCGGGCCAGCCGATGGTTTGCTGCATGGCGACGAACAGCAGCAATAGCGAAAGTCCGATGATGACGTCGGGCATCACCAGAGGCGCGGTCAGCAGCAGCTCGAATCCGGCACGTCCCCGGAAGCGGCCTTGCCTGACCAGTGCATTGGCGGCGAGCGTGCCCAGGACGATGGCGACCGAGGCGTTGGTCGCGGCGATGCGAACGCTGAGCCAGGCCGCATCGAGCAACTGATGGTTGTGCAACAGCTCGCCGTACCACTTGAACGAAAATCCGGACCAGACGGTGACGAGTCGCGACTCGTTGAAGGAGTAGAGGATCAGCAGCAGGATCGGCACGTAGAGGAAGGCGTAGCCGAATGCCAGGATGCCGAGCAGGGGCCAGGAGCGGCGTTTCATGTCTGGCTCTCGTCCATGTTCTGTTGCAGGCGTTGCATCAGCACGAAGGGAACCACCAGGATTCCGAGCAGCACGATCGCGAGCGCCGAGGCGAGCGGCCAGTCCTTGTTGGAGAAGAACTCGGTCCAGAGCAGTTTGCCGACCATGAGGCTGCCTGGGCTGCCGAGCAGGTCCGGGATCACGAACTCGCCGACCACCGGGATGAAGACCAGCATGCTGCCGGCGACGATGCCGGCCATGGAGAGCGGCAGCGTCACCCGCAGGAAGGCGCGCAGTGGGCGGCATCCCAGGTCGGCGGCGGCCTCCAGCAGGGTCGGATCGAGTCGGGTGAGATTGGCGTAGAGCGGCAGGATCATGAACGGCAGATAGGAATAGACGACGCCGATGTAGACGGCCGCCTGGGTGTGGAGGATTTTCAGCGGTTCGTCGATGACGCCGAGCCAGAGCAGAAAGTGATTGAGCAGGCCATTGGTGTTGAGGATGCCGATCCAGGCATAGACCCGGATCAGGAACGAGGTCCAGAAGGGCAGGACGATGAGCATCAGCAAGGGTGTCCGGCGCCGTTCCGGTGCGGTGGCGATGGCATAGGCCATGGGATAGCCGAGCAGCAGACAGATCAGGGTGCAGACGAAGGCGACCCAGAGCGAGTTCAGGAAGGCGGCGAGATAGATCTCGTCTTCCCAGATGAGCATGAAGTTCTGCAGGTTGATCTGGATCTGCAGCAGTCCGTCCTCGATCCACTCCCACAACTGGGTATAGGGCGGCTGAGCGAGCGCCGGCTCGGCTACGCTGATCTGCAGCACGATGACGAAGGGCAGCAGGAAGAAGAGCCCCAGCCAGAGGTAGGGGATGCCGATATTGACCAGGCGGCTCAGGCGGCTGGTGTGCTGTCCTTGGGTGTGCGGGGGCTGACTCATGCGATTGGATCGATCTGGGGCGTCATTCGGCGAGGACCACGCCGCTGGTGGGCGACCACTCGATGGCGACCTCCTGCTCCCAGGTCAGCGCCTGCTCGGTGCGGGGCTGGATGTTGGTGAGCGTCATCTCGACCAGCTTCCCTTCGCCGACCCGGATGCGGTAGATGGAGACGTCGCCGAGATAGGCGATGTCCTCCACGACCCCTTTGATCTGATTGACGCCATTCGGATCGTAGGCCGGGCAGAGCCGCATCTTTTCGGGGCGGATGGCGACCGTCACCGGCGTGCCGAGCGGATGGGGTTGGTAGCTGCGCATGCGGATGGTGAAACCCGCAGCGGCCTCGACCAGAATCTCGTTGCCCTCGCTGGCCATCACCTTGCCCTCGAAGAGATTCACCGAACCGATGAACTCGGCCACGAAGCGGCAGGTCGGGAACTCGTAGATGGCAGTCGGGGTGTCGACCTGCATGATCTGTCCGGCCTCCATGACCGCGATCCGGGTCGACATGGTCATGGCCTCCTCCTGATCGTGGGTGACGGTCACGAAGGTGGTGCCGAGTCGTTCCTGCAGGTTGACCAGTTCGAACTGGGTGTTCTCGCGCAGACGCTTGTCCAACGCGCCGAGCGGTTCGTCGAGGAGCAGGAGCTTGGGGTGCTTGGCCAGGCTGCGCGCCAGCGCGACACGTTGGCGCTGACCGCCCGAGATCTGGTTCGGACGACGCTTGCGCAAATCCGTGATCTTGAGCAGATCCAGCATCTCGGCGATCCGTTCCGCGCGCTCCTTGCGCGGCAGCCGATCCTGCTTGAGGCCGAACTCGATGTTCTGCTCCACGCTCATGTGCGGAAAGAGCGCGTAGGATTGGAACATCATGTTGACCGGGCGCGAGTAGGGCGGCACCCGGGTCACATCCACGCCGTCGATATAGATCTTGCCCGCAGTCGGGTATTCGAGCCCGGCGAGCAGTCTCAGCAGCGTCGATTTGCCGCAGCCCGAGCTTCCGAGCAGCGAGAAGAACTCGCCCTTGAAAATGTTGAGGCTGATGTCATCGACCGCGTAGACATCACCGAACTGCTTGGTGAGGCGCTCGATACGGACATAGGGCGCGGCTTTGGGGTCCTGCCAGGGTTCGAGCAGGCGCCGGTCTGGGGTTACGGCCATGGATAGCGTCTTGACCTGTGTTCAGCGATTGGCTTTGAGCCGGGTCCAGAGCCGGTTCAGGGCACGTATCTCACGATCCTTATGTTCAGTGAACACGAAGAGGTGCGCCTTCACGTCGGGCGACGGATAGATGCCCGGATCCTCACGCAGTTCGGCGTCGACCAAGGGGGTCGCGGCTAGGTTCGGGTTGGCGTAGAAAACATAGTCGGAGATCTTGGCGATCACTTTGGGGTCGAGCAGATAGGCGATGAAGGCGTGCGCTCCGGCCGGATTTGGGGCGTCTTTCGGGATTGCCATTACGTCCGTCCAGAGTACCGCGCCTTCGCGCGGAATGCGGTAGCCGACCTCAACCCCCTTGCCGGCTTCCTCGGCGCGTTCCTTGGCTTGAAGTACATCGCCGGAGTAGCCGTGGGCTACGCACAGATCGCCATTGGCGAGGTCGGTGATGTACTGCGACGAATGGAAATAGCGGATATAGGGGTGCGCGCCCTTGATCAGCTCGGCCGCAGCGTCGAGGTCGTCCTTGGCGACGCTGTTCGGGTCCTTGCCCAGATAGGTGAGCGCGGCCGCGAAGACCTCGGTGGCGTCGTCGAGCAGAGCGATACCGCAGCCGGCGAGCTTGGATGCCTTTTCCGGGTCGAAGATGAGTCCCCAGGTATCCATCGGGGCGTCCTCGCCCAGTGCGGCCTTGACCTTCTTCAGATTCACCCCGAGTCCGGTGGTGCCCCACATATAAGGGACCAGATAGGTGTGTCCCGGATCGATGCTCTCCAGGCTTTTCATGATGTCCGGGTCAATCTGGTCCAGCCCGGGCAGTTTTGACTTGTCGAGCGGCTGGTACAGTCCCGCCTTGATATGGCGCGCGGCGAAGGGGCGGGCTGTGGGGAATATGAGATCGTAGCCGCTGCTGCCTGCGAAGAGTTTGGCTTCCAACACCTCATTGGAGTCGTAGACGTCCAGCACCGCGCGGATATGGGTCTGCGACTCGAAGTCGGAGAGCGTGTCCTCAGCGAAATAGTCGCTCCAGTTATAGAGGTGAACCTGTTCTTCGGCGTGGGCGAAGGTGGGGACGGCCAGGATGGAGAATGCGAGAGGCAGAAGGCGATGGCGCAATGACAGGCTTTGCAACGTATTGAATCCCCGTGATGGTTGGACAAATCGGCCACCGATGGCTCGATGGGAGCGCGTTTCGGGGCGAGCATCCGAATCAAGCTCGCGTGCGCGCAATGCTAGCTCAAGTCGAGTGTCGCGCGCATGAAGAGATGAAGACCGGCGCGCGTTGGCGGGCGGGTGCTGTGTGATCGCGGGAGGGAGGGATGGGGAACGGAGGGCTCGGGGACTCTCTAGATCCTTGTGCCGGTTGCGTGCATTCTAAGTCGCCTTGGGAGGTGTCATGGATGTGCCGCCACGCCAGCGCCCGATTCCGACGAGGCCCAGCAGGCTGGAGGTGAAGAGCCAGAAGGCTGCGGGCAGGGGGACTGCGGTCGCTGCAGCCATGATGTCTCCCCGGCTATAGACCATGTCTTCGAGGTAGTAGGTTTCCTGAGTCCGGTCGTTGGCGCCGTCATAGCTGGCCAATTTCACTCCACTGAATTTTTGGTCCGAGATGACTCCCCAGAACTCGCCTTCCAGATAAGGGATCTCGTGAGACGCGATTTCCAGACCCGCCGCGTCCAGAAGCGTGATCTCGATATGCGAGCCGTGACCGGCGGGGCTCAGGTCCCAATTGCCGCCAATTCCATAGCTGCCGCCGGAGATCTCGAAGGTCGTGGTGAGTTCGACGAATGGCCCCTTCGGTTTGGCGACGAGATCTTTCCAGCGTCCATCGTCGTCACCGGCTCCGATGTTCGGCTCGTAGACGCCGCCTGCGCCTGTGCTGTAGCTCAGTTCGCTGTTGAGCGTGGAGTCGTCGAAATTTTCGGTGTTGAAGGCATGGGTCAGGTCGAGGATCTGGGTTTCCCATGCGGCCTTGTCGGTGACGATGATGGTGGCCGCTGACACGGTGCTCGCCCATGTGAGGGTGGCTAGGAGCGGTACGGCGATCGAAAAAACTCTCTGACTCATCATGACTGGTCTCTTGAGCGACTCCGGTTGGCCAGTCCAGATCGTCCCGCCGTGTTGTGAATCAATGCGCAGTCGCGCCAGCGTCGATCGCATTAAATTCTGCACCTTGGCGTAATCCGGTTTCTGCTCTTCTTGGATTCGGGTCATACAATGAACGTCGTTAAGCAGAATTTGAGCCAACGCCCTCAATCCAGGCCGCAGGCGGTTTCCATTCGGCGAATAGCGGTGCTTGCTTTGTTTGATCGAACGTTTCCGTCACAATCCTGTTACAAGGCGTGATGGCGCGATGCAGTTGGGCGCACGGTGCGCGCGCTGCCATGGACTTGGAGGTCGCTTCCGTCGCTCCCAATTAAGATGAATGCACACAGAGCCATAGGGACTGGCGGCCACGAGAACATGACGAGGACAGAGACTTGGCAGATCGCTCTCCGCCGCAAGAGGGGCAGACTTATCGTATCGGCGCCGTTTCCAGGCTCACTGGCATTCCCGCCGATACCCTGCGGGTCTGGGAACGTCGTTATCACGTCACGACTCCGATCCGCTCGGATTCGGGAACGCGGCTCTACGATTCGGAGGATGTCGGGCGCCTCACGCTCATCAAGCGACTCGTCGATCGTGGCGATGCGATCAGCAGCGTCGCCAATCTCTCTCTCGATGCCCTGCGCGAGCGAATGCACGGTGCGGATCTCATCGGTCGTTCGCCGGTCGCGCGCACGCGGCCCTGGCGATTGCTCGTTGCAGGCCCTTATCTGGCCGATCGTCTTCGGGTCGAGGCAAGCGGGGCGTCGGATTTCGAGTGTCTTGGATTTCTGAGTTCGCGCGAGGGAATCTTTTCCTTCGATCGCGATCCGGCTCCGGATGTCTTGGTCTTGGAGTACCCCGGGATTCATGCCGATCAGGTCGGCGAGGTTCACCGTCTGCTTGCGCGCTCCGGTGCCGCCCATTGCCTGCTGGTCTATGGGTTCGCGGGGCAGGGCGTGTTGGAGCAATTGATCTCGGATCGGCTGGTTGCGCGGCGTTCGCCGATTGGCATGGCCGACCTTCGGCGCTGCTGTCAGGTCTTTAGGCCCGCCCCTCCTCCTCCGTCCGATCCGCTCGCGCGTCTTGGTATCGACCTTGCTCGCCCAGCCCCCGGACCGAAGTTCAGTGCGTCGGAACTCGCGGCGATCGCAAGCGCGCGTCCGACCCCCTGCGACTGTCATCGCCATTTGGTCGATCTCATCTCCGCGCTCTATGCCTTCGAGTCCTACAGTCGGGAATGTGCGATCCGCGAAGGTGCGGGTAGCGCCGCTCAGGCGCTCGTTCAGGCGTGTGCGGCTCAGGCTCGCGCGCTTCTGGAAGAGGGGCTTTCGCGTTCCCTGGACCTGTCCGAGGACAATCGCTGTGACGTCGACACGAAGGATTCGGCGGGATGATGACGATTGCGTGGGGCGAAAAGGCGCGGTGACCAAGAAAAGACTCAACGGGATGGCGACTTGGCGCTAAAATACTGAACTTCCAGTCGGCTCCATGCCGTCTGTCCCGCTCATCAACGACCCCCCTCGGATTCGACGTATGATTTCGCTCCTGGACTATGGCGCAGGCAATGTCCGCAGTCTGCGCAATGCCATACAGGCCCTCGGGTTCTCCATTACCGACATCGAAAAACCCTCGGATATTCTCAAGGCCGAGCGTTTGATCTTTCCGGGGGTCGGAGCCTTCGGCGCCGCCATGGAGCGTTTGCATCGGCTCGGGTATGTCGGGCCGCTGAAGGAATATCTCGCCGCCGATCGTCCCTTCCTCGGGATCTGCATCGGGCTGCAGAGCCTGTTCGAGGGCAGCGAGGAATGCCCGGGCGTGGAAGGACTCGGTCTGATCCCTGGCCAGATTCGCCGTTTCGACGCCAGCCATCTGTCGGTGCCGCACATGGGCTGGAACGACGTCCGGGTCGAGCGGCCGTCTCCGCTCTTCGCCGGCTATGCCGGCGAGAAGCTCTATTTCGTTCACTCCTATCGGGCCGAGCCGAGCCCGGAGAACGCCGATTGGCGGCTTGCGACCACCGACTATGGCGCCCCCTTCCTGAGCGCGGTCCAGCGCGGACAGATCGCTGCCGTTCAGTTCCACCCGGAGAAGAGCGGGGCGGCCGGCTTGCGTCTGCTGCGTCACTTCCTTGCCGGAGACGAGGCGGCTTCCATGAGCGATGTCGGCGTTTCGGGTGCCGACACGCGTTTCGCCAAGCGCGTCATCGCCTGTCTGGACGTGCGGACCAACGATGCCGGCGACCTGGTGGTGACCAAGGGCGACCAGTACGACGTGCGCGAGGCCGGCGAGGTTCGCAATCTGGGCAAACCGGTCGAGCTGGCGCAACGCTATTACGAGGAGGGGGCGGACGAGGTCACCTTCCTCAACATCACCGCCTTCCGTGATTTTCCGCTCGCCGATCAGCCCATGTTGGAGGTCCTGAGGCGGACCTCCGAGCGGGTCTTCGTGCCCCTGACCATCGGCGGCGGTATCCGCTCCTTCACCGATGCCAACGGTGTCAGCTATTCCGCGTTGGATGTCGCCGACGAGTATTTCCGCTCCGGCGCGGACAAGGTTTCGATCGGTTCCGATGCCGTCTACACGGTCGAGCGCTATCTTGAGCGCGGCGGCGCGAAGGACGGCTCCAGCGCGATCGAGCAGATCTCCGAGGTCTACGGTGCCCAGGCGGTGGTGATCTCGATCGATCCGCGCCGCGTCTATGTCGAGACGCCCGAGGCGACGCGCCACTTCACGGTCGAGACCGCGACGCCCGGTCCGAACGGCGAGCGCTACTGCTGGTTCCAGTGCACCGTCAAGGGCGGGCGCGAGGGGCGCGACGTCGATGCGGTCGAACTGGCGAAGGCCTGTCAGGATCTGGGTGCGGGCGAGATCTTGCTCAACTCGATCGACCGCGACGGAACCGGAGCCGGATTCGATCACGAACTCATCGGCGCGGTCCGCGCGGCGGTGAGCATCCCGGTGATCGCCTCCAGCGGTGCCGGTTGCGTCGAGCACTTCGCCGAGGTCTTCGCGGCGACCGATGTCGAGGCTGCGCTGGCCGCCGGCATCTTCCATCGCCGCGAGGTGCCCATCGAGGCGGTCAAATCCTATCTGCGCGAGCAGGGGATCGAGATCCGGGCCTGACGGCCTGACTATGCCAAAACGTCTGGTCACAGTCGCCATATGTGCGCTTCTCTGCGCGCTGGTCGGCTGTGCCATGGTCGGTGCGCCGATCGGCGACTCCTCCCACGTCGGTGGGGCGACGCTGGAGGGCATGTCTCGTGAGGACCTGATCTCGGCGGTTGCCGCCTGTCATCTCTTGCGCGTGGGGCAGACCAATGAGGTGGCGGCGACGGATGCCGCCGTTCTCGTCGCCGTCGACCGCTATCGGATCCCGATCGATGTCGTGGTCGAGCGCGCCAACGTCTTGCTCACCGAATACCAAACCCGCGCGCCGGAGCTGATCGCGATCGCGAACGACGCCTGTCAGCAGCTCTCGGAGGTGACTGGCGTGGTTTCGGGATTGGTACGTTTCGAACCCAGCGGCGAGTTGCGAACCTCGTGGTTGAGGGTCGACGACGCGGAGATCCTGCCGGGCTTCGCCAAGCGGACGATCGCCGAGCTACGGCAGCGACGCGCGATCGGGTTGGTGATCAACAGTCCGGGCGGCTCGGTCTATGAGGCGCGCACGCTGGGGCGCTACTTGCGCGCGAACGGCTTGCGAACCGCCGTCGATCGGGTCTGTGTCTCGGCCTGCGTCGACGTCCTCGCCGGTGGTGTCGAGCGCTATGTCACCCAGGATGCCAAGCTCGGTATCCATCAGAGCAAGGTGCCGAGCCGTTACAGCAGTCACGAAGGCGGGCAGCGCTATGTCGCCGATTCCTTCCTCTATCTGCGCGAGATGGGCATCGATCCGGACGTGGCCATCGCGGCGGCATCCGTTCCCAACGACAAGATCCTCATCATTCCGCTCTCCGACGCCTTGGCAACCGGTTTGGTCACGGGCGTGGTCGAGGGTTTCGAGTAAGCCTCCCGGCGGACAGCCTATCCCGTCTCGATCTCTTTGGGGCGATGTGGTCGATTGGTAAATGCGAATAGGTTAGTTGTTTATAATTTTCAATGCTTACGATTAATATAATTGACCATATTAATGGATAATAATTTCGTAAACTCCCGCCGGTTTCTCTGACGGCATATTTTCGTAATCTTCCCTTGAGCGATTCCTGATCGCGGCTACCAGGAATCCTTTTGCTTGGTGACTGGGACTTTCGAGCTTCGGTGCCGCCTCTCCTGATCGCCCTTCGCCGGATTAGCAGTTTATGGCAACCATCCTGACCGCCGTAGGTTTCATGGCCGCGCTCGGCCTGATTCTCGCCTCGATGTTGGTCGTGGCGAACAAGCGGCTTTACGTTTATGAAGATCCTCGGATCGATCAGGTCGAAGACCTGCTGCCGAAGGCCAATTGCGGCGCCTGCGGGACGGCTGGCTGCCGCCCTTTCGCCGAGATGCTGGTCAATGGTGAGATCGAACCGGGCAAATGCACCGCCAACTCCAAGTCGATGAACCAGATCATCGCCGATTTCCTCGGTGTGGATGTGGGTGGCGGCGAGCAACGGGTGGCGCGTCTGGCCTGTGCCGGTGGCGGCAATGTGGCCTATGTGCGCGCAACCTATAGCGGTATTCCGTCCTGTCGGGCTGCGGCACTGGTGTCGGGCGGCGGGCGTGGCTGCTCCTGGGGCTGTCTGGGGTTCGGCGATTGCGAGCAGGTTTGCGATTTCGATGCCATCTATATGAATCCCCAGGGGATTCCGGTGGTGATCGAAGACAAATGCACCGCCTGCGGCGATTGCGTGACCGCCTGCCCCAAGGATCTCTTCAGTCTCCATCTGGCGAGCCATCGTCTGTGGGTGGCCTGCAAGAACCTCGAGTTCGGCGATCAGGCCGAGCACCACTGCGAGGTGGCTTGCACGGCGTGCGGACGCTGTGCCCAGGATTCCCCCGAAGGCTTGATTCGGATCGAAGACAATCTCGCCATCATCGATTACGCCAAAAACGACATCGCCTCCAAGGTCGCGATCGAGCGGTGTCCCACGGGGGCCATTCTCTGGCTGCAGCAGGATGGCACTGTGGTCAAGGGTCGAGATGCCCGCAAGGTGGTTCGCAAAGGTGCGCTGCCGGTGGCGTGAGGAGCGCCCCGCGACTGCGCTAGGGCGGACCGAGATCCCGCAGTGATCGGCGGGAGGCGATCCGCCCCGGTTCGATTCCCGGAGTTGCCCGCATGCGGTGATGAACCGCCCGCATGCGGGTGTCCGGAGCAGTTTGAATCCGTGGTCTGGCGCTGGCACGAGCGTACCGGACCGCAACCTAAGAATTAATGACCCCTTGTGCGCTGCCTTGGCCTGTTTCGGCTTCGGTTCGGCGTCGTGGTGGTTCAACACTGAGAGAAGGCCAATGTTCGGAAAGAAAGACGAAAAGCAGTTCAAGTATCCTGGCACCCGTATGGCGATGGATGGCAACACCGCCGTCGTCATGTGTGAGCGCGAGGCGTCCGACGCCGCTGGCGCCTATCCGATCACGCCTTCCACCCAGATGGGCGAATACTGGGCCGAGGAGGTTGCCAACGGCCACCTCAACGTCTCCGGCAATCCGCTGATCTTCGTCGAGCCCGAATCCGAGCACGCGGCCGCCGCCGTGACCGCCGGCATGTCCATGACCGGACTGCGCGCGACCAATTTCTCTTCCGCGCAGGGCGTGGCCTTCATGCACGAGTCGCTTTATGCGGCGGTCGGCAAGCGTCTGCCCTACGTGCTCAATATCGGCTCGCGCGCCATTACCAAGGCGAGCCTCAACGTCCACTGCGCGCACGACGACTACCACTGTATCGACGATACTGGTTTCTTCCAGGTCTTCGGCAAGAGCGCCCAGGAGGCGGCCGACCTCAACCTGATCGCCCGCAAGATCGCCGAGCTGACGCTGACGCCCGCCGCCGTGGGTCAGGACGGGTTTCTCACCACGCATCTGATCGAGCCCCTGATGGTTCCCGAGCGCGAGCTGATCGAGACGTTCCTCGGTCGCCCGGACGATATCATCGAGTGTCCTACCCCCGCTCAGCGTTTGGTCTACGGCCCGACCCGTCGTCGCGTTCCTCTGGTCTGGGACGTCGATAGTCCCTTCACCTCCGGTACCGTGCAGAACCAGGACGCCTACATGCAGGCGGTCGCCGGTCAGCGCCCCTATTTCTTCGATCACATCGAGCAGATCGCCGATCAGGTCATGGATGAGTTCTACGAACTCACCGGTCGTCGCTATCACCGCGCGACCCCCTATCGTTGCGACGATGCCGACTATCTCCTCGTCGGTCAGGGCAGCATGGTGACCCAGGCCGAGGCGGTTGCCGACTATCTGCGCGAGACCCGTGGTCTGAAGGTCGGCGTGGTCAACATGACCATGTTCCGCCCCTTCCCGGGCGATGCCATGGCCCGTTTGCTGCAGGGCAAGAAGGGCGTTGCCATCCTGGAGCGCACCGACCAGCCGCTCGCCGAGGATCTGCCGATCATGCGCGAGACGCGCGCGGCACTGACCAAATGTCTGGAAAACGGCATGATCGCCAAGAGCGAGGAGATGCCCTATCCGCTCTATCCGACCTACAAGTCGGGCGACATGCCGCGTCTCTATTCCGGCTGCTACGGTCTGGGTTCGCGCGATCTGCAGCCCGAGGGGCTGATCGCGGCGATCGAAAACATGCTGCCCGAGGCCAAGCGCCGCAAGTTCTTCTATCTCTCCGTCGACTTCATGCGCGAGGCCGCCGATCCGAAGGACGAGATCCGGCTCCAGGCGCTCAAGGACGCCTATCCGAACATCGGCGAGATGGCGCTGCGCGGTAGCGAAAACCCGAATCTGTTGCCCAAGGGTGCCGTGACCGTGCGTATGCACTCGGTCGGCGGCTGGGGTGCCGTAACCACCGGCAAGAACCTGGCCATGACCCTCTATGACCTGCTCGGCTACGACATCCGCGCCAATCCCAAGTACGGTTCGGAGAAGAAGGGTCAGCCGACCACCTACTTCCTCTCGGCCGCGCCCGAGCCGATCCGGCTCAACTGCGAGTACACCTACGTCGACGTGGTGCTGAGCCCGGATCCGAACGTCTTCACCCATTCGGATCCGCTTTCCGGTCTGGATCGCGGCGGCAGCTTCGTTATCCAGTCGAGCCTCGACAATCCCGAGCAGGTGTGGGCCAGCTTCCCGCCGGCGGCGCGCAAGTTCATCGTCGAGCGCAATATCCGCGTCTTCTACATCGACGGCTTCAAGATCGCCCGCGAAGAGGCCTCCAATCCGGAGCTCCAGTTCCGCATGCAGGGCAACGCTTTCCAGGGCGCCTTCTTCGCGGCCTCTCCGCTGATGGAGCGTTCCGGTCTGGACGAGAAGGGGCTGTTCGCCTCCATCGAGGAGCAGTTGCGCTCCAAGTTCGGCGGCAAGGGCGAGCGCGTGGTGCAGGACAATCTGCGCATCGTGCGTCGCGGCTTCGACGAGATCGTCGAGATCATCGACAAGCCGATGGTCTCCGGCCAGTTCTTGGCCCGCAAGGAGCCGGGTCTGCCGATCATGCTCAAGACCCTGCCCGAGGGCGACGGCGGCGTCTCCGACGTGCATCGTTTCTGGGAGCAGACGGGTTCCTTCTATGCCAGCGGTCGCGGTAGCGACAATCTGACCGATCCGCACATGGCTCTGTCGCTGATGCCTGCCTCCACCGGCGTCTATCGCGACATGACCCAGATCCGCTTCGCCTACCCCAAATTCGTCCCTGAGAACTGTACCGCGTGCGGTAGCTGTTTCTCCGTCTGTCCGGACAGCGCGCTGCCGGGTCTGGTCAACAAGATCTCCGATGTCTTCGCCACGGCGATCGCCCGTGTCGAGCGCGGCATGCCGACCCAGTATCTGCGCCGCGAGACCCGCACTGTCGAGAAGCGTCTGCGTGCGCTGATCGAGGCCGCCGGCGAGACCGCCGATATGCGTGCGCTCATGGATCAGGCCGTGCTGGAGACCCTGGCCGCCTTCACCGGCGAGCCGGAGCAGAAGGAGGCCGCCGAGAAGGAATTCGGTCTCATGATGCAGGCCCTGGCCGACTACCAGTTCGCCATCACCAAGCCCTACTGGACCAACCGTGAGAAGAAGCAGAAGGGCAGCGGCGGACTCTTCAGCATCACCGTCAATCCCTACACCTGTAAGGGCTGTATGGAGTGTATCGAGGTCTGTAACGACGGCGCCCTGATCGACGAGCCCCAGACCGAGGATCGCATCAAGGAGATGCAGGCGCGTTGGGGCATGTGGCTCGATCTGCCGACCACCGATGCCGACTTCATCCGTATCGACGACCTGGACGACAAGGTCGGCGCGCTGGAGACCCTGCTGCTCGACAAGAAGAACTATCAGTCGATGGTCTCGGGCGACGGCTCCTGCATGGGCTGCGGCGAGAAGACCGCGCTGCATCTCTTCACCTCCACGGTGACCGCCCTGATGCAGCCGCGCGTCAAGCGCCATCTGGCCGAGATCGACGACCTCATCAATCGTCTGGAGACCCATATCCGGCTCAAGCTGGCCTCGAGCATGGATCTGAGCGACACCTCGGCGATCGTCAAGGCGCTGGACTCGCACAAGGACAACGATCTCATGCTGTCCGATCTGTCCGCCGAGCTGGAGGATCGTCGCGCCCAGCCGGTCGACCCGGATTGGCTCAAGTGGGTCACCGCGCTGCTCGGTAAGCTGCGTCATCTCAAATCGCAGTACACCGCCGCTCAGCCGCGCGCCGAGATGGGTATCGTCAACTCCACCGGCTGTAGCTCGGTCTGGGGCGCGACCTTCCCCTACAACCCCTATCCCTTCCCCTGGTCCAACAACCTGTTCCAGGACGCTCCCTCCATGGCGCTGGGTCTGTTCGAGGGCCACATGCGCAAGATGGGCGAGGGCTTCAAGGCGATCCGTCAGGCGCGTCAGGAGCTGGACGGCACGTTCAATGCCGCCGATCCGGCGTCCAACCTGACCTATTTCGGTTGGAAGCACTTCACCGACGAGGAGTGGAAGCTGTGCCCGCCCGTCGTCGCGATCGGTGGCGACGGCGCCATGTACGACATCGGCTTCCAGAACCTCTCGCGCGCCCTCATGTCGGGCCACCCGGTCAAGATCCTGGTGCTGGACACCCAGGCCTACTCCAACACCGGCGGTCAGTCCTGTACCTCGGGCTTCATCGGTCAGGTCGCCGACATGGCGCCCTACGGCAAGCAGTGGAAGGGCAAGACCGAGGTGCGTAAGGAGATGGGCCTAATCGGCATGGCGCACCGCACCAGCTTCGTGCTGAACAGCTCGGCGTCGCACCTGACCCATCTGCTGGAGGGCTATATCGACGGCCTGAACTCGCGTCGTCCGGCGCTGTTCAACGTCTACACCTCCTGCCAGCCCGAGCATGGCATCGGCGACGACATGTCCAACAAGCATGCCCGCATGGCGGTGGAGTCGCGTGCCTATCCGCTGTTCCGCTTCGACCCGGACGCCGGGACCAGCTTCGAGGAGTGCTGCTCGATCGAGGGCAATCCCAACGTCGATCAGGACTGGATCTCCTGGACGCTGAAGTACACCGACGAAAAGGGCGAGCCGGCCGAGATGGAGGTTCCATTCACCTTCGTCGACTTCGCCATGAGCGAGGGCCGCTTCCGCAAGCACTTCCGCAAGGCGCCGCCCGAGACCTGGAACGACTCCATGGTACGCATGGACGAGTTCCTGAATCTGGACGACTCCGATCGGGACGGGCTCTATCCCTACATCTGGGCGGTCGACGCCAAGAACCGCTTGATGCGGGTGCTGGTGTCTCAGGAGCTGGTGCTGAGCTGCGAGGAGCGCCGTCACTTCTGGACCCAGATTCGCGGCATCTGCGGCGAGCTGAACAAGGTCGATGTCGATGCGATCCGCAACGCCGCCAAGGCCGAGATGGCGCAGAAGCTCACCAGCAGCCTGTTGGCGATGGCGGTCGGCGATGGCAATGCGCTCGCCGGTCTTGCCGGAGCGGCACCCGTCAACGGCGGTGGTCACAACGGCAATGGCGCAGCTCATGCCGGGGTCAATGGTTCCGGCAGCAATGGCGCCGGGGCCGACGCGGATCCTGTGTGGGTCGAAACGCCCGAATGCACCGCCTGTGACGAGTGCATCACAATCAATCCGAAGATCTTCAAGTACAACACCGACAAGAAGGTCGAGATCCTCGACCCCAAGGGCGGTCCCTTCAAGGATATCGTCAAGGCTGCGGAGAAGTGCGGTGCGAACTGCATCCATCCCGGAATGCCATGGAATCCGGCTGAGACAGGCTTGGACAAGCTGATCAAGCGGGCTGAGAAGTTCCAGTAAGGCGTTCGCGCCGCGACCCGGATTCGGCCTCGGTTGGATCCGGGTTTCTCAGCAGGGTTTAAACCAACGTCGGCACTCCAACGATGCAAGATCACATAGCGGTACTCGACCCCACCTTTGCGCCGGATACGGCTCGGTCGTCACGGAAAGACGGTCATTCGGGCACAGGTCTCATGAGATTCTTTCGTCGGTCCAAGACGTTCGATCACGGGATCTATCCGATCGAGCACAAGGAATTGACCGCAGACAAACCGATTCGGCGCATGCCGTTCGCGCCCGAGCTGGTCATCCCGCTGTCTCAGCACAAGGGAAAGCCCGCCGAGCCACTGGTCAGGGTCGGTCAAGAGGTGGTGCGTGGCGAGCCGATCGCCCGCGCCGATGGCTTCGTCTCGGTCCCCATGCATGCGCCGGCGACCGGCGTGGTGCGCGCGATCGGTCTCGCGCCGAGCGCCGAGGGTCCCAAGGTCCAAGCGATCTACCTCAAGGTCTATCACGCGGCCAGTCAGCAGGTGCTCTACGACATGGAGCGCGATCCGGAGCGGATGGCGCCCGATGAGATCATCGCGGCGGTCCAGGAGTCCGGTCTGGTCGGGCTCGGCGGTGGCGCCTTCCCGAGCCACGTCAAGATGAAGCCGCCGGGCGGGCGGGTGATCGAGACCCTTCTGGTCAATGGCTGCGAGTGCGAGCCCTATCTGACGTGCGATCACCGCATCATGCTGGAGCACACGGACGCGCTGATCCGTGGGATCCGCATGGCCTTGCGTGCGACCGGTGCCAAGCGCGCCATTATCGGCGTCGAGGACAACAAGCTCGACGCGGTCGCCCATCTGCGCGCGCGCATCCCCCGTCATCTGCCGATCACGGCTGAGGCGGTGCGCACCAAGTATCCCCAGGGTGCCGAGAAGATGCTCATCAAGAGCCTGCTCGGTCTTGAGGTGCCAGCCGGCGGCTTGACTGCGGATGTCGGCGTCGCGGTCTTCAACGTCGGGACCCTGGCCCAGATCGGGGATCTGCTGCCCAAGAGCCGCGGTCTGATCGAGCGCGTCGTGACCGTCAGCGGTCCGGCGGTCGCGAATCCCGGCAACTTCATGGTTCCGATCGGCACCCCGCTGCGTTTTTTGCTCGAACAGGTCGGACTGCGCGGAGAGCCGGGCGAGGTGATTCTCGGTGGCCCCATGATGGGAATGGCCGTGTCCTCGCTGGACGTGCCCGTGACCAAGGCCGTGTCCGGCGTGGTGGCCCTGGATCCGGAGGATCCGGATCTGGCCCGGCGCAAGGTGCATCCCTGCATCAAATGCGGCGAGTGCCTCAGCGCCTGTCCCGTCTCGCTCAATCCATCCATGCTGGGCGAGCTGGCGTTGGCCCGCGAATACGGCATCATGGCCGAGCAGTTCCATCTGGATCAGTGCTTCGAGTGCGGCTGCTGTGCCTATGTGTGTCCGTCCAACATCCCATTGACCCAATATTTCCGGATCGCCAAGTCGCTGAATCGGGACAAGGGTTGAACGCGGGAGACCGTCCGGTCGTGGGTGGGCCTTCGAAGATCGGCCCAACCCATGCACCGTGTCTCCACCGTCGCGGGGTCTCGCCATGGGCGTTGGGCGTGAAACGAAACGCGAGGTGGCGCGCGCGGATCCGCGCGTGTCGCGCGATCCCCGATGATTCCTCGGCGCCTCTGGCGCCTTTGCGGTTTTGAAGAAGTCATATGGCAAAAGGCATTGAAATCAGGACCTCCCCGCATCTCAAGCGGGTGATGTCGGTCGAGCGGATCATGCGCACCGTGGTGCTGGCGCTGCTGCCCATCTGCGCCTTCGCGGTCTATCAGTTCGGGTTGAGTGCGCTGCTGCTGCTCCTCACCACGACCGGGGTGTCCATCTTTACGGAATGGTTCTTTTCGCGGCGTTCGGGGCAGGGCAACACGGTCACCGATTGGTCGGTCGTCATCACCGGGCTGCTGCTCGGCTTGACCCTGCCGCCCGGCTTTCCGCTGTGGATGGCGGCGGTCGCCGCCTTCGTCGGCGTCGGGCTCGGCAAGTCCCTGTTCGGCGGGCTCGGCTACAACGTCATGAACCCGGCGCTGGTCGGACGCGCCTTCGTGCAGGCCGCCTTCCCGGTGGCCATCACCACCTGGACTCCGGCCTTCGCGCCCGGACGCTTCGGCGAACTGATCCCCTCGACCCTGACGCTGCCCTTCATGCAGCCGATCCCGGTCGACGCCTGGGTCGCCGGCTTGAACATGGACGCCTGGACCGGCGCGACGCCGCTGGCGATCCAGAAGTTCCAGCACATCGAGACACCGATTACCGACGTCTTCTCCGGCATGGTCGCCGGCTCGGCGGGCGAGACCTCGGCCATCCTCATCCTCATCTGCGGGCTTTGGCTGGCCTGGCAGAAGATGCTGGACATCCGCATTCCGCTCAGCGTTCTGGCTGGCGCGGTGATGGTTGCTCTGCCTCTGTGGCTGATGGACAGCGCGACCTATCCGAGCCCCTGGTTCGTGCTCTGCTCGGGCGGACTCATGTTGGCGGCCTGGTTCATGGCGAGCGACATGGTGGCCTCGCCGGTGACGGCGCGCGGCGCCATTCTCTACGGTCTCTTCATCGGCGCGCTGACGGTGGTGATCCGTCTGTTCGGTGGGCTGTCCGAGGGCGTCATGTACGCCGTGCTGCTGGGCAACGCGGTCGGGCCGCTCATCTCCAGCTGGACCCAGCCTCGGGTCTATGGCGTGGCCAAGAAGTCCCTGGACAAGCGGGATGCGGCTTGATGGCATGGCTATCCCGTCCGAGTCGCCGCGTCCATCCCCCGATCACTGAAGACTGAACAGACTATGGAAGCACAGAACGAATCCCGGCGGCCCGTAGCGGCGACGCCGACTTGGGCCATGCTGCGCACCTTGGGAGGCATCGCCTTGCTCTCGGGGCTGCTGGTCGCCCTGGTCTATCAGGTCACACTGCCGGTCATCGCCGAGAATCAGCGCGTCCTGACCGAAAAGGCGGTTTTTCGCGTCCTGCCCGGCGCCGCTCTCAAGCGCGATTTCGTCCTCACGGAGCAGGGCGGTCTGGCGCCCGTCGGTGCGGGTGCCGACGGCGAGCACGTCTATGGCGGATACGATGCCGCCGGCAATCTGGTCGGCGTGGCCTTCACTGGGGTTGCCGTCGGCTATGCGGGACCGATCCGGGTCATGTTCGCCTACGATCCCGAGTGCCGCTGTCTCAACGGCAGCAAGGTGCTGAGCTCGAACGAGACTCCGGGCTTCGGCGACAAGCTGGACTTCGATCCGGTGTTCCTCAAGAACTTCGAGGCACTGGACGCGCGGCTCGATGCCGAGGGCAGGGCGCTGGCGAATCCCATCGTCACCGTCAAGCACGGCACCAAGCGCCAGCCCTGGGAAATCGACGGCATCTCCGGCGCGACCATCTCATCCAAGGCCATGGGGCGTGCCGCGAATGCGGCCGCACAGCGCGCCGTGCCGGCCATCGAGCGCGATCTGGCTTGGCTGAAGCAACAGAACTGAGGCGAGATCCATGGCTGAATTGCCGAATCCAGAAGAAAAGTTGACCCCGGATACCTTTCTGCGCGGTCTGTGGGAAGAGAACCCGGTGTTCGTCATGCTGCTTGGCATGTGTCCGGTGCTGGCCGTGACCAGTTCCACCATGAACGCCCTCGCCATGGGGCTGGCGACCACCTTCGTGCTGGTCTGTTCGAGCCTGCTGGTCTCGCTGCTGCGCAACTGGATCCCCAAGCAGGTGCGTATCGCCAGCTATATCGTCATCATCGCCACCTTCGTGACCATCGTCGACTACAGCATCCAGGCCATCAGTCTGGAGCTCTATGCCGCGCTCGGGGCCTTCATCCAGTTGATCGTCGCCAACTGCGTCATTCTGGGCCGGGCGGAGGCCTATGCCTCCAAGCAGCGGCTCACGACGACCTTCGTCAACAGTCTCGGCATGGGCGCGGGGTTCACCCTGGCGCTGCTGGCGCTGGGCACGGTGCGCGAGATCCTGGGCAACGGGACCATCCTCGGGATCCATCTGTTCTCGCCCGATTTCCAGCCCTGGGTCGTCATGATCCTGCCGCCGGGCGGTTTCTTCGTCCTCGGCGCCTGGCTCTTGTTGTTCAACTGGCTGCGTCTGCGCAAGGAGCGCAAACAGGCGGAGCAGATCGGAGTGACCGCCCATGCACGCTGAGCCCTTGTCGCTGATCTTTCTGAACGCGGCCATCGTCAACAACTTCGTCCTGGCGCTCTTCCTGGGGATCTGTCCCTTCCTCGGCGTCTCCGGGAAGCGGGAGACGGCCTGGAACATGGGGCTGGCGACCATGTTCGTCATGCTGGTCAGCTCTGCCGCCGCCTTCGGCATCAATTGGCTGCTGACCGAGCTGGACCTGCTGTTCCTGCGCCTGATCTGCTACATCGCCGTCATCGCCTCGGCGGTGCAGTTGGTGGAGATGTTCGTCAAGCGTTTCAGCCCGGCGCTGTTCCGCTCGCTCGGCATCTTCCTGCCCTTGATCACGACCAACTGCGCGATCCTGGGCCTGGCGCTGTTTCAGACGGCCAAGGAATACGACTTCGTGCAGAGTCTGGTCTATGCCCTGGGTGCCGGCACCGGCTTCACCCTGGCGCTGATGCTGATGGCGGGCCTGCGCGAGAAGCTGGCCCTGGCCAGGGTCCCGAGCGTCAGCCAGGGGGCGGCCATGAGCCTCATGCTCGCCGGTCTGCTGTCGCTCGCGTTCATGGGCTTCGCCGGCCTCGGAGGCGGGCATGGTTAAGGTGCTGCTGGCACCGCTGATCGTTTTCATCGTGCTGGGCGGCTGGGTCTTGGTCCAGCGGCTCTATGCCGGCTTTGCCGCCCGCAATCCGGAACTCGGCCCCTTCCGTCGGGAAGACGGCGGTTGTTCCTGTGGCAGTGGGCACTGCGAACAACCCCAGCGGTCGCGATCCGTCGCGCCGCCCGCACCGCCATCGGCGGTGAAACATCCCACTTGACCAACGTATGATCCCGTGCCCATCGGCACAGGATCGAGGAGTTATCGGATGAGTCAGTTCCCATCGGAAATCGGCCCGACGACCGAGGCCGTCATCAAGGCGTCGCAGCGGGTCACTTCCGAACAGACCGATGAGGTGCGTCATATCACGCTGGAGGTGCTGGATCCCGCCTTCCAGTTCGTCGAAGGCCAGAGCATCGGCGTGCTGGTGCCTGGTCCGCACGACTTCGGCAACGCCTACCATCTGCGTCGCTATTCGATCGCCAACGCCCGCAACCTTCCGGTGGGATCGGGCGTGCAGGTGGACATCCTGGTCCGTCGCTGCTTCTACCTCGACGAGGTGAGTGGCGAGCGCTATCCGGGCGTCGCCTCCAACTATCTCTGCGACGCCAAGGTCGGCGATCAGATCAGCATCAACGGCCCGCATCTGAGCCCCTTCAAGATGCCGTTGGACAACCGCGCCAACCTGCTCATGATCGGTACCGGTACCGGTATCGCCCCGTTCCGCGCCTTCGCCCAGCTCATCTACGAGCGCCGTGGCGACTGGAAGGGGCAGGTGCGTCTCTACTACGGCGGCCACAGCGGTCTCGACCTCATGTACGCCAACGACGAGACCACCGACCTCGCCAACTACTACGACGACAAGACCTTCAAGGCCTTCCGCGCGCTCGGCACCCGCCCGCTGGAGACCTCGTCGCAGGCGCTGGAGCAGGGCCTGGCCCATAACGTTGCCGACGCCTGGCGTCTGATCAACGAATCCAACACCCACGTCTTCCTCTCCGGGCTCGGCAAGGTGGCGACGGTGTTCGACAAGGTGATGGCCGAGCAGGCCGGATCCGAAGAGGCTTGGAAAGAGATCAAGCGGAAGATGATCGAGGACGGTCGCTGGTCCGAGCTCATCTACGACTGAACCCCAGGTTCTGAATAAAAAAGGGGCGCTTGGTGCCCCTTTTTTCGTGGTCCGAATAGGCGAGGCGGTTTTTAAACGGGCGGAACGCCTAGAAACGCCCGCGCGGCTGCCGCATCCAGTGCGATCTGTGACTTGAGCGCCTCGAAGGAGTCGAAACGGATCTCGTCGCGCAGCTTGAGTCGGAACTCGACACTGAGTTGATGGCCGTAGATCGTTCGGTCGAAACCGAACAGATGGACCTCCAGCCGGTCTTCGTGACCGTCGACGGTTGGACGGCTGCCGACGTTGGCGACGCCCGGCCAGGGTCTGTCTCCAAGCCCATCGACCATGACGGCGAAGACGCCGCGCAATGGGCTTGCGCGTCGATGCAGATGGATGTTGGCGGTGGGGAAGCCGATCGAGCGACCACGCTTGTCGCCATGGGCTACCCGGCCTTGCATGCGATAGGGCCGCCCGAGCAGATGCCTGGCCTGTTCCAGATCGCCGCGCGCCAGCGCCTCGCGCACCCGCGTACTGCTGATGCGCTCCTCGGCTTGGGTGACGGTGTGTAGATTGGCGACCTCGAAGCCGTGGCCGTCACGACGCGCGGACGTGCCCATCTCGCGCAGCAGGGCGTAATCTCCCGTCCGAGCATGCCCGAAGCGGAAATCGTCCCCGACCAGCAGGAATTTCACTCCGAGCCCATCGATCAGCAGCCGCTGAACGAAGACCCGTGCGTCCAGCGTCGCCAGCCTGGGGCCGAACTCCAGCAGCATGACCCTTTCGATGCCATCCTCGCGGATCGCCGTCAATTTCTCGCGCAGCCGCGTGAGCCTCGCCGGCGCGGCGGAGGGCGCGAAATACTCCATCGGTTGGGGCTCGAAAATGATGACGGTCGCCGGCAGCCCCAATTCACGCCCTCGCGCGAGCAGACGCGTGAAAACGGCCCGGTGACCAAGATGAACCCCATCGAAATTGCCGATGGTGGCGACACAGCCCCGGTCATCGGGACGCAGGTTGTGCAAGCCTCGGATAAGCCTCATGGATTCGCTGGGAGTCGGGGTCGGCAATGAGTCACGAAAGGGCGCCGATTATACGTGATTCAGCGCGTTCGGGTCAGATTTGCGCCGGCAGTTGGGTCGGCGCGCTACACTCGCCGCAATCCTGGCCTGATTCACTGATAGGATGGGCACGTTCGTATCGAGATGCGATCGAATGCCCGGTCGTGCCGCGTTCAGCGGACGAGCAACATCCGAGTGACACGCCATGCTGAAAAAACTCCCGATCGGCATCCAGACCTTCCGCGAGATCATCGAGGAAGGCTACGTCTACGTCGACAAGACCGGCCACGCCTGGGCGCTGGCGAGCAGCGGCAAATACTACTTCCTCTCGCGCCCGCGCCGCTTCGGCAAGAGCCTCTTCCTCGACACCCTCAAGGAATTGCACGAAGGCAGCGAGGCACTGTTTCGCGGACTCTACATCCATGAACGCTGGGACTGGAGCAAGCGCCATCCGGTGATTCGGCTCGATTTCTCAGCTGGTGTCCTGCGGAGCCGCGCCGAACTGGATCTACGCATCGAATGGATGTTGAAGGAGAATGCCGAGCGCCTGGGCGTGGTGTGTGACCGGACGCGCAACGACATTCCTGGCTGTCTGTCCGAACTGATCATCCGCGCCCACGCCGAAAGTGGTCAGCGGGTCGTGATCCTGGTCGACGAATACGACAAGCCCATCTTCGACAACATCACCGACCTTGCCCGCGCCGCCGAGGTACGCGAGGGGCTGAAGAACCTCTACTCGGCCATCAAGGGCCAGGATGCCCATATCCAGCTCGTCTTCATGACCGGCGTGACCAAGTTCAGCAAGGTCAGCCTCTTCTCCGGCATCAACCAACTGCGCGACATCACGCTGTCTGCCGCCTTCGGCACCATTTGCGGCTACACCCAGTCCGATTTGGAGAGCAGTTTCGGCCAGCATCTGCGGGGCGTCGACTGGGCGCGTCTTAAGCAGTGGTACAACGGCTATGCCTTTCGCGGTGAATCGGTCTACAACCCCTTCGATATCCTGCTCTTCATCAGCGAAGCGAACCAATTTCGCAACTACTGGTTCGAGACCGGCAATCCGAGCTTCCTGATCGAGCTGCTTCGTAACCGTCGCCTCTTCCTGCCCGACCTCGAAGGTATCGAAGCCAGCGAGGAGATCCTCGACTCCTTCGACATCGAACGCATCGACCCGGTGACCCTGCTGTTCCAGACCGGCTATCTGACCATCGCCGACACGCGCGAGAGCTTCGGTCAATGGCTCTTCGCGCTGCGCATCCCCAACCAGGAGGTCCGCCACGCCCTGGCGAACCACCTGATCGACGCCTACACCGGGCGTCTGCCGAGCGAGCGGCTCGAATGGCAGAAATCCGTCTACGGCCCTCTGTCTTGCGGCGACGTCGATGCCTTCATCGCCGCCATCAAGCGCCTGTTCGCTGGCATCCCCTGGCGCAACTTCACCCACAACGACCTGCCCGAGAGCGAAGGCTACTACGCCAGCGTTCTCTACGCCTTCCTCGCCAGCCTCAACGCCGAGATCATTCCCGAGGACATCAGCAACCACGGTCAGGTCGACCTCACCGCCAAGCTCGCCGGCTACATCTACGTCATCGAGATCAAGCTCAACCTGAAAGCGGAGGGGAGCGGGGCAGGGGAGAGGGATGAATCCAGCAACCCAGCCCTGGCCCAGATCCGTGCCCGTGACTACAGCGCTAAATACCGGGACCTGCCTGGCAAGGGACTCTTCGAGCTTGGACTAGTTTTCGACGCCCAGGCACGTAATCTGGTCCAGGCCGATTGGCAACGGATCGACTGAGCGGAGCGAAACGCCATGCTGAAGAAACTGTTCGTAGGTATTCAGGTTAGTCTGCGAGTTGTAGCGGTTTATCACTTGCCAGCCGCACGCGAGCAGCGCCACGTCAGCCACGGCCAGACCAGCAGCAGGAAAATGGTCGTTGCGGTCAGACCGCTCATGGTGACGATATCGGCTATCCGCTGTTTCGTGCTTTTCTCGAACGGGAATGGATGATAGGAGACAAACGCCTCCGCCGCTGCCCGCTGGTCCACGCGGAAATGGTCACCAGGCTCGCAGCCGTTCTCCTTTGGAAAGACGTAGCAGGCGGGATTCTTGATGTTGAGGTAGCCGTCGCTCTCCTCCATCACATCGCCCAACACCAGTCTTCCCCGTGGGAATTTTTCCAGCCGGTAGCCGAAGGCTGGGTTGTAGCATGCCGCCTGCGAAACCCCATCGATAAGCACGTCGTTTCGATCCACGCTCCCGTATAACCCTTCGTTGCCGGTGGCTGGTTTAATCCCGACAAAACTGATCCGGTGATCCTGCACCGCCCCTGCTGCGAGCCGCTGATAGCCCGCCAGGAGAAAACTGGGTTCATACGGCTGATCGCGGTAGTACAGCTTCGGGTCGGCAAATTGCAGCCCAACGAGAAGCAGGATGCTGCCGGTGGCGAGTCGCCAATGATCGCCCGTCCAGTACTGGGCTGCCATGGCAACAAGAAGAGGCAGGACGGCCAGATCAATCACGATCCAGCGCATCGGCCACGCTGTCGCTCCGACCAGCGGCACCTGTTTGAGCCAGGCGTTGAACGACGGCGTATAAAACATCAGGACGAGCGGAATAAGGGCTAGCGCGACCATGGCGAACACCGGCCAACGCACGCCCGTCAGTCGAAGCCTCTGGGCACCGTCCCGCGGACGCAAGAAAAAGGCCGCGAGCAGGCAAATCAGGGGCGCGATGGTAAAGCTATAGGCCCATTCATGGGGCAGCACACTCCACTGGACATTGACCATTGAGGCGAAGGCTTGACGCGCGGCGGCCTCGCTCGTCCAGAACAAGGCAAGCAGGGTTGTCTTGATGAGCGCCCAGGGATCCGAGAACCCCGGTAATTGGTATTGAGTGCGTTCAAAGCGCCCGTAAAACGCCATGCTCGCCATCAGTTTGCTGGCCGAGAAGACCACGCTCACCGCAACCGCCAGCGTCATGCGCGCAAGCAGGTCTCGCGGCCACGGCCGCACCAGGCGAAACGCAAGCAGCACAAGCCCCACCCCAATTGCGCCGGGCACCATTAGCGTGGGCAAGCCCGATTGCAGCCAATAGGCGGCGATGACGCCAGCGAGCAAGGCAAAACCTACCTTACTCGCAGCGCCCTCGGCGGGTCGAATTAGATACCAAGCCAACCAAGGGACTAAGGTCAAACCGTGATAGCCGTATTCACCGAGAATCGTGCGATAAGGCTGAAAGGTATTGAAGAAAAAGAGCGCGGCCGCGAAGATCGACCAGCCGAGTGAGAGACCAAAGCCCCTCCTGGCCAGCATATACACCCCGAAGTAACCCAAAGAGGCGAATAGCAACAGTGTCAGGTACGCGGCCGTCAATGGATCGACCACAAAACTGAGCCATTGGGGCACGGAGTAGTAGCCGGACTGCGGATCAGCGAAAAACGGCACGCCAGCACAAAAAGAAGGCGTAAACCAGGGCACCTCGAAGATGCCGTTCTTTGCGAACCAGATGAAACCGTCCGTGCAGCCCGCCAAGGCGAGACCAAAGTCGTGTCCTAATGTGCCCCGTGCGGTCGGGAAAAAGCCGTGATAGATGAAATGGTAAAGCGCAAGGAACATCGCCCAAGCGGCAAAGGCATAAACACGGTCGTTGAGCTTAATCGGCAACTTACATCTCCCCGTCATCGTTATCGCTTAGATCGCATTGATCCTGAGACTCAACCGATTAGTCTGGCACTCGTCGTTGCCCAGAGCGGGGGCGGTGATCTCGGGTGGTCGATCACGATGGCCAAAATGGTTCTGTGAATCATTGACAACCCCGAGGTTTGTTGCATTCCACTGTCGCCGCGTCTCCATCCCTGAACGAAAACGTCTTATGTCCAAGGAAGCTCAGAATCACCTGGAAGCCCATCAGCAAGGCACCCGCGATGTACGGTGCGATACGCGGATCTTCCGTCAGATAAGTCACAACGAACACCGACGGTGGCAGTAATGCCAATCCCAATAAAATAGCTCCGCTGTAAACGACCAGGCAGCGGGACCATTCCTTGAGATAATTTCCCTTGGTTTTAAAAACGAACCATTTGTAGCCGAGAAATGCGATCGTGATATTCAGGACGCTGGACAGAAGACTTGCGGCCAGATAGCTGAAGGGGATGTAGCGGTCCAGAGCAGCGGTGAACAACGCGAACGTACTGTAACCAAAGGCGGTGTTCCAAACGCCGACGATCAGATAACGTCCAAATTGGCCTGGCGGGATATGCGAGATTAGTGAGGACAGGGACGACCGAAGATTCACCATCATCGTCCCATGCAGCGTAACCGCGCAATCTCAGCCCCGTCGTTGAGCAGTGGTCGATCACGTAAGACATCTGGCGCGAACAGCCCATAACCCCAACTCACGCCGACAAACCGCAAACCGTTGTCGTGCGCGGCCTGAGCGTCTTCTGGCGTATCGCCAATCAGACAGGCATCGTGCGCTAGAATAGAGTGCTCCCTCATCAACTGAGCGATCAACACGCCTTTCGACGCAGCGGCGGGCGAAACGGAATCGAGCGTATAGATGCCGGAAAACAGATCGGTCCAGCCCAACATCTCCAGGATGAGTCGCGTTGGATAGATGCGTTTGTTGGTCACGATGAACATCCGGCTACCGCTTGCGGCAAGCGTACACAATGAGTCGTCGACACCTGGATAAACTCGGGTTTGCCGGTAGCCGACCGTGTCATAGACCTCGCGGAAGTGCGCCGCCAGCCGCTCGATGACCTCCAGGTCACCGCAATCGGTGATTCGACTCAAGGTCTGGCGCAGCGGCGGTCCGATCAGCGATTCATCCAGAGGCACGACCGGATCAATCCCCTCACGCGTCAGCGCACCGGACATCGCGGCCAGAATACTGGCTGAAGAGTCGATCAGCGTGCCATCGAGATCGAACAACAGGGTTGTCGGCATGATCGGATCAAAGGCCGCGTTGATAGATCTGGTCCCGAAGTGCGCTATTGCGTGAATAAGGGCTATCCACATCATCGATCATGAGCGGTTTGTCCTTCTCGATGGGCGAGAGGATCTGCTGTCCGTTGAGGATCTCCCGACATGACAGTTGCCCCTTTAGCAAGGGAATTGCGAGGTAAAAATCACGGTTCAGGTTGCGATGATGAATTTCGTGTCCGGCGGGCAGATCGCGCTTGGCGTAAACTCCGCGAACGAGCGCATTGAGGTATTCGACTTCCTTTTTCTTGGGCACGCGCTTGGTTGCGCTCTCGCCACCGCACATCTCTACGGCCTTGTGATATGCCTTGAACCAGGCATCGATCTGATGCGGGAGCGAGCAATAGGGTGAAACAGGTATGTCGTCGTCCTCAATGTCGATGTGACGTTCCCATAGTCTGGCCCCCTTGGCGTAGGACATTAGCATCGAGGAGTGCCAGTCGCCGTACTCGTGAGTCGAAAACCCAATCGCGTTGTGTGGATAGCGTTGGCGCAGATAATCGATTTGGTTCAATTCGAGCTCGCCGTCTTCGGACGGGTAGATCGAGACGCAATGATTGATAGCTAGCGGGATGTTGCGGTTAGCGAAGAATTTCACCAAGTCGTCTAGATCCTTCAGTGATGAACCTCCAGTTGAGACAATAACTGGACGTTTCGTCAGCGCAATACGTTCGATCAGAAACCAGTCGTTGAGATCCGAGCTTGCGATCTTGATGATTGGTAGATCGAATTCCTCGCACAAGTCAATCGAGGCTTCGTCGAACGGCGTGGCCATCGGGATACAACCCTGTTCCTTGATACGCGCTACGAGCGTACGCAGGTCGGACTTCGATAATTTTGTGGCCTCGGTCTTACTGACGTAGCGCACGTCAGTCGTGCCTTTGAAATCCTCATGAATGAAGTTTTCGACGTCACGAAATTGTAGTTTGATGGAAGCGCGCACATTGTTGAACTTAACGACTTGAGCGAAGTCATTGACGATCTTGAGACCACGATCGAGACGTCCCCAATGATTGTTTGCAAGTTCGAGAACGAATAGATTCTCAAAAATCCGTTTCATTTTTATGACTCTCGCGGCAAATGTCGTTGGCATCGATAAAAAGTGGATATTTATTGTCCGAAGCAGGGTTAAAACCACCGCCTTTAGGCGGTCAGATTTATCTTTGAAGCCTTTTGCAA
>NZ_JBHUHX010000004.1:0-272177 GCF_042682685.1 Thiorhodococcus fuscus
CTGCTCCAAAATATCTCAGGAAAAACAACGCACCATCGTACACTCAAAGTTCTGTGTAATGGGATGGGTTACTACCGCCTTGTGCAAGATCGGTCCTGATTATATGAAGTGGAGCCGCTATGATATTAATCGCACTGAGGTGATGCGTTGGCCCTATTCGTTCAAGCAAAAATATCTTTGCTCTTATTGATTGTGGAGGGGCTCCGGTGGCGATTCAACTCGAATGCATTAGTTTGATTATCCCTATATGGAAGATAGATCGGCATTATCCGGGAGGTTTTCGAACCCTCCTGACCGATAAGAATTTAGAGTTCGGGAACGCGTTTTACCATGATGAGCACCTGTATCGTGAGGGTTCGATGGATCCAATGACCACGAATCTCCTGATCAGCCGCTGGGAAACACTTGGGCTGGTGCCAATGAGAAGGCTAAAAGGGAAACCCTACTGGAATGACTTGTGTGTCGCCACCAGTGTCGATGGCCCCACCTATCCTTGTGATTGGCTCGAATACAATCGGGACGAAGGCACTGTCAGTTACAAACATGTGCTCGAGGTCGATCTTCTTCCCTACTATGTCTACGAGCTGCGTGACCCAAGGAATAATCGCACCTTCTATGTTGGGAAGGGAAAAAATGATCGAATCTTTCAACATCGACCTGCCAAACAGTCGGATAGCGACAATGACGATATGTTAAATTCACAAGAGGAAGCCCGGAAGCTAGCCCTCATCAGGGAAATACAGGATGAATGCCAGCGTGACTGCCATCGAGTCGTCATTGGGCGGTTCGAGACTGAAGCAGAAGCCTTTGCTGTTGAAGCCTCACTGATCAAGTGGGTCTACGGCATCGAAAATCTCACGAACAGCGTCCACGGGCATCGTCACAAGAATATTCGAGATCATCGGCAGCAGAATGAGATGTTTGATCTCGAGGAAAAGAACCAATGTTATCCGAGCGAGCCGGGATTGGACGTGCCAAAGCGCGTCCCTGGCGAGCGCGATATGTCTGGAAAATATACAGAAGAGCAGCGTCGAAAGATCGCCGAAAACGCGATCTTTGAGAAGCTGGAAGCCCTAAGGGATGAGCTATGCGAAGCGCCCGCCCTTTCAGATCTCTTGGTCTCGGCGCCTAACATGTCGACACCCCAGGATCCGTGCCTGATTGTCAGTGGTTTTCATCCAGAGGCCATTCGTTTGATGATCAAGCTGCAGCTGACGGGCGATTATGTCCGGTTCAACCTGATACCAAAAAGCAGCAGGCAGAATGACATTGCCGCATTTAAGGCGGTGTTATCCGCTGATGATAGGGGGTTATTCGAACTCAAGAATGGAAGTGCTTTTCGAGTCTATGGAAAGATGCTTGACTTGGAGATATCCTTGGACGGCAAAAAAAGAGGTGTTCAGCATGCCAACGTGAATGACATCGTCGCGATAATCGAATATCTTATTGACAAGCTGAATGGTTGTAGGCCCAACTGAGCGTCAATAATGGCGTAATTTGCTGTTGGTCCAGATCGTCGTGGGCCGGTGATGCAAATCCTGGCCAAGGTTTCGCCGCAGATTGAGGTCTATTCGATCGACGAGTGCCTTTTCGTGGGCCATGTGCGCTAGCACCTCGCGTGCACGGAACAAAGGATAGCTCCGTCGAGGCAGATAATCACACGGGACGTAACAGTCGAGCACATCCCCGCCGATCGTCGTCAGTCCGTCACGGGGATCGAGCGTGCTGGGATCGCGCGCGAGCGCCGTGAGGGTGTGACCCTGCTCCAGTGCCTGGGCCAGGACCTGCTGGCCGGTGCCGCTGGTCGCGCCGAAGAGAGCGATCTGCATGGCGTTGTCTCCCGATCGTTGTCTGTCCAAGAAGCGACCTGACAGTGAGGGCGGCTCAGCCGGAAGGCGAGGGTGCCGATCCTGCGTCCAGGGCCCGATACCAGCCCACTTCCGCGACGCAGAGTTGCGCATGACAAGGTTGGGGCGCCGAGGTTAAACGCGAAGCTCGGGTGACCGACTGCCCTCGGCCGGGCTGGACGACTGAAGGTCGATGTCGTCGCGGCAGCCCGACCCGTATTGCTATGTGACTCGGTATTAGGCACACTGCTCGGGCTTAAATGAGCCTCGCCCCAGTGCGGGGCTTTTGCATTTTTGGCCCTCCAACACTCATGGCGGCCGTTCTTACCTCCCAGCCTTTCGCGGAACCCTACTTTGATCTCTACAGCCAACATCACCATGCAGTTCGGCGGCAAGCCGTTGTTCGAGAACGTCTCCGTCAAGTTCGGCGGCGGCAATTGCTACGGACTGATCGGTGCCAACGGCTCTGGGAAATCGACCCTGATGAAGATCCTGGGCGGCGATCTGGAGCCCACCGCAGGCAACGTCTCGGTCGATCCCGGCAAGCGGCTCGGCAAACTGCGCCAGGACCAGTTCGCCTATGAGAACCATACGGTGCTGGATACCGTCATCATGGGACACGACGAGCTGTGGCGGGTCAAGCAGGAACGCGATCGCATCTATGCCCTGCCGGAGATGAGCGAAGAGGACGGCATGGAGGTCGCGCATCTGGAGGTACAGTTCGCCGAACTGGATGGCTACACCGCCGAATCGCGCGCGAGCGAGCTGCTGCTGGGACTGGCCATCCCGCTGGAGCAGCACGAAGGACCCATGAGCGCGGTCGCGCCGGGCTGGAAGCTGCGCGTGCTGCTCGCCCAGGCCCTGTTCGCCGATCCCGACATCCTGTTGCTTGACGAGCCCACCAACAATCTGGACATCCACACCATCCAGTGGCTGGAAGAGGTGTTGATCGCACGCAACAGCACCATGATTATCATCTCGCACGATCGGCACTTCCTGAACAGCGTCTGCACCCACATGGCCGACCTCGACTACGGCGAGCTGCGTATCTACCCCGGCAACTACGACGAGTACATGACCGCCTCCAGCCAGGCACGTCTGCGCCTGCAGGCGGACAACGCCAAGAAGAAGGCCCAGCTCGCCGAGCTGCAGACCTTCGTCAGCCGCTTCTCCGCCAACGCTTCCAAATCCAAGCAGGCCACCTCCCGCAAGCGCCAGATGGAAAAGATCGTGCTGGAGGACATCAAGCCCTCCAGCCGGGTCAACCCCTTCATCCGCTTCGGTCAGGACAAGAAGCTCTATCGTCTGGCGCTGGAGGTCACGGGACTGGCCAAAGGGTACGACGGCACACCGCTGCTCAGCGGTCTCGACCTGACCGTCGAGGTCGGCGAGCGCGTCGCCATCATCGGCCCCAACGGCATCGGGAAGACCACACTGCTGCGCTGTCTGGCCGGCGACCTGACGCCCGACGACGGTACGGTCAAATGGTCCGAGAACAGCCAGTTGGGCTATTTTGCCCAGGACCATGCGGACGATTTCACCGAGAGCACCACGCTCTACGACTGGATGGATCAATGGAAGCAGCCTGGCGACGACGAGCAGGTCATCCGAGGAACGCTGGGGCGCCTGCTGTTCTCCCAGGACGAGATCAAGAAACCGGTGAACGTGATTTCCGGTGGTGAGCAGGGCCGCATGCTGTTCGGCAAGCTGATGCTGCAAAAGCCCAACATCCTCCTGATGGACGAGCCCACTAACCACCTGGACATGGAATCGATCGAGTCGCTCAACACGGCGCTGGAAGGCTATCCGGGCACCCTGATCTTCGTCAGTCACGACCGCGAGTTCGTCTCCTCGCTGGCGACCCGCATCATCGAGCTGACGCCCCAGGGCGTGATCAATTTCAGCGGCAACTACGAAGACTATCTGCAAAGCGGCATCGCGCCAGCCTCCGGCGTTTGATCGACGTTCGGTGCGATGACGAGGATGATGTACTGTCATCAAGTATCGACAATTGTCGATCGTTCTGATCTCGAATATTGATTTTATTTGCGTCCTCCCGGCGTCTATGTTCAGTCCATCGCATCGTCAGAGACTGAGACCCAGGAGGCGCAGATGTCGATCACCATCACCACGGCAGCGGCACTCGCCGCGCCCCTCGCACTTTGGCTTCCCGCCGCGCTCCCGAGCCATCTTGCCAACCGCTTCGGTCGACGCGTGCCGCCCCTGGCCAACAGTCTGGCCTGGCTTGCCTTCGCGCTGGCTGTGCTCGCGCTTCTGACCCACGGTTTCGGCCCTGCGGAATCACTGACACTCTTCAGCATCGATCTGCCGCTGGACATCGGCGCCTTCGCCATCGGCGTCTACGTCAACGCGGTGACGGTCATCATGCTGACGCTGGTCTCGCTGGTGGGCGCGATCGTCTCTACCTATGCGCGCAACTATGTGGCGGGCGACGCCAATGAGGGGCGCTTTCACAAGTGGCTGCTGATGACGCTGGCGGCGATCCTGACCCTGATTGTCGCCAGTAACCTGCTGATGTTCGCGCTGGCCTGGATCGCCACTAGTCTCTGTCTGCATCGTCTGCTGCTGTTCTATCCGGAGCGGCCGGCTGCGCTGATCGCCGCGCACAAGAAGTTCGTCTTCAGCCGAATCGGGGATGCCAGTCTGCTGATCGCCGTGATCCTGATCGGTGCCACCCTCCATACCCTGGACTGGGCAGGCGTCGGGGCGGCCATGGAGTCCATCCAGGGTCCGCTGCCCGCCACCCTGCAATGGGCGGCCTGGCTGGTGGTGCTGAGCGCGGCCCTCAAGTGCGCCCAGTTCCCCTTCCATGGCTGGCTGATTCAGGTGATGGAGGCGCCGACCCCGGTCTCGGCCCTCTTGCATGCGGGCATCGTCAACGCAGGCGCCTTTCTGGTGATCCGCATGAGTCCGATCATGTCGGTGTCGGGGCCGGCGCTCACGGCCCTGGCGGTGGTCGGTCTGGTGACGCTGACGGTGGCCTCGCTGGTGATGCTGACGCAGACCAGCATCAAGGTCTCGCTGGCCTGGTCGACCTCGGCGCAGATGGGCTTCATGCTGCTGGAGGCCGGCCTGGGGCTCTACAGCCTGGCCTTGCTGCATCTGGTGGCCCATTCGCTCTACAAGGCGCACGCCTTTCTCGCCGCCGGCAGCAGCGTGGACGCCTTCCGCGCGCCTGCGCTCCAGTTCGACGCGGCGGGACCGCAGCCCTGGCAGTGGTTGGTGGCCTTCCAGGGTGCCGTGCTGATGGCCTTGGTCGCCGGTTTCCTCTTTGGGGTGGATCCAACGCGCCAGCCGGCGCTCATCGTCACCGGCGCCATCGTCGCGATCGCGGTCGCCCAGCTCCTGCTCCAGGCGCTTGTGCTGGAAGACAGGGCTGCGCTTCTGCTGCGAGCGAGCGCTATCGGTGCCCTGGTCTGTCTCGGCTACTTCGGTCTGCATGCCGCCTTCGAGTCCGCTATTGCTGGGAGCGTGCGCCCCGTGCCGCTGCCTGGTGGGGCCTTGGATACGGCGCTGAGCCTGGCGATCGTCGCCGTCTTCATCGGCCTGATCCTGCTCCAGCATCTTTTCATGCGCCTCGCGGCACCGCTGCGCCAGGCCATCCAGGTCCACCTCTATAACGGTCTTTACGTGGACGTGGTGGTCACGCGTGTGATCACGCGTCTGTGGCCGATTCGCCGCGCGCCGGCCCTCGCCTGAGGAGGATGACAGCATGAACCTGACAGCACTCTCCAATCTTGCGCTGACGCCAGTCGAGGCGATGACCATGACGGAGGAGACAGAGGTGATCGACGCTTCCCACGAAATCGCGCCTTCATGGCTTGACGCGCAAATCACGGCGGCCTGCGATCGCATCGCGCCGGTCTGGCCGCTCGATCGCTTCGTCGCCGTCAACCCTTTCCATGGATTGCGCCATGCGCCCTTCCAGGAGGCCGCCGCCATCATGCGTCGGGCGGCCGGCGCGCGCCTCTACATGTCCAGGGCCTATTACCGGGAACAGATCGAGGCCGGACGCATCGCGCCGGACGACCTGCGCCAAGCCGCCGCGCTCTGCGGCAGCCACCTCGAACCGGATGACATCGTGCGCGCAACGGCCAGCGAGGCGCATTCAGCCGGCGGTGTTCCGCTGCTGACCGCCGTACTCGACGAGATGGATGCCGATCGCTGGTCGAGCTTCGTCGTCGACCGGATCAGCCATCACTGCGCGGCCTATTTCGACATGGGCCAGGCGACCTGGAAGCAGCCCTGGCAGGGTCTGTCGCTCTACGCCTCCTGGCGGCGTTTCGCGGCGCTCGACTTCAGCACCACCATGATGGGGCAGGGCGGCATGCGCGCACGGGTGAAGGCCCTTCCGGAGAATCCGCGCGACTGCATCCGATCCGCCCTGACGCGCCTGGGCATCCCGAACGCCGCAGTCCTCGACTATCTGCACGCGGCCCTGATGGATGTCGGCGGCTGGGCCGCCTGGACCCGGCTGCTGCGCTGGCAGGCGGAGCTCGCGGGTGCGAGCGACGCGACCATCGAGGAGCTGCTGGCGATCCGCCTGGCCTGGGATCTCCTGGTCTATGAACACAAGGCGAGGCCAGAGCTGACCCAGCGCTGGCGTGCGGTCTGCGCCGGGCTCGCCAAGGCTCCGGCTGTGCCCGAGCGTGACGGCCAGGCCGATGCCGGACCGACGACCGATTCGGGCATCGATCACCTGTTGCTGACCGCCCAGGAGTCGGCCTACCAGCGTCGGCTGATCGGTCAGTTGACCGCCGTCAGTGGAGATGGCCAGGGATCGCCGGCTCGGCCTGTGATGCAGGCCGCCTTCTGTATCGATGTGCGCTCCGAGGTCATGCGCCGGTCGCTGGAAACCGCCTGTCCGCAGGCCCAGACGCTGGGCTTCGCGGGCTTCTTCGGCGCGCCGATCGAGGTCGTGCCCCTGGGCGCGGGCCAGGCGAAACCCCATGTGCCGGTGCTGCTCAGTCCCGGTTATCGTGTCTGCAGCGAGATCCAGGGTGGCGACGGTGCACGAACCGTCCGGGCACTGAACACCCAGCGTCGGCGGATCGGCATCAGCAAGTCCTGGAAGGCGTTCAAGATGGGTGCCTCGTCCTGTTTCTCTTTCGTCGAGGCCGCCGGCATCTGGCTCTACGCCCCCAAGCTCATCGCTGACAGCCTGGGCTGGAGCCGACCCGTGCCGGCCCCGGACGATCTGCGACTGGATGCCGAGGCGGCGTCTCGGGTCGCTCCGAGCCTCGGCACGCCAGCCCATCACCGCTGTTGCGCCGCGCCCGAGACCACCCTGGGCATCCCGGAGGAGGACCGCCTTTCTTTGGCGGAGGGCATCCTGCGCGGCATGTCTCTGACCGAGGGGTTCGCGCGTCTGGTCCTGCTGGTCGGGCATGGCAGCACCAGCGTCAACAATCCCTACGCGGCCGGGCTCGATTGCGGCGCCTGCGGGGGGCAGACGGGCGAGGCCAGCGCCCGCGTCGTGGCCGCACTGCTCAATGAGCCGAGGGTGCGCCAGGGACTGGCCGAGCGCGGGATCGACATCCCGGCGGACACCTGGTTCCTGCCCGGTCTGCATGACACCACGACCGACGATGTGCGGCTCTTCGACACCGCCATCCTGCCGCCGGACTACGCGGAGGAGCTGGCCGAGATCAGGAGCTGGCTCAAGGAGGCCGGGGCGCTGACCCGGATGCAGCGCGCTACGCTCCTGAGTCTCGGCGGGCGCAGCGGGCGCGGGCTGGAGACACGTATCCGTCGCCGTAGTCGCGACTGGTCGCAGGTCCGCCCTGAGTGGGGGCTGGCGGGCAACGCCGCCTTCATCGCCGCCCCGCGCGCCCGCACCCAGGGCATCGACCTTGGCGGACGCAGCTTCCTACATGATTACGACTGGCAAACCGATGCGGACTTCAAGACCCTGGAGCTGATCATGACCGCGCCTTTGGTGGTCGCGACCTGGATCAATCTGCAATACTACGGCTCCATGGTCGACAACCGCCGTTTCGGCAGCGGCAATAAGGTGCTCCATAATGTGGTCGGCGGCGCCATTGGCGTCTTGGAGGGCAACGCCGGCGACTTGCGCGTGGGACTGCCGCTGCAGTCGCTGCACGATGGCCAGCGCTGGATGCACGAGCCACTGCGCCTGAGCGCCTTTCTGCAGGCGCCCGAGGCGGCGATCGAGGACATCATCGCCCGCCATGAACTGGTCCGGCAGCTCTTGGATAACGGCTGGCTGCACCTGTTCAGGCTCGGTGAGTCCGAGGCCGATATCGAGCGGCGTCTGCCTGGGCAGGGTTGGGTCGGCGCGCTACGAGGCGATCTTGTTTCGACGGATCACGAAGCTCCGGCTGCGTGATCCGAGCGATGCAGCAAACGCTGCGTTACCGATGTGACGACCCAGAATCGATCATTGAGGATCTTGAACGACGCATGGATTTCGCCATCAGGTTTTTCGTGTTCTTCGGATTTTGGACGATCCTCGCCGGTTGGGATCCGTCTTCCTGGGTCATCGGTCTTCCCGCCGTACTCTTCGCGAGCTGGGTTTATGGTCGCCTGGCACGGGATTCGGCGCGTCCAGGTATCGGTCAGATCCTGGCGTTCCTGCCCTTCTTCCTGCGCGAATCCTTCCGTGGCGGGGCGGATGTGGCGCGGCGGATTCTGCGTCCGCGTATGCGCATCGCGCCGGGTTTTCAGACCTATCGGATGCGCCTGTCGCAACCTGCGGCGCGCGTGCTGTTCCTCGACTGCATCAGCCTGCTGCCGGGATCCTTGAGTGCCGACCGGCACCAGGATGTCATCCAGGTGCATCTGCTGGATGCGAGCCTGGATGTGACGCCCGAGCTGGCCGACCTGGAGCGCCGCGTCGCGGCCATCTTCGGCGAGCACCTGGAGCCGCCTGCGCATGTCTGATTTCTTCGTCGCAATCGCCCTGGTACTCCTGCTCAGCATGACCGCCGGTCTGGTCCGGGTGGTTGTGGGGCCGACGCCCGCCGATCGCATGATGGGCGCTCAGCTCCTGGGGACGACCGGCATCGCGGTGCTGCTCTTGCTGGGACGCGCCTTCGCGATGCCGGCCCTGGCCGATGTGGCCCTGATCTTCGCGCTGCTGGCCGCCGTTGCCGTCTCCGCCTTCACCCGGCGTCGATTGGATCGGGAGCCTGACGCATGAGTCTGGTCCTGACGCTGCTCTCGGTCGTGTCCATCGCGCTGGGTGCCTTCTTCTTCCTGGTCGGTACGCTTGGACTCATCCGGCTGCCGGACCTCTTCAGCCGTCTGCACGCGCTGACCAAGACCGATAATCTCGGGCTCGGGCTGGTGATCCTCGGTCTGCTGCCCTGGGTGCCGGATCCCTTCCATGCCTTGAAGCTGGTGCTCATCTGGCTACTGGTGCTGCTCGCCGGAGCGACCGGATCCCACCTGATCGCGAAACGGGCCTTGCGCGGGGACGGCGAGGATCCGACGCCATGACCACCGATGTGCCGATGTTCCTCTTCGATCTGGTGCTGCTCGCCACCCTGTTGGGACTGGCCGTCGCCGCACTGACCAGCCCGGACGTGCGTCGGGCAGTGATGTTCTTCATCGCCTTCGGGCTCTGGCTGGCGCTGGTTTGGGCGCGGCTGCGCGCGCCCGACGTGGCGCTGGCGGAGGCGGCCATCGGCGCGGGTCTCGGCGGGGCGCTGATGCTCGCGGCGGCGCGCCGGGCCGCGCGTCGATCAGCGGCGAACGAAGCTGACGATCGGGAGGACGCGGGGGCGTGAGACGTGCCGGAAGCCTCATGATCGCCGTGCTGGTCGGACTGCTCGCACTCTGGCTGCTCTGGGTGCTGCGGGATGCGCTGGCACCGACGCCGCGTCTGGCCGATTTGGCCCTGCGGGAGCTGCCCAACACCGGGGTCAGCAATCCGGTCACCGGCGTGCTGCTGGCCTATCGGGCCTACGATACCCTGCTCGAACTGGCGGTCTTGTTGGCGGCCTTGCTGGGCATCTGGTCCCTGGGCGCGGCCTCGCCGGGCTTCCAGCCGGCGGGGACCGTGCTGCGCGGCATGGTCGAGCTGGTCGTGCCGTTGTTGATCCTGACCGGCGGCTATCTGCTCTGGGTGGGCGGACATGCGCCGGGCGGGGCCTTCCAGGCCGGTGCCTTGCTCGGTGCCGCCGGCGTCGTGCTGCGACTGGCCGGCGACGCGCGGGCCGGGTTGCCGCCGGTTCCGGTACAGCGCCGATTGGTGGTGGCTGGGGCGGCGACCTTCGTTCTGGTCGGACTCGCGACCATGGCGTTCGGCGCGGGCTTTCTGAGCTATCCGCACGCTTGGGCGAAATGGCTGATCCTGACCATTGAAACAGCGGCGACCCTGGCGATCGGGGTCACGCTGGCCGCCGCCTATGTCGGCGGCAAGCCAGTGCCGCGATCAGGCGAGGACGGCCCTTCATGATGACGCCGTTGCTCTACGGCGGGGCTGGCGTGATCCTGTTCGCGCTGGGGCTCTGGGCCTTTCTGGTCCATGAGCCTCTGCTGCGCAAGCTGATTGCGCTCAACATCATGGGGAGCGGCGTCTTTCATCTCCTGATCGCCATCGCCGAGCGCGGCGCGCTGCCGCCGGATCCGGTGCCGCATGCCATGGTCCTGACGGGGATCGTCGTCGCCGTGAGCGCGACGGCGCTGGCACTGGCGATGGGGCGACGGCTGGAAGACGACGACGATGCTCGATAGCCTCGCCCTGGCCGTTTCCGTCCCCTTGATCGGCGCGATTCTGGTCACCGCCGTTCCCGGCCGCGCCCAGGGACTGGGCCTGCTCGCCGCGCTGGCGACTCTGGCGACGGTCGGTCTGGTCACTGTCGAGGTCTGGCAACAGGGCAGCCTGCGCTCGGACCTCGGCGGCTGGGGCGCGCCGCTCGGCATCAGCCTCGTCGCCGACGGGCTCTCCGCCGCGCTGCTGGCGATGGCGGCCCTGGTCGCGCTGGCGGTCAGCGTCTATGCCTCCGGCTATTTCAGTCGTGGCGAGACCAAAACCCATTTCTGGCCCCTGTGGCTGCTGCTCTGGGCCGCCTTGAACGGGCTCCTCCTGGCGGCGGACCTCTTCAATCTCTACGTCACGCTCGAACTGCTCGGACTGACGGCGGCGGCCTTGGGCGCCCTGACGGGCACGACGGCGGCGGTCGAGGCCAGTCTGCGCTACCTCCTGGTCGGTCTGCTCGGCTCCCTGGCCTATCTGCTCGGCGTGGCGCTGCTTTACACCGCGTATGGCACGCTCGACATGACCCTCCTGGGCGCTGCCGTGAGACCCGAGCCCGTCGCGGGCTCGGCGCTGGTGCTCATGACCGCCGGTCTGGCCTTGAAGGCGGCGCTCTTTCCCATGCATTTCTGGCTGCCCCCGGCTCACGCCAACGCGCCGGCCCCCGTGAGCGCGGCGCTTTCGGCACTGGTCGTGAAGGCCGCCTTCTATCTCATGCTGCGGCTCTGGCTGGATGTCTTCGCGCCACTGGTCACGCCTTGGGCTGCGGGTCTCATGGGGCTGCTCGGTGCCATGGCCGTGGTCTGGGGCTCGTGGCGGGCGCTGCGAGCCGAACGGCTGAAGCTGATGGCGGCCTATTCCACGGTCGCCCAGATCGGCTATCTCTGTCTCTTCCTTCCGGTGCTGACCGCGCTGCCGGCGGGTGCCGCACACGACGATCTCTTGGTGGCGCTGCTGCTCATGGCCCTGACCCACGGCTTCGCCAAAGCGGGACTCTTCCTCGCCGCCGGTCTGGTGCAGCGTAGCGCGGGGCATGATCGCATCGACGACCTCGGCGGCACCGCGCAGCATATGCCGGCGACGACCTTCAGCATCGGCCTGGCCGGTATCGCCCTGATCGGATTGCCGCCGAGCGGCAGCTTCGTCGGCAAGTGGATCCTCATGCGGAGCGCGATCGAGAGCGGGCAGTGGTGGTGGATCCCGGTGATCCTCGTCGGGACCCTGCTGGCGGCGGCCTATGTCTTCCGTGTCCTGAGCCGCGCCTTCAATTTGGAGCCGACGCCGCGCCGCTTCGTCACTCAGGCACGAACCGAGGTGCCGGCGCTGCTGTTGGCCTTGACCTCGGCGGCGGTGCTGGGGCTGGCGGCCCGTCCGCTCTGGCACCTGCTGGGCTTCGAGGGCGGTCTATGAATCTCGATCAACTGCTGCCTGCGGTCATCGTGCTCAGCTCGTTCCTGCCGGGCGTCTTCATCTTTCTGTTGCAGGAAGAGAGTCATCTGCTGCGCGGCGTGCTCAACATGACCGGCGCTGTCGTCAAGCTGCTGCTGGTCGGCGTGATGATTTGGGGCGTCTTCCACGGCCATGTCTACGAGACGCGGCTGACGCTGGCGCCTGGGCTGGATCTGGTGCTGCACGCCGATGCCCTCGCGGTGCTCTTCGCGACCCTGTCGTCGGTTCTCTGGCTGGTGACGACCATCTATGCCATCGGCTATCTGGAGCACTCGCCAAACCGCAGCCGCTTCTTCGGGTTCTTCAGTCTCTGCGTCTCGGCCACGATCGGGGTCGCTCTGGCCGGCAACCTGCTGACCTTCGTCGTCTTTTACGAGGTCCTGACGCTTGCGACCTATCCGCTGGTCGCCCATCGCGGGACGCCGGACGCCACCCGTGGGGGCAGGATCTATCTGGCCTACACCATGGGCGGCGGTGCCCTGCTGCTGGTCGGTGCGGTCTGGCTGCAGGCGCTGAGTGGGCCTGCCGACTTCGTGCAGGGCGGTTTTCTGTCGGGGCTGCAGCCGGATGTCTGGGGGCAGCTGGTCGCCATCTTTTTCCTTCTGCTGGCCGGGCTCGGCGTCAAGGCGGCGCTGTTTCCTCTGCACGGTTGGTTGCCGCAGTCCATGGTCGCGCCGGCCCCGGTCAGCGCGCTGCTGCACGCGGTGGCGGTGGTCAAGGCCGGCGCCTTTGGCATCGTGCGGGTCGTCTACGATGTCTATGGCGTGGGGTTCGCTGACGCGCTCGGGCTGCTGACGCCGCTCGGCATCCTCGCGGCGATCACCATCCTCTACGGCTCGGGCATGGCGCTGACGCAGGACGGACTCAAGAAGCGGCTCGCCTATTCGACCGTGAGTCAGGTCTCCTACATCGCGCTGGGCGCCTCCATCCTCGGTCCCGTCGCCACCATCGGCGGCCTGGTGCATCTGGTGCATCAGGGGCTCATGAAGATCACGCTCTTCTTCTGCGCCGGGAATTACGCCGAGACCCTGGGCGTCCACAAGGTCAGTCAGATGGACGGGGTCGGGCGGCGCATGCCCTGGACTACGCTGGCCTTCAGCGTCGGCGCCCTGGGGATGATCGGCATCCCGCCGATCGCGGGCTTCGTCAGCAAATGGTACCTGGCACTGGGCGCGGTCGAGGCCGACGCCTATTGGGTGCTGTTGATCCTGGCCTTGAGCAGTCTGCTCAATGCCGGCTACTTCCTGCCCATCCTCTACCGTGCCTGGTTTCGGCCGCCCCCCGAGCGCTGGCCGGAGGAGCACATACCGGCCGGGCGTTTCGAGACCATGGGCGCGCTGCTCTGGCCGCCCCTGATCACCGCCGCCTTCTGTCTCGCCGCCGGCCTCTTCGCCGCAGCGCCCTTCAGTCCGCTCGAATGGGCGACGCTGATCGCGCGCCGGGAGTACGGGCCGTGAGCGGCGGGCTGCTGATCCTGGTCTGGGTCTGGCCGCTGCTGCTCGCGGCCCTGGCGGTCAGGCCGTCGTTTTGGTGGCTGCCGGCCATTGGCGCACTGCCCGGACTGGCCGCCGCGCTGCTGGTGCCGCTCGGCAGCCGTCTGGAGCTGCCCTGGCTGTTTCTCGGCACCACCCTGGGGCTCGACGCGACCGGCCGGATCTATCTGATCTTCACCGCCATCCTCTGGCTGGTGTCCGGGATCTATACCGCCTTCAGCGCTCGTGGAACGTCGCACGCGGGGCGCTTCGGCGTCTTCTTTCTGCTGGCGATGGCCGGGAACCTCTGGCTGATCGTCGGACAGGATCTGCTGAGCTTCTATGCCGGATTCGCCATCATGGGACTGTCGGCCTACGGGCTGGTGATTCACGACGGCAAGACGGCCGCGCTGAGGGCCGGCAAGGTCTATCTGGTGATGGCCCTGCTCGGGGAGGTGACCCTCTTCGCCGCCCTGGTGTTGGTCGCCAGTCATGCCGGAACCACAGTGCCCGCGCCCGAGCAACTGGTTGGTCTCGACAACCTGACCATCGCGCTGCTCATTCTGGGGCTCGGCGTCAAGGCCGGCATGGTTCCGTTGCATCTATGGCTGCCGCTGGCGCATCCGGCCGCGCCGATCCCGGCCAGCGCCGTGCTCAGCGGCACCATGATCAAGGTCGCGATCCTGGGCTGGCTGCGTTTTCTGCCGTTGGGTGCCGTCGCCCTGGCCGATTGGGGCGCCTGGCTGACCGGGGCGGGTCTGCTGACGATGTTCTATGCGCTCCCCATCGGTCTGATGCAGTCCGACCCCAAGGTGATCCTGGCCTATTCGAGCATCGGCAAAATGGGCCTGCTGATCCTGCTGCTGGGGCTGATCCTGACCGAACCCGCGCTGGCGCCGGTCGGTGTCGCCGCGATCACCCTCTATGCCGCCCATCACGCGTTGGCCAAGGGCGGGCTCTTTCTCGGCGTCGGGCTGCGTAAATATGCCGCGCTCCCGCAACCCCTGCTGCTCGCCGGGCTGGTCTTTCTGGCCCTGGCGCTGGCCGGTGCGCCCCTGACCAGCGGTGCGGTCACCAAGTACGGCATCAAGCCGCTGCTCGCTGGCGCCGACTGGGGATGGCTGTCCATCGCGGTCGCGGTTTCGACGGTCGCCACCACGCTGCTGATGGCGCGTTTCCTCTGGGTGACCACGCGCATCAAGCCCCACCCGGAGACCGGATACACCTGGCCTAGTGCGGCATGGGCGGTCCTGGTCACCCTGTTGCTGTTGTTTCCCTTCGTCCTCGGCGAGCCGGCGGCCTGGCCGACCAATGCCGCGACCGTTGGCGCCGGTATCGGCATCGCGGTTGCGGTCATGGCTGCGGCGCGCCGCTACCCCGGTTTCGTCAAACCCCTGGTCGGCCGCATCCCGCCTGGCGATCTGCTGGGTCTGATCAAGCGGATCCTGCTGGTGCTGGTCTGGTATGGGCTCGCGATTTTGCGTTTCGTGGGGGCGCTCTACGCGCGTATCGAGGCGCGCCTGACCCATGCGTTCGATCGGGTCTTCGCACAGCCGACGTCCGACGGCGAGCAAGGACTGCGTGCCTGGCCGGTGGCCGGCGCCCTCTGGCTTGCGGTCGGGGGTCTGCTCTTCGTGGCCGTGCTCGGCGGGGCGCCCGAGGTCTCGCCCCACGAGCCAGCGCCACGGGGCGAGATCGCCGCGACGTCCCCCTTGGAGGCGGATCTGCGGTCGGAGCCTGGCGTCGTCGGTGTGCCCGGAGACGAGCCGCCGCCCAGCTCACTGCCGGATGTCGACGCCGAGACCGACAGGGCATCCGCGTTCGAGCCGAGTCCGCGTTCGGAAATGTCTGAGGTTGACGCAGCGATCGCAGCCGAGGCCGAAGAGGCATCGACTCCGGCCGCTCGAACGCCCGCTCGCGCGAGTGACGAGTCGTCGGTGGAAGCGCTGGCGGTTTGCGACCCCGAGATCCCCTTCGTCTTCGCCAGTCCCAAGGATCCCGCCGAACGGATCAGCTTGCAGCGCTGCGTCCGGGATCCGGACAGCGGGGCGCCGCGCCTGCTCGATGCGCCGCCGCTCACGAATCGCTTGGTGTATCTGTTGCAGGAACAACTCGGCGCACTGGGCTTCGACCCAGGTCCGGTCGACGGCCTGATCGGACCCAGAACCCGCGATGCCGTTCGCACCTTCCAAGAGGCGCGGGGCATTCCTCAGACCGGCCGGATCAGCTTCGATCTGCTGGAGCGTCTACAGCGGGAAACGCTTCAGGACCCATGAGTCCCCAGCAGATGGTCACTTGAGGTCCTTTGGAATCCAAAGGACCAACCGCGTTATCAGCCACGTTCGAGCAGCACGCGCAGATCGAGCACTGCGGCGTTGGCTCGCGAGATGTAGGATCCCATCACGAGCGAGTGATTTGAAAATAGACCGTAGCCGTGGCCATTGAGCACGATGGGGCTCCACTTGGGCAGGCTGGCGCCCTGCAGATCGCGCAGGATCTGTTGCAGCGAAAGCTGGGCGTTCTTGTCGCCCAGCACGTCGGCGAAGTCGACCGCCAGGGCTTGCATGGTGTGCAGTAACGCCCAGGAGTAGCCGCGGGCCTCATAGAAGACGTCGTCGATCTCGTACCAGGGGGTCTGGTCGGGCGACGGCGCACTGTGCAGGACGAGTGCCGCAGTCAGCTCGTTTTCACCCACGCTGGCGCTTAGGCGCTGCGCGTAGCTGCCAAGGCGCTTTTCGACGACTTGCAGGTAGGCGTTCAGATTGTCGGCGCGCGTGTAGAATCGTGCGGATCGGTCGGTCCCCGACATCAGCGCCTGCATGTAACGCCCCAATGCGTCCAAGCCGCGTCGGTATTCGCCTTCGGTCGATGGCAGGATCCAGGACGAGGCGTTGAAGTTGAATTGCGCTTCGGCCTCGCGTAGGTCGCTATTCTCAGTCGACTGGGTTTGCGCACGGCTGAAATCGTTGCGCAAGGCGGCGATCGAGTCGCGCAGTTCCGTCAGCACGCCGAATTCCCAATTCGGCGTGTTGTCCATCAGCAGGCCCGGAGGCAGGATGTCATTGCGCAGATAGCCGCCGGGTTTGTCGAGTAGCGCCTCGGCGACACCCATCACGGCCGACACGGTCATGACGCCGGGCTTCAGTGTGGCGTTCTCGTCATCGAACCGCTGCACGGCTTCCTGATGTACATCGAGATGCGTCGGCTGTACCGACCAGTAGGCACCCAATCCGCCAATCGCCACGACCAGCAACAACAGACCGCCGCCGATCAGGGCTGCGAGTCTGGGGCCGCGCCGCCCGGTGATTTGAGTCGGCGCGCTCTGGATCTCGCTATTGGTCTCGTTCGTCACGATTCTCTCCTGTGGTTCATCAATGGCTCCGGGGGATTCCGGGTGCGAGCAGTGCCCGCGCGAATGCCTGCCAAGCCATTCGGGTCAATAGTATTGGCGCTGCTCGGGTCCGCTTGGCGATTGTACCAAAGAGCAGGATCCGGCTTCCGGCGCGCTCCGAAATGGCCGTACCTCTCGCGCGTGAGGGCGTCCATGCTCGCCGGATCATTGGTCGCCTTCATCGACTGGCTCTGTAGTAGCTTGCACGGCCGGTCGATGGCGAGCACGTTGGCAGTGAAACATGTGCATCGATCGGTCTCCATCCCGGTTTGGATGGCGCCTTTCCCTAAAGGTTCTTGGCGGCTGTCGCAGTCGGCGTGTCTTCTCGACCATGCGATGGGTCGAGCGACTGTTGTTGAATGGTGCCACCTGCCATAGCGGCACCCACAACAGCTGATGCGACTCGTCGTTGCCCGGAATCCTCAGATCGTCGTCCATCTCCACCAGAAAACGGATGTCGATGTGCTGGTGCCGCGGGCCGCGCGCACTGGCGGGGATGGTGTGGATGTCGACGTCGAAGATGGTGTCGTCGAGGAGACGGATGTGCGAGGGGTCGAGGCCGGTTTCCTCTGACGTTTCGCGCAGTGCGACACGCAGGATGTCTGAATCGCAATCGGCGTGTCCGCCGGGCTGGAACCACTGGTCGTGCTTGCGATGGTGCAGCAGCAGGACCCGATCGCGGCTCGGACTCACCACCCAGGCGGATCCCGTTACGTGGGCGGGCCAGAGATCGCAGTGAAAGCAGTCCGCATGAGCGATCACGAAATCGCGCGCCCGTGCCACGTAGGCCGATTCTTCCATGAATCGGGTCCGGTGTGCGTCGAGCAGTGAAAGGAGCGCTTGGCGGTGCATGAGGGGTGACTCGGTCAGGCTTCGGACGGGTTTTGGATGGCGTCGATCGCCGCCGCAGCCGCCTCGTCCACATCGCCCTCACGCCCGGCGAGGATCAAGCGGCCGAAGGCGCCAACCGCGCGCGCGTTGATCAGCGTGATGCTCGCGGCCTTCTCGGCTTGATTCGCGGCATAGACGATGTAGCCGGCCGGTTCGGTTTCGAGGATGAACATGCTCTGCCCAGGCAGGATCATGGAGCCGCGCCGATCCTGACGATTGATCAGCACGCAATGGTCGGGGGTCATGCCGCGGAGCGTTTCCTGCCAGGCGATACGGCAGGTTTCGCGGTCCGCGACGGTGGCGCCCATCCGCGACAGGAGGACGCGGCCGGCCTCGCGCACATCGCTCTGATCGCGCTGGTGGATCACCAGCGAGCCGTAGGTGCGTTCCACGACCTGCTGCGAGAGGTGCACGCGGGTGGCCTTGAGCGCGGCATCGGTGAGGCGATGGACCGCCATGCCGGGAGAGACCTCCACCCACAGGCAGGCATCGCCAGGTACCGGGAGGAAGCCCTGGGACACGGTCGCCATGTAGGCGGCGAGCTGGGGCTGCAGCGCGTCGATGTACACGTAGGTTCTAAGCTTGATCATCCTGTCTCGAAGCCCTGGAGCGGCTGTGTCGTTGAGTGCGCTGGATGCCGGGATCTGAGCGACTGTCTCGATCTGCCCTTGGCACCAGATCCCGATAGGCGTGCCAAGTGGCGTGGCCGACCAGTGGAACGGCCAGGAAGAGTCCAAGATAGAAGGTCAGGAGTCCCGCCCCGACGATTGCGACCAGCAGAGCAGCCCAGAGCAGCATGGGCAGCCAGTTCTGGGCCACGGCCCGCACGCTGGTCCGCATGGCGGTGAAGCCGTCCACCGGGCGGTCGATCAGCATGGGAATGGTGATGGCGCTGACGCAGAAGGTGCAGGCGGCGAAGAAGGCGCCGACCAGGACGACGGCAATCACCAGGGGCCTGTGCTCCCCGGACAGCACCACGGTCGGGATGAAGTTGTCCCAGGTGGGGAAGGGGTCCTGGTAGAGCATGATGAACAGAAAGACCGAGGCCAGTATCCACAGCTGCATGATGATCAAGAGGAAACCGGTCGCGATGCCGAGCTGCCCCTGATTGCGCTTGACCGCCTCCAGCGCTTGGCAATGGTCCATGGGCTCGCCCCGCTCCAGGTGATCGCTCATCCGATAGAGCCCGATCGCGAGCAGGGGCGCCATCAGAAAGAATCCGGCGGTGAGGAATGGCACCAGAAAGCTGAGATGGCCGAGCAGAGTCAGCAGGAAGATCGACGCGCTCAAGATGACGATGCCGGCGCCGTACCTCAGGCTGTACAGTGGGGCCGCCCGGATATCCCGCCAGCCCTTCTTCAGCCAACGCCAGGGGTGCCGCAAGGTCACCCGATTCACAGGCGGGTCCTTTTGATCGAGCGCCGGCTCGAAGGGTGTCTCGTTCATCGCTCATCCTCCTCATGCCCTCTTCGGGGCTTGGTCGTTCTTGCTAGCCTGTCGCCTGGTCCTCGGTCTGCTTGCTGCCAGTTTCGCGCCCGCGCGTCAAGCGAGCATGGGTCTTCTTCAATTGACGGCGCAGTTGCTCACCTTCCTCGTCCAGGAAGTCGAGGAAGGCGCTCGCGACCACCGAGAGCTCTTTGCCTTTCGCGTAGGCTACGTACCACTTGCGCTCGAGCGGGAATCCCTGCACGTCGAGAATCCGCAGCGGTGATTGCGGTCCCTCCTGGGCCAGTGTGTGGAGCGAAAGCACGGAGATGCCGAGCTGGCCGTAGATCGCATGCTTGATGGCCTCGTTGCTGCCTAGTTCCATCCGAACGCGCGGCTTGAAATCGGCCTCCGCGAAGTTTCTGAGCACGATGTCGCGGATGCCCGAACCGGGCTCGCGCATGATGAAGTGTGCGTCGGCCAGACGCGCCACGGGGAGGTTTCGCTCTGTGGCCAGCGGATGATCCCGGTGTGCGATCACGTGCAGGGGATTGGGCGCGAAGGCCTTGCTGGTCAGCTCCAGATCGCGTTCGGGGATCTGTCCGAGGATGTAGAGGTCGTCCTTGTTGGCGGCGAGGCGCTCCAGCACGCTGTCGCGGTTGGTGACCTTGAGCGCGACGTCGACACCGGTGTGGCGCTGACAGAAGCGACCGAGCACCTCGGGGGCGAAATACTTGGCGGTGGTGATGACGCAGAGGCGCAGATAGCCCTGCCTGAGGCCCTTGAGGTCGGCGACCTTCATCTCGAAGCGGTCGAGGACGTCTAGGATCGCCTTCACTGCGGTCTCGAGCTCGCGACCCGTCTCGGTGAGATAGACCCGTCGGCCGATCTGCTCGAACAGCGGCAGACCGATGACATCCGTCAAGCGCTTGATCTGGGTGGAGACCGTGGGTTGGGTCAGATAGAGCTCGTCGGCCGCCTTGGTGAAGCTGCCGAGGCGGGCGATCGCCTCGAACACCTGGAGCTGGCGCAGACTGACGTGACGGACAAGATTCAGCATGGGGTCGAACATCTTCGGCTCTCGATGGCTCCGATGATAACGCGCGCTCCAGGGGTGCTGGCGAGGCGTTCGATCCCGCGACGAGGGTTGATCCCGTCAATCGGGCCAGACACGCTGGCTGGAGCGATAGTTGTGGTCGTCGGTCGTCTGGGCCTCCGGTTTGGTGCGCGGGCGTCGAGCGGCTGGACGTTTGACGCCGCTTGGTACTGCTTTGGCCTTGGTGCTGGGGGCTGCGGCGGGCTCGGCCGCCGGCGGCTCGGGCGGGGCGATGGGCGGCTCTGTGTCATCGGTCATGGTTCTGATCTCCAGGTCGCGTCAGATCAAGAAGCCGCCGGAACGGCCGTGATGAGTGCGTCGATCTGACGGGCGAACGCCCGATGTTCGGGCAGGATCGCGCCCGAGTCCTCGTCGGTCTGGATGGTGAGGCTTACGGAGGTGCGCCCGAAGCTGATGTCCGGGTAGCGATTGGCAGCCTCGCTGATGTCGGCCAGGGCCTCTAGGAAGTCCCGGGTCTGCTCGTAATCCTCGAAGACGATACGGCGCTCCAGACGCGCGGGGCGGTTGCGTTCTTTCCAGGTGGCTGCTTGATTGGACATGGTGATCCTCGTCGTTTGTTGTCAGGTGTCGTCAGTGATTGGCGGTCGATGGGTGGTGTGCGACTGGTGCCCCATGATGCCAGTCGGGGGCGAGCGTAGCTGTTGCAGCCAGGCGTCGAGTTGCCGGACGTGGCTCAGCTCCTCGTCGTGGAGGGCGGCGAACAGGGCCTGGTCGTCGGGTGCGTCGATCAGCGCGCAGTACTGCGCCGCTTCGCGATACAGCGCGACCGCCCGCTGTTCGAGCAGCTGATCGGCCTGCAGCAGCTCGATCAGCGACAGGCCCGCACGTACCGGAGTCAGCTGCGAACCGTTGGGGATGGCACCGAATTCGAGCAGGCGCGCGATCAGCCGCTGTGCGTGCGCCTGCTCCTCGTTCGCCTCCTGGCGGAAGTGACTGGCGATCTCCTCCATGCCCCACAGCTCCGCCAGAGCGGCATGGGTGAGATACTGCTGTACCGCGCTCAACTCGTAGCTCAGGGCGCGGCCCAGATAGCCCAGCACTCTGAGGTTCACGGTTCCGGGGTTCAGGATTCCGGGGTGTGCGGTCATGGCGCTCGATCCGCGTTCGCGCGTTTGACGAGGCGATCGCTGGCGCAGCCGGCTGGCGGTTTCTCAGCCATGCGATCGGCCAGCGTCGCCTAGGACCGGCCGTGCCCGCCGTCGGTGTCGCCCGGTTGCTTGGGCAGGACCGGCTCCACCTCGCGATGGGGGCGGGCGATGATGTGGGCGGCGACCAGTCCGTCGCCCACCCGTTCGCAGGCGTCTGCCCCGGCCCGCACGGCGGCATTGACCGCACCGGTCTCGCCGCGCACCAGCACGGTGACATAGCCTCCGCCGACGAATTCACGGCCGACGAGGCGCACCTCGGCGGCCTTGGTCATGGCGTCCGCCGCCTCGATGGCGGGCACCAGTCCACGCGTCTCGATCATACCGAGGGCGATTCCATAATTTTCACTGGCCATGGTGGTCGTTCCTCACATCGAAAAAATCATTGCATCCAGAACGCGTCTCGAACTAGGCCGCCTCTTTGGTCTCCGGGCTGCCGGTCGGCAGTACCGGCTCGACCTCGCGATGGGGGCGGGCGATGATGTGGGCGGCGACCAGTCCGTCGCCCACTCGCTCGCAGGCGTCTGCCCCGGCCCGCACGGCGGCATTGACCGCACCGGTCTCGCCGCGCACCAGCACGGTGACATAGCCTCCGCCGACGAACTCCCGACCGACGAGGCGTACCTCGGCGGCCTTGGTCATGGCGTCCGCCGCCTCGATGGCGGGTACCAGACCGCGCGTCTCGATCATTCCCAGTGCAATCCCGTAGTGTTCGTTGGCCATTGTGTGACTCCTCTGTTTTGGATAAACCAACCTGTGTTTTGGGTAAACCAGCCTGCTCGAAAAACGTCGCCCCGCGCGATCGGATGGTCGAATTCGGGCGTCCAAGCCCGCGTTGGGGTCAGTCCCTCACGGAGGTTGCGTCCTCCTCCCAGCGATCGATGATTCCGCCGATGCTCAGATCGGTGAGAATCCCGTTCCCGACCGCGAGACGCGCGGCCGAGCCACTGATGGTGAAGACCCAGTTGCCCGGACGGGCGCCGACGGTGTCGACCGCCACCGCCCGCTCGCCCAGGGGGCCGCGCAGGACCCGGAACGAGACGCGCGCCAGACCGGGTATCCGGCGCGTGCAGACCAGTGAGTCCTCGACTTGCATGATGTCCATGCTCACTGCGCCTCCCAGTGATCGATGATCCCGACGATGGTCAGATCGCTCGGGTAATCCTTGTGGCCGGCGGCCTCGCGTGCCGCCGAGCTTCCGACGCAGATCACCCAGTCGCCGGGCGTGCAGCCGACGGCGTCGACGGCGACCAGTGAGCTCCTGCCGTCGCGCACCACCTGGAGGTGGCGATGCTCCAGCCCTGGGATGCGATTGGTCGCGACCAGTGGCTTCTCGACCTGGCAGATCTTCATACCTCCCTCCAGGTGCTCGGCAGCGAGCTTCCGACGCATTCGATGGGGTCGGCGCGACTGGTATCGCGCAGGGTCCAATAGGTTTGGATCAGGCCGCGCTCGGCGAGATCCGGATAGCGTTTCAGGATCGCCTCGGCGATCCGCGCGCAGCGTTGGACCGCCCGCTCGCGCGCCCCGGGCACCTGGCCCGTGTAGTGGAAGCGCAGCACGATGGGGATGGGCAGCCCGTGCGCCACGTTGAGCCGGCGGAAGATCTCGATGCCGACGTCCAGGTTGGGCGCCCCTTCCTCCAGCGTGCGCATGAAGGCGAAGTAGGTCAGGTTGCGCAGATGGACCTCCTCGAAGTCCGTACCGACGCCGATGAAACGCTCTTGGTGACCGGCATCCGGGTAGTGCTCCCCGGCGTAGGTTCGGACATAGTCGATCTGCGACAGGTTGTTCTCGATGAGTTTGGCCATGAGGTCCTGCATGCCGGCCTCCGGGGGCGGACCGCCGTCGCGCGGTCGGGCGATCGCCTCGCGGATCCGGGTCCGTGCCGATTCGGGATCGAGCTGCGCCGTCGCGCGGTAGAGTCCACCGGCGTCGACCAGGCGATCCAGATCCGGCTCTCCGGCGTCGTTCGGCAGGTGGATGCGCAGGCGGTCGGTGTCGGTGTCGATGCCGATGAGCAGCGTCGCGATCGAGGCGCCGCAGCAATGGGTGTTCTCGACGGCCAGACGGAAGGCCCGTAGCTGCGCCAGTCCTGCCGAGGCGGCTGCGCGCGTATCGCTGCCGTGTGCCGCGCAGCCCTGGTGATCGGGGTCGCGGCTGCTGTAGTGATAGGCCGCCACCTTGAGATAGCGGGTCGGGGCGTCGGCCAGATTGGGCACGCCTTCGCGGAAACGCCCCAGCTCTACCGCCTCCCAGCGCTGGAGCGCCTCCTCCACGTCGAAGAGTGCGCCGGCGGAGGATCGGCGCTGTACCGTCCCCATCGGGAGGCGCAGCACATAGCTGATGGTGTGCGCCAGGCGCCCGTCGGCGCAGGGCGTGACGTTCATGGCGTGGAAGCCGCAACGCAGCAGAACGTCCTGGAAGTCCCGTGCTTGAGGGTGGGTCTCCAGCGGATCTGCGGTGAAATAGTCCGTGCTCATGGCGCGGAAGGTCTCGAAGGTGGCGTGCGCGAAGAGCGCGCGCATGTCCAGCCGGTCCACCCAGGCATCCGCCAACGCGTCGTCCGGCAGCGCGAATCCGAGTGCCGCCCGCGCGGACTCCTGGGCCGAGCGCTCGAAGTCAGGCGCATGCTGACGGGCGGCGATGGCCCTGAGCGTCGGCACGATCCGCGCGAAGGCGCCCTTCACGCGCGTCTCGTATGCCCACAATTGGCGGTTCTGCTCCGCTCGGGTCAAGGGATGCAGCGCGTCTGGCTTCTGGCGAACAGCGGTCTGGAGCGCGTCATCCCGAAGCCTTTCGTTGCGGAAAGCCTGGTCCCGGAGCGTTTCATCGGGGCGTGCGTCGATCGGGCTCGCGGGGGGCTCCAGCCAGGTGGCGTCTGCCGGGGCCGCGACCGCCGATACGGGTTGCACTGCGGGCCTGGGGCGGGCGTTGAGGCTGCTCCACATCGGTGCGCGGCGGCGTGACTTGGGGCTGGGCTTCATCTTCATGGCTCCTTGGCGCTCCCGCTCAGCCTCTGGCCCCGCCGGACAGGGTCACCAGGGCGCCCCGGTCGGTGCTGCCGCTGCTCCCCGTGATCTGCAGTTCGGGTGCCTTGCGCGCTTGGGCGTCGCGATAGGCACGCGCCCCGGCGAAGGCCCCCATGGGCGTTCCCCGGCGAGTCGGGTTGCGCCCGAATGCGGAGGTGCCTTCGGTGCCCGTGACCCGCTCGTTGCGTCCCCAATCGTCGCCCGTGATGCGCGTGCCTCCGTCCATGCCCTCTCCGGTGATGCGGGGGCGTGGCGCTTCGGCCGGTTGTTCGGATGCGATCATGGCCGGCATCGTTGGGTCCATTGCCATGGGGCGTGTGCCGTCAGGGTGCGGATCCGCGTCGCCGGACCGGCGCAGGCGGAAGTCATCGGTTCCGGTCACCACGCCACCGGCCATGTTGAAGGGACCCGTGATGCGGCTGCGCGTCTCGTCGTAGGCGGTGCCCGTCACCCGGCGCTCGTCGGTGCGGTCCTGTGCCGAGCGTGCCGGCGTGTTCAAGCTGAAGGCCGTCCAGTTGCCGCCGCTGAGCGGCTGCGGGAAGTCCGCACTACCGGGCGTTGCCGCCGAGCCCTCGCCGCAGGCGGCGAAGAACTGGTCCTGACCGAGATAGGGCGTCCCCGTGATCGATTGGCAGGCGCCCTTGGCGGCTCCGCTCATGACGCCGCCGATGCCGGGCTGGGTCCCGGTGAGCCCGGCGCCGGGGGTGCCGTGCCGCAGGGGGGCGCTTTCGAACATGGCCTGGGCGATCTCGGGTCCGCAGTGCGCGAGCACCGGGCCGGCGCCGAGATAGGCGGTGCCGGTGACGACCTCGCAGGCGCCGGGCTCGTCGCCCGTGACCTGCTGTGAGCGGCCGATCTGACTGCCCGTGACCTGCTGGCCGTGCCAGGTCGCGTCGACACCGACCTTCTTGCCGCCGAAGGGCTCCGGCGAGGTCTTGCAGTGGCCTTGGAAGTGCTCGCTGCCGAGGTACTCGTTGCCCGTCACGCGTTGACAGGTTCCGGCCTCGTTGCCGGTCACCCGTTCGCGGCGCCCGATCATGGAGCCGGTGACCGACTGGCCGCTCAGGGTCTGCGTCTGCCGCACCTTGGGTGGGGCGCCCTCGGGGCCGGGCGCGGTGTAGGGCGTTCCCGTCAGTTGGCGGCTTGCGCCGGTCTCATCGCCCGTCACCTTGGTGCTGCGTCCGACCTGGTTGCCGGTCAGGGTCTGATCCTGCTCGGTGGCCGTCGCCGCCGCCTGGCGACCGGGGGTCGCAACCGGACCCTGGCCGCAGAATTCCTGGAACACCTCCGCGCCCATGTATTCGGTTCCGGTCACGGCGCGGCAGGCACCTGGCTCGTCGCCCGTCGTGCGCCTGCTGCGACCGACCTTCGTGCCGGTCACCTGTTGTCCGGAGGCGGTCTCGCTCACGCCGACCTTGGTGGGGGCGGGGTCCGACTCCGCACGCGCTTGGCGGCGGGTCCGCCCGCTCGGTCGCGGACCCGTGTCGCCGCATTTGCCATGCTCGCAGCGCTCCTCGCGGACCCGCTTGGCGATCTCGCGCGAGCTGACTCCGGCATTGCGCATCAGTGATGTGGTTGCGGCGTTGCGCGAGCGTCCGCCCAGCGCCTCGACCCCGGAGCGGCCGCGATCCGCCATGGCGGCGCGCCGCGCCATGGAGAGCAGCCGTCCCCGTGAGACCGCCGCATTTTTGCCCTTGGCCGGGCGTGGGCGGCCCGAGCGGCTGCGCCGCTCGCTGGCCAGGGCTCTGTCCTTGGCTGGCTCCACGATCGTGTGCCGGGCGTCTTCGTCTGCGGGCTTGGAGCGGCTGGCGCGAGGCGCCGGCGGTTCCATGCCGCTGATGGCGCGGCGGCGGGCGATCGCCGCTTCACGCCCGGCGAGGCCGCGCGTGTCCGCTCCGCGATCGCTCGTGGAGGTGACCTGCGCCGCCGACTTGCCCAGTGTGAGCCGTTCGCGCCGCTGCATGGACCGTGCGCGTCCTTGACCGGCTGCCAACTGGCGATTCCGCTCGGTCTTGCGTGGCTGTTCTGTCCGTGGGGCGGGGCGGCTTGGTGTCGGTGCGCTGTCCGCACGAGCGGCCTCGGCACGCTCAGGCCTGTGCTCCAATTTGCGCTCCGCGCGTGCGCCGGCCCTCGGGTTGGGCGCGCTGCTCGTGCTCTGCGTCTTTCCGCCGGCGGCGATGGCGCGGCGCTTGGCGATGGACGCCTCGCGCCCAGTTAGCCGTCGTTCGCTTCCAGCCTTGTCCATGCTTGCCTCTCGTTGCGTTCTGCGTGTCTGAATGACTGGCCTGCTTTCTAGGCCGCGCGATACACCAGGAAGGCGTGCCCCTTGCTCTGGGCGTAGGTGTCGTAGCCGACCAGGCGGACGTGGTGGTCCGGGTAGGCGCGTCGGCAGGACTCGATCTCGGCGAGGATGACGTTGGGGTCCTGCTCGCCGAAGAAGGGCATCTTCCACATCGGCCAGTAGTATTCGAAAGACCGGCTCGGGTGCTCATGCTCCAGCGAGGCGTTCCAGCCGTTGTCGAGGATGTAGAGGATCTGCTCCATCACCTCGTCGCGGCTCAGTGGGGGCAGATAGGAGAAGGTCTCGTAGCGGCCGATGGTGGCGTGGTCGCCCATGGTGCTCGCGTTGCTCATGGCGTCGATGTCCTCTCAGGTCGAATGGTGCTTCGGTCGTGTTCGTTCGACGGATCGCCCTAAGCGGCGTCCAGCTTGTCCACCACGTCGAACTCGAACTTGATCTCCTTCCAGGTCTCCATGGCGGAGGCCAGTTCGGGGCTGTGACGCGCGGCCTCGGTGAGGATTTCGCGGGCGTTCTTCTCGACCTCGACACCCTCGTTGCGCGCCTTGACGCAGGCCTCGGTCGCGACCCGGTTGGCCGCCGCGCCGGCCGCGTTGCCCCAGGGATGGCCCTGGGTGCCGCCGCCGAACTGGAGCACGGAGTCGTCGCCGAAGATGGTCACCAGCGCCGGGATGTGCCACACGTGGATGCCGCCCGAGGCCACCGCCATGACGCCCGGCATGCCGCCCCAGTCCTGATCGAAGAAGAGTCCGCGCGAGCGATCCTCTGGCACGAAGGATTCGCGCAGGGCGTCGACGAAGCCGAGCGTCGACTGACGGTCGCCTTCCAGTTTGCCGACCACGGTGCCGGTATGCAGATGGTCGCCGCCGGAGAGGCGCAGACACTTGGCCAGCACGCGGAAGTGGATACCGTGCTTGGGGTTGCGGTCGATGACGGCGTGCATGGCGCGGTGGATGTGCAGCAGCATGCCGTTGTCGCGGCACCAGTTGGCGAGACTGGTGTTGGCGGTGAAGCCGCCGGTGAGGAAGTCGTGCATGATGATCGGCGCGCCCAGCTCCTTGGCGAACTCGGCCCGCTTGAACATCTCCTCGCAGGTCGGCGCGGTGACGTTCAGATAGTGTCCCTTGCGCTCGCCGGTCTCCTCTTGCGCCTTGCGCACGGCCTCCATCACGAACTCGAAGCGGTTTTGCCAGCGCATGAAGGGCTGTGAGTTGACGTTCTCGTCGTCCTTGGTGAAGTCCAGTCCGCCGCGCAGCATCTCGTAGACGGCGCGGCCATAGTTCTTGGCCGAGAGTCCGAGCTTGGGCTTGACGGTGGCGCCGAGGAAGGGGCGGCCGTACTTGTCCAGGCGGTCGCGCTCGACCTGAATGCCGTTGGGCGGACCGCCGCAGGTCTTGACGTAGTGCAGCGGGAAGCGGATGTCTTCCAGGCGCAGCGCCCGCACCGCCTTGAAGCCGAAGACGTTGCCGACCAAAGAGGTCAGCACGTTGACGATCGAGCCTTCCTCGAACAGATCGATGGGGTAGGCGACGAAGGCGTAGAAGCTCTCGCGGTCGCCCGGCACGTCCTCGATGCGATAGGCGCGTCCCTTGTAGTAGTCGAGATCGGTGAGCAAATCGGACCAGACCGTCGTCCAGGTTCCGGTCGAGGATTCCGCAGCAACCGCTGCTGCGGCCTCTTCCCGAGGAACGTCCGCCTGGGGCGTCACCTTGAAGCAGGCCAGCAGGTCCGAGTCCAAGGGCACATAGTCGGGCGTCCAGTAGGTGAGTGCGTAGTCTTTCACGCCCGCGTCGTAGGTCTTGATGCTCATCATTTGCTCCGTTCTATGGGTGCGACCTGGATGGTTGATAAATCTAGATGTGAGCGATTTCGAATTCCAATCGATATAAAGAATGCAAAAGATCGATTTCTGTCGATGGATTGCCGTCTTGGGATTCTCGAACGGATGCGCGCCGTGCCGTTGAGGTTCGGTGATAAGAGACTGTGATGGTTCGCTTTTGACGCTGGCGCTAGAGGACGCAGGGCGGGGGGGCGGGACGCTGGTGGAGCGAAGCTTTGAATCTGTCGCGCGGCCGTGCTGAGTGCTTTTCCGTCAGGGCGGGATTTGGTGTCCCGCCAGCCAACCGCATATTGTTCTCGAAATGTCTGGCTCTCTGTGAGCTGTCTGAAACCTCATCAAGCGCCTTGTGAGTTATCGCTATGAAGATCCTGATCATCCTGGTCGCGGCCCTGGTGCTGCTCGCCATCACCGCCATGGCCGTGTTCGTGTTCGTCGTTCAGAACGTGGAGACGCCCGAATATCGCGTCGTGGAACGCGACGAGCCGTTCGAGGTCCGCGACTATCCGCCACTGGTGGTCGCGGAGGTGACGCGCAAGGGGGACCGTCAAACGGCGCTCAGTGCCGGCTTTTCGCCGCTCGCGGGCTACATCTTCGCCAAGGAGCGCGAGGGCGAGCGCGTGGCCATGACCGCCCCGGTCACGCAGCAGTCTGCCGAGCGGATCGCGATGACGGCGCCGGTGACCCAATCGTCGACCGAACCCGGCGAGTGGTCGGTTCGCTTCATCATGCCCGCGCGTTACGACCTCGCCTCGCTGCCGGCGCCCGCGAGTGGTGACGTTCGGCTGGAGCAGATTCCGGCGCGGCGCACGGCGGTGGTGCGCTTCAGCGGCAGGACCACCGATACGCTGATTGGGGAGCAGGAGCGGGCGCTGCGCGATTGGATCGCGGCACGCGGTCTGCGATCGCTCGGTGAACCGGTCTACGCCTATTACAACGATCCCTTCACGCCCGGATTCCTACGCCGCAACGAGGTCATGATCGAGCTGGCTCGGGACTGAGCCTGGATCCTGTGCGCTGAAGCGCGCCCGGATCACCAACCGCGATGCGTAAGTCCGCAGGCTGTTGTTCTGGGCTCACGCATCGCTGAGTTTCGGTCGAGCCACGAGATAGATCAGCACGCCAAAGACCGGGAGCAGCGCGACAAGCATTTTCCAGGCGCGACCCTGGACGTTTCTCCGTCGCATGTCGTCGATCGCCAGGAAGGGGAGCACGAGCAGCAGAATTACCAGATCGAGGGTCATGACATGGACGAGCGGCTTGGTCTGCCACAGGTCCAGGTAGGTTTGCATGGATCCACCAGTGCCGACGATCACCAACAGGATCGAGACGATCAGCAGGATCGCCGGTCCGACCCGCGAGTCCAGACGCTGTTGGAGTTGGGATCTGGTCCCCTCGACGTCGCGGCCCCAGCGGCGCAGCGCCACGTAAAAGAGGATGCCAAAGGCGCCGGCGAAGAAGGACGCAATCACGAACGGCCAGGCAGGGAGGGGTTGTTCCTTGCCATCGAAGAGCACCAACAGGGCATAGGCCATGGGGATCACGCCAAGGAGATTGAAGACCATGAACACCAGCGGCTCCACGGCAGAGAGATTTCCGGTGAGCGATGCCATGACCACGTGCAGGCTGTACCCGTCGTCTGGAGGCAACAGACGATTGCTGGCAAAAAATCCGTAGATCGGAAAGGCGATCCAGAGCAGCCAGATCAAGATCTGTGGGTATGTGAGTGATTGCTTAAAAGCCTCTGCGAGCTTTCCCATGATTGATGCGCTCCCCGTTGATTGTCCCAAGTAGGGCTCAAGCCACCGCCTTTGCGAGTTCGTCTCTTCGCTGTCGACCCGCATCATCGAGCTGATGCCCCAGGGCGATCAACTTCGGCGGCAACGAGGTCACGATGGTTGGGTCTTTGAATCGGGAGGGGAAGCGCAGGGGCGAGAGCTTGCGTGCTCTGTCTCAGCCCCTGGGCAGCGGTCTGTCAGGATCGCCGAGGATGTCCGGCTCAGCGTCTGTGTGTCGGATGTAGGGTGTGTTGTGGCAGTGCATCAGGGCCGATCAGTTCGAGTCGTCCAGAGAGGCTGCGTCGCAGCCGATAGCGTTCACCGGCATGGAGAATGGTCAGCTCCGGGTCGGAGCCCAGCAACTCAGCGCTGTAGACGCTGAGCGGTCGTGTTGGCTCTGTCCTGCGGTTGCGATTTTGTGGGCCGTCGGGAGGCTGTTCGTCGTTTGCTGATGGGTGTTCTGCGTGCATGCTCATGATGAGAATCCGGCTGAGTGGGTAATTGTTTATCTAAATGATAACAGTTATCATTTAACTTTCAAGTCGGAAAGGGTGAGCTGCAACAGCCACTCCTGGTCGGCCTAGCGACATCATGCATGAGGCCTTTAGCGATGATTCGATCCATTCTGAAGCTTGGTGGAAGCCTGCTGCCCGCCATTCTCGCGGCCGCTTTCGTACTCGGTCTCCTCTTGTCTTTCAACTCTACGGGCACGCTTGGGTGATGCGGGCGAGGGGCGGTGTGTGACCGCCCTTCCTTTTTTACGTGCGCTGGGCGGCGGCTCAGAACATGTAGCTCACTCCGAGTCCGACGCTGCGCGGGCGGCCTGGGTAGCCGATGCGGGCGTCGAGTCCTCCCGGGTAGTAGGGGGCGATGTGGTAGCCGTAGAGGTCGTAGTCCGCGTCGAGCAGGTTCTCGGCCCAGACGTAGAACTCTACGCCCTTCTCCTGGAGTCCGACGCGCAGATCGAGCTTGTTGTAGGCGTCCAGGTCGAAGTTGTTTTGCGGGTCGGCGGGACGCGAACCCACGTAGCGGTTCGTCAGCTCCGTGTTCAGGACGGGGGCACCGAGCCCCAGAAAGGGTGGGAGCGGCTTGATGTAGTTGATGGAGACGCTCGCGCCCCAGTTCGGGACCTCGGGCACCTCGTTGCCGTCCTTCACGGCGCTCGCGCTGTCGTCGCCGTCCACCAGGATGTGGGCGTCCAGGTAGGTGAGCGCGCCGCTGAGGGTCAGCCCGTCGCCGACTCGCCACACGCCTTCGAGTTCGACCCCCTTGCTCTCGGTATCGTAGTTCTCGACCAGGGTCGCCATCGATTGGGGATCGAATCCCAGCAGATGGTCGTCTTTCACCAGGTTGTAGAACAGTGCGCCGTTGAGTCCGAAGCGACCGTCGGCGCTCTCGAACTTGAATCCGGTCTCCAGGGTGTTGACGGTGGCCGCCTTGTAGGCGGGATCTTCCTCGCCATAGGTGAAATTGGTGCCTTCCTGATTGAAGCCGCCGCTCTTGTAGCCGCGGGCGAAGAGACCGTAGAGATTGGTCTCCTCGGTCAGTGCGTAGCCCAGGGCGATGCGCCCGGTCAGATAGTCGTCGCTCAGGCTCTGGTCGTCGCTGGCCACGCGGAGGGGGCTGGGGTTGCTGTCGTTGGCGCGCCACTTGGCCTGGTAGTCCTTGTCCTCCCAGGTATAGCGTGCGCCCAGTGTCAGCTTGAGTCGTTCCAGGTTCGGGATGGGAATGGTCGTCTCGCCGAAGAGTGCGAAGGACTCGGTGGTGAAGTCGCGGTCGATCGTGGCGTTGTAGGGGTTGGATGGATAGTAGTTGTCGTAGGTGTTGCGGTTGTCCCAGGTGCGGTCGGAGTAATAGTAGTTGAGGCCGGTGACCCAGAAGAGCTCGGCCCCGGGTTTGGAGGAGAGACGGATTTCGTCGTTGTAGATGGTCTCGTCGGACTGGGTGGTCCAGCGCGCGTCGGGCTTCATTCCGACCAGTCGCTGATAGGTCAGCCCCTCGTAGATGGGCGTGGTGTTCTCGTTGTCCGACTTGGAGTAGCCACTCAGGATCGTGAGGACGGCATGCTCCAGTTCATAGTTGAACTCGGCGGTGAACCGATCCATGCGGTGTTCGTCGGAGATGCCTCCGGAGGGCTGATCAACCTCGGGCGAGTCGCTGTAGGGATAGAGCAAATAGTCGACGTCGCTGTCCTTCTGCTCCTCATGTCCGGCCGTGATCAACAGGCTGGTGCCCGCCGAGGGCTCCCACAGCAGCGAGCCCCGGAAGGCCTGGTCGCGCGGCCGCACGACGGGTTCGCCGTCCGCGACGTCGGTCACGAAGCTGTCCATCTGCGAGGTCCGCGCGGCGAGACGGGCGCTCAGGGTCTCGCTCAATGGGCCGCCGACCGCCGCCTCGAGCATCCAATAGTTGTCCTCACCGACCTCGCCGCGGACGTAGCCCTCGGTCCAGCGCGTCGGCCGGCGCGTCGTGATGTTGACGGCCCCGGCCTCCGAGTTGCGTCCGAACAGGGTCCCCTGGGGTCCCTTGAGGACCTCGACCCGATCGATGTCGAGCAGGCTCATCGTCGAGCTGGTCGCCGACAGTGGCAGACCGTCGAGGTTGATGACGACCGAGGTGTCATCGCCGCTGACCTTCTGCAGGGCGCCGACGCCACGGATGCGCAGCGTGCGGTTGCTCATGCCCATGTTCGAGACGAAATCGACGCTCGGTACCTGCTGGAGCAGTTGGCTGAGCGAGTGCAGCCGCCGCTCCTCGACCTGTTCGCCGCCGACGGTGGTGAGGCTGAAGGGGATGTCCTTCGCCAGCTCGGCGGAGCGGCGCGCGGTGACCGTCATGGTGTCGAGGATCACGGCCGCCTCGGCCTCCGAGTCGGTGGGCGCGTCGGCCAGTGCGTGCCCGGCGCCGCCGAGGCTGAGGGCGCCGATGGTCGCCAGCGCGATGGGCTGCAATCGAAAGCCATCGAGAACGGGAAGGAGGCGCGGATCCGGGCCTCCGGCGTCGCGTCGAATCATGCTGAATCACCTGTCGTTAGAGGGTTCGATCTGTGTCCCGGCCATCGGCTCGATGGTCAGGGTCGGGTGTCTCGTTGGCTGGCATCGGGATGCGGACTGCACTGGCTGAGTGGGTGTCGAGACGGGATCAGTGCGCGTTCGCGCCATTGGTGGGCAGTGGCAGACAATAGGGGATGCGTCTGCCCTCGATCTCGCGATCGATGCGCTCGGTGCGCAGTCCGAACAGCCGTTCGGTGAGGTGCGAGTCGACGACCTCGCGGGGCGTCCCGTCGGCGAGGATCCGTCCCTCGTACATGGCGAGCACCCGGTCGGCGTACTGACTGGCCTGATTGATGTCGTGCAGCACCATGACGACGGTCAGTCCGTGACGCCGCTGCAGGCTCGCCAGCAGTTCCAGCAGCTCCACCTGGTGCCCCATGTCCATGTAGGTCGTGGGTTCGTCGAGCAGCAGGATCTCCGCCTGCTGGGCCAGCGTCATCGCCAACCAGGCACGCTGGCGCTCGCCGCCGGAGAGGGTGGCGAAGCGGCGCTCGCGCAGGTGGGCGATGCTGGTCGCGCTCAAGGCCCAGTCGACGACCGCGCGATCCTCGGCGCTGGCCCCGCCGAGCAGGTCCTGATGCGGATAGCGTCCGTGCCCGACGAGCTGGCGCACGCTGATGTCGTCCGGGGCCGAGGGGCTCTGGGGCAGGCTGGCGAGCCGGCGGGCGAGGGCCTTGGGCTCCCAGTCGGACAGCGGGCGCTCGTCGAGTCGGACCGTGCCGGAGGCCGGGCGGAGCAGACCGCCGAGGGCCTTGAGCAGGGTCGATTTGCCGCAGCCGTTGGGGCCGACCAGGCAGCTGACCTTGCCGCGCTCCAGGCGCAGCTCAGGGATGTCGACGATGGTGTGCTGGCCGTAGGCCAGGGTCAGTCGGGTGGCGTGCAGGGTCATGGGTGCGCCCTCGTGCGGCGCTGCAACAGAAGCAGGAAGATCGGGATGCCGATCAGGGAGGTCAGTGCGCCGACCGGCAGCTCCTGCGAGACGGTGAGCAGGCGCGCGGCGATATCGGCGGACAGGGTCAGCAGTGCGCCGCACAGCAGGGTGGTGAGCATCAGGCGGCGCATCTCGCCCCCGACCAGGCGTCGCGCCAGGTGGGGGATGACGAGCCCGACGAACCCCACCGGGCCGGCGACCGCGATGGCGCTGGCGGCGAGCAGCACGGCGACGCCGATCGCGATCAGGCGCCAGCGGCGCACCGGCAGCCCGAGCGACTGCGCGGTCTCGTCCTCGAAGCGCAGCACCGAGAGCGGGCGCAGCAGCAGCGCCGCCGCGCCCAGACCGATGAGGGTCCAGGGCAACAGCAGCAGCAGGTGATCGAAGTCGCGTCCGTAGAGACTGCCGGCCAGCCAGATCAGGGCGATCTCGGTCCGTGCCCCGCCCCAGACCACCACCACCCACATCACCAGGGCGTTCAGCACCGCGCCCACGGCCACCCCGTTGAGGGCCATCCGCACCGGGTCGATCCGTCGGCCCCAGGACAGCCCGAGCACCAGCACGGCGGCGCCCATGCCCCCGGCGAAGGCGGCGAACGGCAACCAGGTGAGTGAGATCTCGGTGCTGGCGTCGTGCAGGAGATTGGCATCGAGCAGGTCGCCCAGCAGCAGTACCGTGACCACCAGCAGGCTGGCGCCGCTGGAGATGCCGATGACGCCGGGATCGCCGAGCGGATTGCGGATCACCGCCTGCAGGATCAGCCCGGAGACGGCGAAGTGGAGCCCGACCAGCACCGCGAGCAGGGTGCGCGGCAGCCGCAGGTTCCACACGAGGTCGTGCCCCAGCGACTCCCCGCTCGGATCGAGGAGCCCCCGATAGACGCTGGCCAGGTCCACCGACACCGAGCCGGCGAGCAGCGACAGCACCATCATCAGGGCGAGTGCCGCGCAGAGCGCGACGACGATCCAGTGAAAGCGGCCAGTCGCGGGCGTCCGGGGCACGGAGGTCGGCGCCTTGGGGAGGGGGATCGAGGGCGATGACGAGCTGGACATCTCAGGCCTCCTGACGGCGGATCAGCCGCACCAGCAGCGGACCGCCCGCCAGCACGCAGAGGATGCCGACCGGGATCTCCTGCCACTTGGCGATCAGGTCGGCACCGCAGACCAGGCAGGCACCCACCAGCGCGGACAGGGGCAGCAGCGCCCGATGGCTCGTCCGCTCGCCGACGTGGCTCAGCCCGAAACGCACCAGATGCGGTGCCACCAGACCGACGAAGGCGATCGGCCCGGTGGCGGAGACGGTCGCGGCCGTCAGCACCACGGCGGTCAGCCCCAGGAGCAGACGCCAGGGCAGGGCACGCAGACCGAGCGAGGTCAGCAGCTCCTCGTCGAGCGTCAGCAGGTCGAGGATGCGCGCGCAGGCGACGCCCAGCGCGAGTCCAGCGACGACCCAGGGCCAGAGCATCTGGACCTGCGACCAGGTGCGGTTGGCCAGACTGCCGCTCAGCCAGTAGTAGATGCCGTTGGCCTCGGTCTGGGAGGAGACCAGCACCAGGGTGATGGCGGCGAGGAAGAACAGGTTGACGCTCATGCCCGTGAGCGTCAGATGCAGCGGCTCCAGGCGCGTGCGCAGGGCGATGCCGAAGGTCAGCAGCGCTGCGAGCAGACCGCCGAGGGTGCCGCAGGCGAGCATCAGGGGGAGCGGCAGGCTGGCGAAGGCCATGCAGAGCACCATGGCGAAGGCGGCGCCAGCGCTCACCCCGAGCAGGCTCGGCTCGCCGAGCGGGTTGCGGGTGATCGACTGGGCGATCGCCCCGGCCATGCCCAGGGCCGCGCCGGCCAGCAGACCGGTGAGCAGGCGCGGCAGACGCAGCTCGTGCAGTACGAAGGCCGAGTTCGAGTCGCCGCCGTGCCACAGGGCTCGGGGCAGTTCGGTCAGTGGAATCGGGTAGTCGCCGAGGCTCAGCGCGGCGGCCCCCGCCATGCCGAGCATGAGGAGACAGGCGGCCCCGAACACCAGTGGCGGGGCGGGCGCGACGGCGCGCAAGGGCCCGGAGAGGAGTCGTCCCGACATCGACGCGGCCTACTCGACGAAGGTCATCGGGGTGGCGCGCGCGGCTTCCGGGATGTCGGTGGGCTCCGGGAAGCTGTCCGGGTAAAGCAGATGCGCCATCTCGCGCAGCACCATCTCGCGCGCCAGCGGACCGTGCGACATGACGTACTGATCGTTCACCCGCCAGGCGCGGCCGTTCTTGACCGCCTTCAGCCGTGGCCAGACCGGATGATCGGCGAAGGGTCCGTCCTCTCCCTTGAAGACGAGGATGACGTCGGGATCGAGGCGCAGCAGGGTCTCCAGGCTGATGGCCGCCGAATCGGGCATCTGAAGCTCTGGCGTCGGGCTGTCGCCCTGCACGTTGGTCGCCCCCAGCCGGTCCATGATCTGGGTCGTGAAATAGTGGTTGTAGAAGGCATAGGGCACGTCGGCCCAGTCCCATAGGAAGACGGCGCTGACGCCACCCGGCGCCTTGGCCGCGTGGGCGTCCAGGTCGGCGAGGAACCGCGCGTTGAGCGCCTCGCCGTCCTCCTCGAACCCCAGCGCCCGCGAGACGCGGGTCACCGCGCTCAGCGAGTCGTCGAGCGTGGTCAGGTCGAGCGCGACGAAGGTTCCGGTCTCCTCGATCTTCTTCTCGAATGGCTGGGTGTAGGTGCGCAGACCGATGATGAGATCGGGCGAGAGCTGGGTCAGGACCTCGAGGTTGACCTGGTGTATCTCGCCCAGATCGACCGTCCCGGTGGCGGCCTCGCCGAGAAAGGCCGAGTGCTTGCCGTTGAGCGTCGAGAGTCCGGCGATCCTGCCTCCCAGGGCGGAGAGCAGATCGGCGCCGAAGGTGGAGATGGCCGCGACGCGCTCGGGGCGCCGCTCGATGACGACCGTCTGGCCGCGGGCATCGACGATGCTGACCGGAAAGACGTCCGCCCGCGTCATGCCGGAACCCAGTCCGGCGATCCCCAAGGCGGTCGCGAGGAGGGCCGGAAACGCGCGTCGCAGCGACCCTTGGCGCATTCGGTTCGCGTTGTTCGTCCGAGCCGCTGCGCCGGCCGATCTCCGACCGTCATCGGTCGCTCGGTCGCTGGTTGTTGACCCCATGATGCAATATCTCTCTAAATGCGAACAAATCTTGATTTCATTATTTGAGCGGGGCGATGCCGGTCGCTACCCGAATCGGCGCAAGGGGCGCGCGCGGATCCCGCACCGATTCGGGTAGTCGTCCGCTGTCGGGCGCGTCGATGCTTAGGTCTGGTTCTGACCGAGACGACAGTGATCCGACATGGAGAGAGGAGCGAATGACGGCGGAAGCCGGCGCCTGATGTTCCAGCTCATGGCAGGGCGGCGCATTGCGCTGCTGGCCGCACTGCTGGTGACCCTGGTCGCGGTGATCGCCGAATTGGTGCCGTTCTGGCTGCTGTTTCGGGCGATCGACGCCTTGCTCGTCGATCCGCAGGATCTGCCATCGACCCTGCTGAGCTGCGCGGTCTGGCTGTTGGTGGCCCTGCTGCTGAAGTATCTGGCCTATGGCGTCGCCTACCTGATCAGCCATCACACGGCCTACGCCATCATGGCCGATACGCGCCAGCGGCTGGTGAGCCAACTGGCCGCCGCCCCGCTGCACTGGCTGCTGGCGCAGGGTGCCGGCGCGCTCAAGCAGTCGGTCATCCAGGACGTGGAACGCATGGAGGCCTTCATCGCCCATCACACGGTGGAGGTGACGGCCGCCGTTCTGGCGCCGCTGGTCGTCACTGGGCTGCTGTTCTGGGTGGACTGGCGCCTGGCATTGGCCGTCCTGGCGGTCGGTCCGCTGGCGTTCGTCAGCGCATCCATCGTCATGCGTGGGAGCGGCCAGGAGCACGAGCGCTTCAATCGCGCGACCGCCGACCTGAGCAACGTGACGGTCGAGTATCTGCGCAACATGCCGGTCATGAAGATCTTCTGCCACGCGACCTCGGGGTTCCGGCTGCTGCAACGGCGCCTGCGCGACTACTACCAACTCACCGAGGACATCACCCGGCGCACGGTGCCGGGCTGGTCGCTGTTCACCAGCGTGCTCGGCGCCCACATGCTGCTGGTGCTGCCGCTCGGGGCTTGGCTCGAGGCGCGCGACGAGGTCAGCGCCGCCGAGGTGGCGCTTGCGGTGATGCTGGGGGCAGGCGTGTTTCGCCCGATGCTGAAGGTCAGTCGCTTCTTCATGGAGATGCCTGGGATCTTCGCCGGGCTGAGTCGCATGGCGCCGATCCTCGCCATTGGCGCCGGCCCGCGCTGCGGCGCGAGCCAGATCGAGCCGCCGGTGACGCTCGCATTGGATCGGGTCGGCTTCGCCTATGGCCCCCGCTCCATTCTGGAGGACGTGAGCCTGAGCCTGACGGCGGGCAGCTTCAACGTGCTGCTCGGTCCCTCGGGCTCGGGCAAGTCCACCATCGCCCAGATCGTCGCCGGAGCGCTGGTGCCGGCCTCCGGCACCGCCCGCATCAATGGGGTTGAGATCCAGGATCTGGGCGATGCGGAACGCGCGGCCTTGATCGCGCTGGCGACTCAGGACGTCTTCCTGTTCAGCGGCACCATCCGCGACAACCTCCGGCTCGCGCGTCCCACGGTGAGCGAGGCGCAGTTGCGCCGAGCGGTCGAGGTGGCGCAGGCGCAGACACTGATCGAGGCGCTGCCGGATGGCTACGAGACCCAGGTCAGCGAGCTGGGTGCGCGTCTGTCGGGGGGCGAACGCCAGCGCATCGCGGTGGCTCGGGCGCTGCTCGCCGACACCCAGGTGCTGGTGCTCGACGAGGCCACCGCCTTTGCCGACAGCCTGACGCAGCGCGCCTTCTTCCAGGCGCTGCGTGCGGCCTATCCGGACAAGGCGCTGCTGGTGGTGGCGCATCGGCTGTACGGGATCGAGCAGGCCGATCAGATCCTGGTGCTCGAGCGGGGTCAGGTCACCGATCGCGGCACCCATGCCGAGCTATTGCGCTCGAGTGTCTACTACCGGGCGATGTGGCGCCGCGAGCAGCAGATCGAGGAGTGGACGCTGGTCGCCGACGACGAACGTCCAGGCTCGGGCATCGGGTGGAATCGTCCGGCGACGCCGACGGAGGTGGTCAATGGCTGAGTCGGTCGACGTCTGGCGGAGCCTGTGGCGGATCGTGCGGCGCAGTGGCGCCTCGCCCCGCGTGTTTCTGGCGGGTCTGGTGCTGCGCGTGCTGGAGCGCTGCACCGAGGTCCTGCCCTATCTGCTGTGCTTCCTGTGGCTGCTCGATGTCTCGCAGTCCCCCGTGTCGGGCTGGGAGTGGACCGGTGAGCCGCTTTGGCTCGGTGCCGCGCTGCTCGCGATCTTCCTGTTGCAGTGGTCGTTCGCCCATCATGGTCAGCGCCTCGGCTTCCTCGGCAGCTACCGCATCATCGGGGGCTATCGCGAGGGGCTGCTCGATCGGGTGCGCGCGATGCCGATCGGTGTGCTGCGCACCCGTCGAATCGGTCATCTCAGCGACCTCCTGACCGACGACATTCAGCGGCTGGAGGCGATCTTCACCCATGTCTCGGCGGACTTCGTCGCGGCGCTCGGGCTCGCCCTGACCTCGATTCTGGTGCTGGCCTGGATCGACTGGCGGCTCGCGCTCGCCCTGGCCGCCATGGCACCGCTGGCGACGGTGGCGCTGGTGCTGGCACGCCGGATGTTCGAGCGCGCCGGACTGCACAAGCACGCACGGGTCAAGGAGACCTCGGGAACCCTGGTGGAGTTCATCGGCGGGCTCGCCACGCTGCGCCTCTTCGATCGTGCCGGGCCCTGGCTGGAACGGCTGAACGCAAACTTCACCGAGTTGAGCGGGCTCAGCCTCGGCATCGAGAAGTGGGGCGCCGGGCCGGTCATGCTCTTTCGTCTGCTGGTCGAGGGCGGGCTGATTCTGTTGTTTCTGGCCGGTGCCTGGCTGGCCGCGGCCACGCCGCACGCCCCATTGGCCTGGCTGGCCCTGTTCCTGCTCGCCTACAAGTTCATCGGGCCGATGCTGGAGGTGGCCGAGTATCTGTTGATGTTGCGCTCCGCGTGTCAGAGCGAGGTCAAGCTCGAGGAGGTGTGGCGCGCGGCCCTGCTGCCGGAGCCGGCCCGTCCGGTCGAGCCGGCCGGCCGTTCGGTGCGCTTCGATGGGGTCTCCTTCGCCTACGCGGGCGAGCCGGCGCTGAGCGAGATCAGCTTCGAGGTGCCCGAGCGCAGCGTCACCGCGATCGTCGGTCCGTCCGGGGCGGGGAAGAGCACGCTGCTGCACCTGCTGGCGCGTTTCCAGGACCCCGACCGGGGCGCGGTGCGCATCGGCGGCGCGGACCTGCGCGAGATCGGTTCCGACGGGCTCTACCGATTGATCAGCATGGTGTTCCAGCAGGTGCAGCTGTTCGACGGCACCATCCTGGAGAACATCCGCGCCGGGCGCGAGGACGCCAGCGACGAGGAGATCCTGAGCGCCTGCCGGGCCGCCGACTGTCATGACTTCGTCAGCCGTCTTCCCGACGGCTATCGGACGCGCGTCGGCGAGGGCGGGTTGAGCCTCTCGGGCGGCGAGCGACAGCGTCTCTCGATCGCCCGCGCCCTGCTCAAGGACGCCCCGGTTCTGCTGCTCGACGAGGTGACGGCGGCCGTGGACCCGGAGTCGCAACGCGCGATCCAGCGCACCCTGAGCAGGCTCGCCGTCGACCGCACGGTGGTGATGATCGCGCATCGTCTGAGCACGGTGCGCAACGCCGACCAGATTGTGGTGCTGCGCGACGGGCGAGTCGCCGAGGTCGGCGATCACGACCAGCTCCTGGGGCGCGGCGGGCTCTACTCGGAACTCTGGGAGGCCCAGGTCTCGCTCGGACAAACGGCCTGATCGTTGCGGGGCCAGTCGGTGGTGCGGGATGCACCTCCCCAAGCGCACCGAAGCCGGACTCTATCCGGCGTCTGGGCGCCGTTGCGTCGGCGCCGACTGGGAGTGTGCTGGATCCGTTTCGTCCTCTTCACGCCCATGCGGCTCGATGGTGTGGGTATTCGAGAGAAATCAATTCCACTTGCTTGTGTAGGTTATGGGGTATTAGACTTCCATTAAATGCTAGTAATTAGCATTTGCATGAATGCGGTTGTCATCAATGAATACATTCTTCGAACCTGGAACGACTGGATGCCCAGATTCGAGCGGGGCGGCCCAATGTTCCCCGGAGCCTCGGGTCGTCACCTTGCAGTCCGGACTGATGGTGTGTCACACGACCGCAGCCTGTCTCGATGCGGTCGATACACCCAAGTGCTTTTCTGGCGATTGCGAGTTCCTGCATCTGAACTGTCAGCTCGATGGCTTCTGCGAGGGGCGCGTGGGCGTCCATCCTTTGGCCTATCGCAAAGGGGACATGAGCCTGGGATGCTCTGCGGGCGAGGAGTTTCAGGTCCGTCATTGCGAGAAGTTTCAGAATCTGGCGGTGATGGTCAGCCCGCAGACCCTCGAAGAGCTGGCAGGTGACGCGGCATGCGCGCTCGTTGGTGGCCGGGGCGCATCCGACTTTTTCCTGCTCGATACGGGTTCGTGCCGAAAGGCCTTGCGGTCGGCGTTGAACGTCGTTTGTCTGATGAGCGAATTTCCACGTCAGCGTCTGTTGCTGCACGCGGCCACGCTCGACTATCTGCATTGGCACCTGGCCGCGTTCAGAGCGAACGACGAAGCCAAGCGGCCATCACAGCGGGAGTGCCGGCAACTGGATCGTGCCCGGGATCTGCTCCTATGCGATCTGAGCACTCCGCCTACGATCGCCGAGCTGGCCCAGGCGGTAGGAATGAACCAATACAAATTGAAGGTCGGTTTCAAGCGGCGTTTCGGATGCAGTATCTATGCGCTGTTTCAGGAAGAGCGCATGCAGCAGGCGCGTCGCCTGCTTCAGTCGCACAATGTGACCGAGACCGCTGTCATCTTGGGATACACCAACATCAGCCACTTCAGCGCCGCATTCCGCAAACAGTTCGGATGTCTGCCTAGCCAGGCGCGTCACCAGGCGAGAGGAGATATGTGCGGATTGCTGTCGGCGTGCGCCTGAACGGACGCTTGCGATCCATCCTCTTAGGTCAACCAACGCCTTAGCTGGATTTATGATTGGGTGCACTGCCGTGCTAAAGCTGGAGGGCGCGGCCAGTGGGTTTGATCCTCATCGAACGGCTACGGCTGCTTGAGAAATGTGCTTTCGGTGCAGCCCTGCAGCCCGATCGGTCCTGAGGATACGAAAGCCGAGCACGACTCCAAATTGATTTTGGACTGGACAAAGAAAAAGCGGTTAGCCGATTTCTCGGCTAACCGCTTATTTTTTGGTCGGGGCGAGAGGATTTGAACCTCCGACCACCTGAACCCCATTCAGGTGCGCTACCAGGCTGCGCTACGCCCCGTAAAGACGTACAATCTTAGTGATCGATTGTCTTTCTGTCAATGGTTGATTTGCGGGTGCTAGGCGGATGGGGGAGGTCGACTGGATGTGGCTTGGTGGCGGCGTTTGGCCGACGGATGGATCTATGGCATCGTCGTGCTCGATTCGACCCGGACTGACCATGGGGTTGGTGCTGGAGGCGTCTTGATGATTGCGAGAGGATATCGTGTCGAAAAAAATCGTGGTGGATGTCGGTGCTCAGACGTTGATGCTGCTGGATGGGCCGCGCCTGTTGGGGAGCTATCTGGTTTCGACCGGCCTCAATGGGGTTGGCGAGCAGCGTGGCAGCGGCTGTACGCCGCGCGGCTTGCATCGGGTGCGATTGGGGATCGGCGACGGATGTCCGGTTGGAACCGTGTTTCGCGGTCGACGGCCGACCGGCGAAATTTTCGATGATGCCTTGGCGGCGGCGTATCCGGAACGAGATTGGATCCTGACCCGTATTCTTTGGTTGACGGGGTGCGAGTCCGGGCGCAATCGCGGCGGTCCTGTGGATACCCTAAGGCGCTTCATCTACATCCATGGCACCCCGTATTGGGAGCCCATGGGCGAGCCGCGTTCTCATGGCTGCATCCGCATGCGCGACCCGGATCTGATCGCGCTGTTCGATCAGGTGCCTCGGGGTACGCCGGTCGAGATCCTGGGGTGAGATGTCGGATGCCGACGGCTGGACCGAAGCCGGCGTGGGGAGGCATCGCGTTTTCGTTGCTGCCACGTATCGGCCTGTCCCTCTCGATGCTGCTCGGCGTCTGTACCCTGGTTTTTCTGCTGATCCACCTGGTGCCGGGCGATCCGGTCGAGGTGATGCTGGGGGAGGGCGCGCGGCCCGCCGATCAGGAGGCTTTGCGTCATGCCTTGGGGCTCGATCGGCCGCTGTCGGCTCAGTATTTGGAGTATCTGGGGCGTTTGGTTCGGCTCGATCTGGGGGTGTCGCTGCATGCCCAGCGTCCGGTGTTGGATCTGTTGAGCGAGCGGGTCGGGCCGACCCTGGAGTTGGCCGTCGCCTCGCTGTCCCTGGCGATCGTGCTCGCCATTCCGCTCGGCGTGCTCGCCGCACACTACCGAGGGCGGGGCGTTGATCGCGCGGCCATGACCTTTTCCATGCTGGGTGCGGCGATACCGAATTTCTGGCTCGGTCCGCTTCTGATTCTGGTCTTTTCACTGTGGCTGGGTTGGACGCCGGTCAGCGGACGGGATGGGCCGTTCAGTCTGGTTCTTCCGGCAGTGACTTTGGGGACGGGGCTTGCGGCCGTGCTGGCGCGGATGGTGCGCAGCAGTGTGCTTGAGGTGCTGGGAGAGGATTATGTGCGAACGGCCCGTGCCAAGGGGCTGGGGCCTCTGGCCGTTCTGTGGCGTCACGCGTTGCGCAACGCCTGGCTTCCGATCCTGACCCTGGTCGGTCTACAGTTCGGCGCCCTGCTGGGCGGGGCGGTCATCACCGAGACGGTATTTTCCTGGCCCGGTTTGGGAAGTCTGCTGGTCGAGGCGATTCAGACTCGCGACTACCCCCTGGTGCAGGGCGCGGTTCTGCTGATCGCCTTGACCTATCTTGCGGTCAATACGCTGACGGACCTGCTCTATGTCGCTATCGATCCACGCGTTCGGGCCGTTTGAGTCTGGCTATTCCGCGTATCCGCCGCGTCCCGTGCCGCGCGTGTTGCGCGCGAAATAGCTGACACGTCCCATCGGGATCACGGTGACGCCGCCCTGGCTGACGTGGAAACGCTGGCTGTCGATCTCGCGGTCGAAACCGATGCGATCGCCGTTCTCGATGATGTTGTGTCGATCGACGATGACGTTGCGCAGCTTGGCCCCTCGGCCGACGCGCACGTAATCCATGATGATGCAGTTATCCAGCTCCACATCCTCCTCGATCACCGCCTCGCGCCGGATGATGGAATTGCTGATGCGCGCGCCCTTGTGGATCATGGTCGCGGCCCCGAGCAGGGTGTTGTCGAGCTGTCCGCCGAGGATCCGCGCCACCGGACCCTGGTAGCCGCTCGAAAAAACGGGCCAATCCGGGTTGAACATGTCGAACTTGGGTTCCTCGCCCAGAACGTCGTTGTGGGCGTCGAAATAGGCGTCGATGGTGCCGACGTCGCGCCAATAGACGGGCGCCTCGTAAGGCTGGATTCCAGGGATACGGTTGCTGGAGAAGTCGTAGGCGAAGAGCCGGTGGGTGCGCAGCAGTCGCGGCAGTACGTGCTGACCGAAATCGGTTTCGCCGGCTTCCTGGGTCTCCTTGAGCGCCTTGATCAGAACCTCGCTATCGAAGATGTAGTTGCCCATGGAGGCGAATGCCTGGTTGGGATCCGAGGCGAGCGGGGTCGGGTTGGCCGGCTTTTCCTCGAAGGCCTGGATGCGACCTTCCTCGTCGGCGGCGATGACCCCGAAGCTGGAGGCTTCATGCAGGGGAACGGGGAGGGCGGCGATGGTGACATCGGCGCGGCGCTCCTTGTGGAATTCCACCATCTGGCGGATATCCATGCGATAGATGTGATCCGCGCCGAACACCGCGACCAGGTCGGGACGATGCTCCTCGATCAGGTTGATGTTCTGGTTGATCGCGTCGGCGGTGCCCTGAAACCAGTGCTCGCCGGACATCATCTGAGGCGGCACCACGGTGACGAACTGGCTTTGCAGCAAGGGCGAGATGGTCCATGCCTTGCGCACGTGCTCGATCAGGGACTGGGATTTGTACTGGACCAGCAGATAGATGGTCTGGATCTGCGAGTTGACGAGATTGCTCAGGACGAAATCGACGATCCGGTAGCGGGCGCCGAAGGGCACCGAGGGTTTGGAGCGGCCGGTCGTCAGCGGCTGGAGCCTGGATCCCTGGCCGCCGGCCATGACGAAGGCGATGATACGTTCGGTCTGCATATATGCTGTCCTCCTCAAGCGCCTGGTGAAGGCGGGCACTGTTATGAAAATTATCGAGTTTAGTCTCTCGATATGTCGGTACCTTGTCCGTCCGCATATTGTATGTGCCGGTGGCGGCCCTCAATGATAATCATCTCACCGGCGGCTTTCCCGAGAATTCTCGTTTGGGTTGCGTGGTTCCCGTAGTCTCGCCAAGCGATCGATGCGCTCGGCCACAGTGGCGCGGCATCGGGATACAATGCGCACTTTTGCGCGGGACGAGCCTGTCGTTCGGTCCGTTGGAATATCGAGGAATGTTGCGATGAGTGATCCAATGAAAAAGGTCCCCCGCCGACCCGTCATCCTGATCGTCCTGGATGGTTTCGGTCTCAATCCGTCCAAGGCCAACAACGCCATCGCGATCGCGAATACGCCGAACCTCGATCGCTACTTCTCCACCTATCCCCATACTGCAATCCAGGCATCGGGTCTGTCGGTCGGTCTGCCGGATGGACAGATGGGCAACTCGGAGGTGGGGCACATGACCCTAGGATCCGGTTGCGTGGTTCGGCAGGATCTGGTGCTGATCGACGCGGCGATCTCGGATCACAGCTTTTTCGAGAACCACGCCCTGGTCGCGGCGACCAAGGCGGCGGCAGCGCAGGGGCGTCCGATCCACCTGATGGGTTTGGTCTCCGATGGCGGCGTGCACAGCCATGTGCGCCATCTGGCTGCGCTCATCAAGCTCTGCAAACATCAGGGCGCGCGCCCCATGGTCCATATGTTCACCGACGGTCGCGACACCGCGCCGCGCTCCGCCCTCAACTATCTGAACTGCATCCAGGAGGCATTGGAGATGGCGGGCGGTCAGATTGCGAGCGTCTCCGGCCGCTACTATGCGATGGACCGCGACAACCGCTGGGAGCGGACCGAGCTGGCCTGGCGCGCCATGGTCGACGGCGAGGGCCGGCGCGCGCCGAGCGCGCGGGCGGCAATCGAGGCGGCCTACGAGGCCGGCGAGGACGACGAGTTCATCAAGCCCACACTGGTCGAGGGTGGCGAATGCATCCAAGACGGCGATCAGGTGGTGCATGTCAATTTCCGCAAGGATCGTCCGCGCCAGATGGTCTCGGCCTTCTTCCAGCCGGATTTCGACAAGTTCGACCGCCGTGGCGTCACTGGGGTCAAGGTCACCTGCATGATGGAATACGACCAGTGGTACGGTCTGCCCTTCGCCTTCGATCACGACATGCCCAAGATTACGCTGGGCCAGATCCTGAGCGACGACGGACTGCCGCAGTTCCACTGCGCCGAGACCGAGAAATACGCCCATGTCACCTTCTTCTTCAACGGCGGGCGCGACGATCCCTTCCCGGGCGAGGAGCGTGCGCTCATTCCGTCCCCGAAGGTGGCGACCTACGACCTGCAGCCCGAGATGAGCGCGTCTCAGGTGGCCGACGCGACGATCGAGGCACTGCAGCGCAAGACCTTTCCCTTTATCGTGGTCAATTTCGCCAACGGCGACATGGTCGGCCATACGGCGGTGCGCGAGGCGGTCATCGCTGCGGTCGAGACGCTCGATCGCGAGGCCGGCCGACTGATGGACGTGGCGCGCGAGTGCGGCTATTCGGTCATTCTCACCGCCGATCACGGCAATTGCGACGAACTGGTGGACCCGGTCACCGGTGCCCCCCATACGCAGCACAGCGTCTATCCGGTGCCCTGTCTGGTGGTCGACGAGGTGCCCTGGCGTCTCGCAGTGGGTGGAGGTATCAAGGATATCGCCCCGACCGTGCTCAACCTCATGGGTGTCCCGGTTCCTGACGTGATGGACGGACGCTCGCTGCTGCTCGGCCCGGCGACGGTCTGACGCATGCGCGCCTATCTAGATCTGGTTCGCGATGTCGTCGACAACGGCCTCAATAAGGGTGATCGCACGGGGGTCGGCACGCGCTCGCTGTTCGGACGTCAGGTCCGTTTCGATCTGCAGGCGGGCTTCCCGCTGCTCACCACCAAGCGCGTCCACCTCAAGAGCCTGGTGCACGAGCTGCTTTGGTTTCTGTCCGGCTCCACGGACAATCGAGCGCTGCGTGAGCAGGGTGTCTCCATCTGGGACGAGTGGGCGACCGAGGATGGCGATCTCGGTCCCATCTACGGGGCGCAGTGGCGCAGTTGGCGCTGCCCGGACGGGCGGGTCGTCGATCAGCTCGCGGAGCTGGTCGAGACCATCCGCACGCGGCCCGATTCGCGCCGTCTGGTCGTCTCGGCCTGGAATCCGGCCGACCTGCCGGACGAGTCGCGCTCGCCGCAGGACAATGTCCGTGCAGGCCGCATGTCTCTGGCCCCCTGTCATTGTCTGTTTCAGTTCTACGTTGCCGACGGGCGTCTGTCCTGTCAGCTCTATCAGCGCAGTGCGGACCTTTTTCTTGGGGTGCCATTCAATATCGCCAGTTATGCGCTCCTGACCCACCTGATCGCCGATCAGTGCGATCTGGCTGTCGGCGAATTCGTCCATACCTTCGGCGACCTGCATCTCTATCGCAATCATCTGACCCCGGAGATCGTCTTCGCCCAGTTGGAACGCACGCCCAAGGCGCTGCCGCGTCTTGAGCTCAAGCGCCGCGCGGAGACGCTCTTCGACTACCGCTTCGAGGACATCGAGGTTCTCGGTTATGATCCGGCTCCGGCCATTCGCGCCCCGATCGCCGTCTGAAGGAAGGACGTTTCTCTATGGATCTTTTGTTTACGTCGCTCGTCGACTACGGTCTCTTTCTTGCCAAGACCCTGACGCTGCTGCTTGGTATCGTCGTTCTGCTGGTTCTGGTCTTTCGTCTACGCCAGGGTAGCGACCAGAGCGAACGGCTGGAGGTCACGGATCTCGGCGAGCGCCATCGCAACCTGGCATCCTCGCTCAAGGAATTCTCGCTCTCGCGCAAGGAATACAAGGTTTTCCTCAAGGCCGAGCGCAGGCGCGAGAAGGAACGCGAAAAGGAGCGGGCGGATAGCCGCAAGCGGCTGTTCGTGATCGATTTCAAAGGCGATATCCGGGCCAGCGAGGTCGGTGCGTTGCGGATGCTGGTGACGGCGCTGCTCCTGGAGGCGCGCGAGGGCGATGAGGTCTTGGTTCGGCTCGACAACGCCGGCGGCATGGTGAGCGAGCACGGTCTCGCCGCCTCTCAGCTCGCGCGAATCCGCTCCAAAGGCATCCCGCTCACGGTTGCGGTCGACAAGGTTGCGGCGAGCGGGGGGTATCTCATGGCCTGCGTCGCCGATCGCATCATTGCCGCGCCCTTCGCCGTGCTCGGCTCGATCGGTGTGCTCGCCGAGCTGCCGAATTTCCATCGTCTGCTGGATCGCTATGGCGTGGATTTCGAGCTACACACGGCCGGCGCGCACAAGCGGACGCTGACGCTCTTCGGCGAGAATACGGACGAGGGGCGCGCCAAGTTGTGCGAGCAGTTGGAGGAGACCCACCGTCTGTTCAAGACATTTGTCGCCGAGTACCGTCCGGATCTGGATCTGGATCAGGTGGCTACGGGCGAGTATTGGCACGGGCAGCGCGCGGTCGAGCTGGGTCTGGTCGACAGTATCCAGACCAGCGACGACTTTCTCCTGGACGCGAGCCAGGGGCGGGATCTGTTGCAACTCAAGTACCGCGCGGCGAAAAAGCCCATCGAGCGTCTGCTGTCGGCGATCCAGAGTACACTGGATCGCGCCTTTGTCACCTGGCGCGGCTGAGCGGCGGGCGGCCTCCCTCTGGGGGGCGAACGGCATCCGCAGACGGATGCCCAGAGGGCGCACCCTGAGTGCGCTGTCGCAATGGAGTGAGCATGGCTGACATCCTTTTGCATGTCGAGCGACCGAGCGGTTGGGCCGATTCCGTTCACGTCCATGTTTGGGACGGCGAACCGGGCGGCTTCGCCAGCCAATGGCCGGGTCTGCCGATGGAGCCCGTTGGTGCTGGCTGGTACCGCATCCGTTTGCGGGGGGTGAGTTCGATCCGTCTGGTCTTCAACGATGGGTGCGGGCGCCAGACGGCCGATCAGTATCGCGACAGCGATGGCTGGCTGGATGCCGGCGGGGTTTGGAGCTCGGTCGAGCCGAAGGGGTTCGGGGCCGTCGAGCATCCCGTCGCGCGGCCCGCGCCACCCCCGGTTCTAGCTCCGAGCGGGTTCGGAGAGCTGCGCCCGATCGAGGAGCGCTGCGATTTTCGCGAAGAGACCATCTACTTCCTGTTGACCGCCCGTTTCAACGACAGCGACCCATCCAACAATTTTTTCTGCCGCGACCGTATCCAGTTCGATTCGACCGGCCATCCTGTCGACCCCCATTGGCGCGGCGATTTCAAGGGATTGATCCAGCGGCTGGACTACATTCGCGATCTTGGCTTCAGCGCCATCTGGATCACGCCCCCGGTGGAGAACCGCTCCGGGCTCGACTACCACGGCTATCACGCCTACGACTGGACCCGCATCGACCCGCGTCTGGAGTCGCCCGACGCCACCTATCAGGACCTGATCGACGCCGCGCACGCCAAGGGCATCAAGATCATCCAGGACGTGGTGATCAATCACTCCTGCCAGTACGGTATTCGCGGCAAGGTCCATATCGATCATCTGCCGATCAAATACTATGTCCCGGCCGGAAGCGAGCCGGGGCGGGTCGATCACGGTCCCTATCAGGGCAGTCTCGGCAACTATGCCTGGCCGAACCGCGACGATATCGACAATCCGGTCGCACCCGACTGGTACCGCGAGCGCCACGCTCGCGATCCGGACGGCGTCGAGCCGCTGGTCGACCCCAAGACCGGCGAGACCCTGCCCAAGCCCGGCTACGACCCGGGCCGCTTCTTCGGGATCGATCCGGGCAGTCTGGATCCGGACTGGTATCACCAGGAGGGATTCATCTGCGGCGGCGACTGGGAGAGCGCCTATCCCTTGCAGCACAAGCACATCGCCGGCGACTGCATCGATCTGGCCGTCGAGCGCCAGAACCTCAAGGACTACATCATCGGCGCTGTGTCGCGCTATCTGGACATGGGCGTCGACGCCTTGCGTATCGATACCGTCAAGCACATCGAGCGCGACACCCTGCTCGAATACGTCGATGCCTGGAAGGCGCACAAGCCGGGGCTGTTCGTGTTCGGCGAGAATCTGGTCAAGGGCTACGGCTGGGGCGATCTGGGTGGCGGAGACAACGGTCCCTCCGAGATCCGTCCCTGGTGGTACACCCGGCTCGGCACGGATCCGCGCGATCCGCTCTCAGGTGGAAATTCCGGATTTCCGCAGCTCGACTTCGGGCTTTTCTCGACCTTCCGCGACACCGTCAGCAAGGGCACCTATGCCGGAACCGGCCAGGTTCTCGGCATGGACTGGATCTATGGCGACGTGACCCAGTTGGTCACCTTCCTGCAGAATCACGACGTGGGTCCGGACAACGACTTCAAGTACCGCTTCAAGGGCGATCAGTGGATGGCGGCGGCCGCCTATAACCTTATCTGGACCCTGCGCGGCATCCCCTGTCTCTACTACGGAGAAGAGATCGAGTTCATGAAGGGCGCTCCGCAGGACGTGGAGGGCGAGCGCGATACCCTGCACCAGACCGGCCGCGCCTATTTCGGCGATCATCTCACCGACGCGCGCATCGCCGAGACCCAGTCTCATCCGCTCTATCGGCACATCCAGCGACTCAATCTGATCCGCCGTGCCATTCCGGCGTTACAGAAGGCGCCGGTGACCCGGCTGGCCGAGTGGGGCGACGGCATGTCCTTTGTGCGGGACCATTCCGATGGCGCATCCTATGCCGTCGTCGGTCTCGCGATTGGGAGCGATCAGCACATCCAGGTGGATGGGGTCAGAGCGGGCCTGTATAGAGATGCGGTGAGCGGGAATGAGATCGCCAGCGATGGGGAGCTGAGTTTTTCCGTTTCGGCCAACTCGGCGGGTATTTATGTATTGGATGGACCAGGAAAGGTCGGTGAAGATGGTGTGTATTTACGCTGATTTCCGGTGCTGGTTTCCAACGCCTGAATGTGTATTATCACGCGCATGAGCGAGCACCCTCGAAATGATCGGGACCGGCGTATACAGACGCGCTATCCGGTGGATTTTCACGCCAAGGTCCGTGGGCGTAACCAGTTGCCGACGAACTGTCGGGTGAAGAACGTCTGCAATGGGGGTGTATTGCTGGCCCCCGATGCCTCCGAGCTGGAGTTGCCCTTCCAGTCGGGGGAGCATGTGGATCTCTATTTCGACCTGCCCGATGCCCAAAGCATGGATCCGGTGCAGGCCGTGGTCGAGGTGGTCCACCGTGTCGACCGTGGCGTCGGCGCCCGTTTCATCCGGCTGCTCGGCGATGGACGCTCGCGTCTGGCGCGTTTTATCAGCGAAACCATCGCCAGAACGCGTGACGAGCTGGATCCAGACTCGAATCCGACCCGCACGCTTGCGCGCGAGGTTCTGCAGAACGTCGGCAAGCAGCGGCTCGGCGGCATGATGGATTCGCTGCTGGAGACCCTGGTCGATGAACTCTGGCAGTATACGGAGAAGGCGGATAACGACGCCGAGCGCGCACGTTTTGCCGGAGAGATCGGAATCCTGGCCAAGGCCATCCAAAGCGAACGCGTTTCTCAGCGTCTGTTGGGCGAGCTGCTCGATTCGCTCAAGGATATCGGGAAGACCTCTCGGGCCAAGCCGAAGTCGGACGGGTCAGGCAATGGCGACGAGGGTGGGCTGAAGCTCGTCGATCAGGACGAATTCGAGATCTGGCTCGCCAAGTCTCAGCTCGCCAACCGGCTTGAGGAGGATCTGCGCGAGCCGCTCGATGCGCTGCGTACCCACATCGGAGGCCTGTTCCACGACAGCGCCTTGCCGATGGACCCCATGGCACTGGCGGAGGCCATCGAGCGAGTATTGAAGGAGGCCGGGCTCGGGAGCCAGCTTCAGCGTCTGGCGCTGCAGCTCGTTTCGGATCATCTGTCCCGCAATATGGGTGCCTTCTATCGCGAACTCCTGCATTCTTGGACCACCTCCGGGCTTCTGGAGCTTGCGGAGGCGCAGCGCTCCGCCAGCGAACAAGCGGGAGAGCCGGCCTCTGGTGCGGCCGATTCCGTATCTGTTGGGATGGGGGCCGGTGGCGTGAACTCGGGTGTCGGCAACGAATCGCTCGGGACAGCGGTTCCTCCGCCCTCATCGGCAGGGAGCGCCCAGACATCGAGTTACGAGAAGGCCGCCGGTTTGGTGGCGAATCTGCTTGCGGGCTATCAGTCCCCTTTCACCTATCCGCTGCTTGACCAGCGTGTCCGGCATTATGCCGGCGGGCGACGGATTGCCGATCTGTTGGCCAATCTGCCGTCGGGTTTTCAGATGCCCGACCCCGATCCCAGTCGTCCCTTGCGCGATCTCGTCGCTCAGTGGCTCCACGCGGCGGAGGAGAAGAAATCCAACGGCAATACCGCCGATAGGCCCGTGATGTCTCCTCAGGTCGAGGAGCGCGTCGACGTGACGGATCGACTGCTGTCGCACATGCTGGCCGATCCCACGACGCCGCAGCGGCTCAAGTCGCTGATCAAGCCGCTATCGACCCGCTTGCTCTCGATGGCCGTGACCTCGCCGTCCGGCATCGCCGATAACAATCAGCCGTTGGTCAATCTGATCAACCAGCTCGAACATCTGGCGATGTTTCTCCTCAACGACGAGGGGGCGGACGAGGGGTTGCGGCGCGAATACGAAGCGGCGGTGAAGAAGCTGGTCGAGTCGGATGGGCGCGATCCCAAGCTTGTCGATGAGTTGTCGAAGCGTTTGGCGAGTCTCGAACAGCGCGCCGGAAATGAGTATCAAGGCAACATCTCCAATTGGGTCAGCGTCTGCGAGTCGCGCGAGCGTGGCCGGATTGCCCGAGGAGAGGTGCGCAGCGCGCTGAACGCGGCCTTCGATGGCAAGCGTATCCACAAGGTGATCGACGAACTGCTCCAGGTCGGCTGGCGCAATCTGCTGGATATGACCTGCGCCAACCTCGGCATGCAGTCCGAGCGCTGGAAACGATATTGGGATCTGCTGTGGTCGGTGCATCTCATGACGGGCGGGGAGGGTGAGGCGCCGCCCGAGGGCTTGATGACGCTCGATACCTTGGTCGGCGGCCTGCGCGATGCCTTGGCCTATATCGGCACAGATCCGATCGTTGTCAACGATGTGCTGGGGCGCATCGATACCGCCGTGCGACGCTCGCGGGCCTCGCTCGACCGCGAGGACGACTATCTGCTTTTCTGCCCGATTCTGCCCGATTCGGAGAACGAGCCCGAGCACATGCCGGCGAGCGTCTCGCCGTCCGATTGGGAGCGCGCGCTCACCCAGGTCGAAGACCTGTCGCTCGGTGCGCTCATCTGGATGCGCGGGAAGGAGACCAGCAAGGCGCTCCGTCTCATCTGGCGCAACGAGGACGGATCCCGTCTGGCGGTGACCGACACCATGGGCAAGAAGGTGAAGGTGTTGCGGCGTTCTCGACTCGCCGAGGCCTTTCTGCGTGGTCAGGCCCGCGCTCAAGCGCCATCGGACAAGCGGATCGTGACGCGCGCGGCCGATGCGGCGCTCTCCGAGATGCAGGAGCGGTTGCAATATCACGAGACGCACGATCCTCTGACGGGGCTCTCCAATCAGCGCCGTCTGGTCGGATCGCTGACACAGCTCCTGTTGACGGAGGCGGGGGCGTCCAATCGTCATGTGCTCGGGTTTCTCGAGCTGGATCGCTACGACACCCTGACCGGAACCTTCGGGTATTCGGTCGGCGAACGCATGTTGACCGCCGTGGCGCGTCTGCTTGAGGGCGTGGCCCCGGATGCCGTTTGTCTTGCCTACATGGGAGGCAGTCGTTTCGGATTTCTGGCGCCCGTGATGGACCGGGATCATTCGATGGAGATCGGCGAGTCCATTCGCGCTGGGCTGAACGTCATGCCGTTCGATTTGCAGGGCAAGCCGTTTCGCATTTCGGGGAGTCTGGGGCTCGCCATGCTGCTTGGCGACAACAGCAGTCCCGAGAAGCTGATCTCGGCCGCGAGCGTCGCCTGTCTCGCCGCCCAGCGCGAGGGCGGGGACCGGGTCGTCATGTTCCGCGAGGACAACGAGCTGATCTCTCGTCAGCTCGACCATATGCGCGGCTGGGCGCAGGCCGAGGACGTCATCAAGGCAGGGCGGAGGAAGCTGCGGTATCAGCCGATCGTACCGCTCGATCCGGCCACCGATCTGAGTCCGCATTGCGAGATCCTGTTGAGCGTGTACGACGATCAGGGCGTGCCGCTCCCCCTGCAGTCCTTCATCGCCGCTGCCGAGGCATTCAACATGATGCGCGAGGTCGACCGGCAGGTGATCGAAGAGGCGTTCAGCTGGGTCAGCGCCCATCCGTTGAAGGTGCGCGAGATCGGCGGTGTGGCGATCAATCTGTCCGGTCAATCGCTGAGCGATCCAGGGCTCATCAATTACATTCGGGCCGGGATCAAGCGCTTCGAGATTCCGGTCGACATGGTCAGTTTCGAGGTCACCGAGACCGCCGCGATCGTGAATCTCGACCAGGCGGCCATCATCCTGGAGGACATCAAGTCGCTCGGCTGCCGTATCGCCTTGGACGACTTCGGGGCCGGCATGTCCTCATACAGCTATCTCAAGCGCTTGCCGGTGGATTTCGTCAAGATCGACGGCTCGTTCGTCAAGGACATTCTGGTCAGTCCGCACGATCGGGAGATCGTCAAATCCTTCAACGAGATCGCCCATTTCATGGGCAAGAAAACGATCGCGGAGTACGTGGAGAACCAGGAGATCCTCGAACTCCTGCGCGATATCGGCGTCGACTATGCGCAGGGATACGCGATCGGAAAACCCCTGTTCATCGAGGATATGATCTAATCCGCCTCCTTCCACCTTACTGGTGTGCGTGAACCGGTCCGGCGCGGATTCCTTCCGGAGGCGTCGAACCGGGACGCGCGCCCCTCTGATCAAGGAGATATCCCCGTGACACTTCCCAATGCCTTAGTGGCGACCCGTTCCAGCTATCAGACGGTCTCTGGCGAGCATGTCGCCTATTACCACGACGAGACGGGCTCGGGGCGTCCACTGGTGCTGATCCACAGCATCAATGCGGCCTGCAGCAGCTTCGAGGTCAAGCCGTTCTTCGAGCATTATCGCGGCACGCGACCGGTCTACAGTTTGGACCTGCCTGGGTTCGGCCATTCCAGCCGCCCGAAGGGTGGATATTCCCCAGAGTTCTATGCAGAGACGATCGCCGACTTCCTGCGTCAGGTCGTCGGGCGGCCGGCGGATCTGCTCGCGCTCTCGCTCAGCGCCGAATTCGCGGCGCGTGCCGCGCTCAAGGCGCCGGATCAGGTCGCCTCGCTGGTCATGATCTCGCCCACGGGGTTTGGCCGGCAGAGCCTGCCCGGAACCCGAACCGCGCGGTTCATCCGTGCCTTCCTCGGATTGCCGCTGCTCGGACAGGGGCTCTTTCGGTTGGTCTCGTCACGTCCCAGCATCCGCTATTTCCTCGGTCGATCCTTGACGGCTGGCGTTCCTTCGGACTTGATCGATTACGCCTACGCGACCGCACACCAACCGGGCGCGAGACATGCCCCGCTGACCTTCCTCTCGACCCAGCTCTTTACCGCCAACGCGGTCGCCTCTCTCTATGATCGTCTGACGGATCTGCCGGTTCTGGCGATCGCCGATCGCGACCCCTACGTCACCTTCGAGCACCTGCCCGAGCTGTTGGCCAGACGGCCGAATTGGCGTTCGGTCTCGTTGGCGCCGAATCTCGGGCTTCCGCATTGGGAACGGCCCGAAGAGACGATGAAGGCGCTCGACGACTTTTGGTCGACCGCTCTCGGCTGACCGCATCTCGGTCTCGGATCAGGGTCCGGGGCTGAGTCGGTAGACCTGCTCATGCAGGCACGTCATGCGTCGCTTGAGAAATGCCGGAGATTCTTCGAGAACGTCCAGCCTGGCGAGGGATTCGACTCGGTAACGCGCATCGAAGAGCGCATGAACCTCCTCCGGCTGAACGGAGAAGGGCGGTCCAGGCCGCTCATGTTGGGCGTATTCCAGCGTCACGAGCAGGGTCGGGACCGGGATCGGCATCAGAGAGGCGAGCGTGTCGGCGTATCGCTGGCGCATCTCGGGCGGGAAGGCGATCAGCGAGGCCCGGTCGAATAGGGCGCCTACCCCGGCCAGATGCTCGGGCGTGAGCGCAAAGAAGTCGCCGCATAGGATGCGGAGCTCGTCGAGCTGATAGAGCCGAAAGGGTGGGATGTCGGTGACGATTGGCGTCAGTCCCTGCTCGGCGAAGATCTCTTGGACGGCCGTCTCGACCAGCTCGACCCCGATCACGCGGTGTCCCTGGCTGACCAGCCAGAGGAGATCCAGTGTTTTGCCGCACAGCGGGACGAAGACCAGGGTGTTCGCATCCACGCCGAGACTCGGCCAATATTCCTGAAGATGGGCGTTGATGTCGTCCTGGTGCCAGCCGATCTCGCGGCGCTGCCATCGTTCCAACCAAAATTCGGCGTCCATCGTGTGCGCAGGCCCTCTACCGTCGTCGTGAGTTGAAGCGCATCATCATAGGGCGTGTCTCGATATGGCGGTAGGTCTCCGCTTCTTCTGTGCACGCCTTTGTCCGTATCGCGCACGGTTGCTTTTCGCCGACCTGTTGACTTGGGTTAAGCTTGGGCGTAACTCGATCGCCTCATGCATGCGATGACGGCGTGACCCACTCCTCGCATCCGCTCGAACAGCGTCATATACGCGAACAGAATCATCATGTCTGAAATGCCTTCCGATCATTCGATGCCGTCCGCTTCCTGTCGATATCCACCCAAGCCCGATCTGGAGCTTGCCTTTCAGGCCGTGCGCAAGGCCCGGATTCCGCAGATTCCGGATGTCGTGTTCGCCTTGCGCGATGAGCTCGGACGTCCCGAGCCGGATATTCGGGTGGCGGCCGAACTCATTTCACGGGACGTGTCTCTGACCGGTCAGGTCATGAAGGCGGTCAATTCGCCGCTGTTCCGCTGTCGCACCAAGATCACCAATATGCATCAAGCGGTCACCATGATGGGGATCGCTCGCCTGACGAATCTGGTGACCGCTCAAGCGATCCAGCGCATGCTTGGCGTGACCGAGGGGCCGGCGCAGGTGGTTTGGGACGGCATGATGGTACGCGCCCGGGCGATACTCACGGTCGCCGAGGTGGTCGGCGGCGTGGCGCCCGACGAGGCGTTTCTGTTCGGCATCATGCAGAATGCCGGCAGCCTGATCTTCGTCGAGATGGCGCCCGACTATGGCGCTGAATGGGTGCTGCGCAACGAGACGGATCCGCTCGGTCTGATGGATTACGAACGTAAGCGTCTCGGTGTCGACCATGTGACCGTCGGTTTCCTGTTGGCCGGCAACTGGCGGCTTCCCGAGCACATCGCCTTGGCCATCTATCATCACCATGATTCGAATTTTGATTTTTCCGCCGATTCGGCAGTTGGTGTTCTGGTCGCGCTGTCCAAGCTTGCGCACTCTCTGGTCGCCATGAGTCTCGGCAACCCCGAGCATGTGGAGCTGCCGGCGGATCAGGAGCGCGCACTGCGCGACCTGGCGATCGATGACGAGGATTGGTTGGCTCTGTGCGATCGGGCCCAAGCGGGGGAGTGGGCCGCGCAATTGTGACGGATTGGCGCCCATCCAGGGATAGCCGCTATACTGCCTGGTTTTACCGGCCGGAGCCCACCATGATCGACATCAATCCGATCGCACACCAAATCAACGACCTGAAGGGACGCCTGGAGTCCCTCAGGGGGTATCTTTGACTACGCGGAACGTCAAGATCGTCTGACCGAGGTCCTGCGGGAGCTCGAAGATCCCGAGGTCTGGAACGATCCCAGTCGTGCGCAGGCGCTCGGTCGTGAGCGCGCGACCCTGGAGGCCGTGGTGTTGACCATCGACGAGATGACCTCAGCGCTGACGGATGCGGACGAGTTGCTCGAAATGGCGGCCGAGGAGGCCGACGAGGAGACGCTCACGTCCCTGGTTGCGGACCTCGAAACCTATGAGTCGCGCGTGGCCGAGCTCGAATTCCGTCGGATGTTCTCCGGCGAGATGGATTCGAAGAACGCCTTCGTCGACATCCAGGCCGGTTCCGGCGGAACCGAGGCCCAGGACTGGGCCGAGATGCTGCTGCGCATGTATCTGCGCTGGGGCGAGCGTCGCGGCTTCAAGACCGAGCTGATGGAGGCATCCCCAGGCGAGGTCGCCGGCATCAAGTCCGCGACCGTCAAGTTCGAGGGCGAGTACGCCTTCGGCTGGCTCCGTACCGAAACCGGCGTGCATCGTCTGGTGCGCAAGTCGCCGTTCGATTCGGGCAACCGTCGGCATACCTCCTTTGCCTCCTTGTTCGTCTCGCCCGAGGTCGATGACAGCGTCGAGATCGAGATCAACCCGGCCGATCTGCGCATCGACGTCTATCGCGCCAGCGGCGCTGGCGGTCAGCACGTCAACCGGACCGAATCGGCGGTGCGTATCACCCATTTGCCGACGAACATCGTGACCCAGTGTCAGAACGACCGCTCGCAGCACAAGAACAAAGACCAGGCCATGAAGCAGCTCAAGGCCAAGCTCTACGAGCTGGAGATGCAAAAGCGTCAGGCGAGCCAGCAGGCACTGGAGGACACCAAGTCCGACATCGGCTGGGGCAGCCAGATCCGCTCCTACGTGCTGGACCAGTCACGTATCAAGGATCTGCGTACCGGGGTGGAGATCGCGAATACCCAGTCCGTGCTGGACGGCAATCTCGATCCCTTTATCGAAGCCAGTCTCAAGAGCGGGCTCTAAATCCCAGAGAATTCATGCCGATGAGCCAACAGGCAGAACAGAACCCGAACCCTGACTCCAAGCCAGGCGCCAGCGAGGCGCTGGACGAGAACAAGCTGATCGCGCAACGGCGCGAGAAGCTGGCGCAGTTGCGCGCCCAGGGTGTCGCCTTCCCCAACGATTTTCGTCGCGATGCGCTCGCCGGCGACCTCCATGCCGCGCATGGAGACACGGATGTCGAAACCCTCGAAGCGCAGGGCGTTCGGGTCCGGATCGCCGGCCGTCTCATGACGCGCCGCGTCATGGGCAAGGCGAGCTTCGCCCACATCCAGGACATGTCGGGGCGCATCCAGCTCTTCGTCCAGCGCGATCAGATCGGGCAGGATGCCTACGCGTCCTTCAAGCGCGACCTGGATCTCGGCGACATCCTCGGTGCCGAGGGCGTGCTCTTCAAGACCAAGACCGGCGAGCTGTCCATCCGCTGCGAATCCATTCGGTTGCTGACCAAGGCGTTGCGACCGCTACCGGAGAAATTCCACGGTCTGACCGACATGGAGAGCCGCTATCGTCAGCGGTATCTGGATCTCATCATGAACTCCACCGCGCGCGAGACCTTTCGCGTGCGCACCGCCATCGTTCAGTTTATCCGCGATTATCTGAACGCCCGCAGCTTCCTGGAGGTCGAGACCCCAATGATGCAGGTGATTCCGGGCGGTGCCGTGGCGCGTCCCTTCGTCACCCATCACAATGCGCTCGACATGCAGCTGTTCCTGCGCATCGCGCCCGAACTCTTCCTCAAGCGTCTGGTGGTCGGCGGATTCGAGCGGGTTTACGAGATCAATCGCAATTTCCGCAACGAAGGCTTGTCGACGCGTCACAATCCCGAGTTCACCATGCTGGAGTTCTACGAGGCCTATGCGGACTACCGCGACCTCATGGACCTGACCGAGGACATGCTGCGCCGCATGGCCCTGGAAGTGCTCGGTCGCACCGAGATCCAGTATCAGGGCGAGAGCTACGACTTCGGCAAGCCTTTCGCTCGCATGAGCGTGCGTGACTCGATCCTGCGCTTCAATCCGGATCTGACCGCCGAGGATATCGACGATCTGGACCGGGCCAAGCAGGTGGCGGAGCGGCTCGGCATCAAGCTGAAACCGACCTGGGGGTTGGGCAAGGTACAGATCGAGATCTTCGAGATGACCGTCGAGAGTCGTCTCATGGATCCGACCTTCATCACGCGCTATCCGACCGAGGTCTCGCCGTTGGCGCGACGCAACGACGAAGATCCGTTCGTCACCGATCGTTTCGAGTTCTTCGTCGGCGGACGCGAGATCGCCAACGGATTCTCGGAGCTGAACGACGCGGAGGACCAGGCCGAGCGGTTCCGTCAGCAGGTGGCGGAAAAGGACGCGGGCGATCAGGAGGCGATGTACTACGACGCCGACTATGTCCGCGCTCTGGAGCACGGCATGCCGCCGACGGCGGGCGAGGGGATCGGTATCGACCGGCTGGTCATGCTCTTCACGGATTCGCCCTCGATCCGTGATGTCCTGCTGTTCCCGCACATGCGTCCGGAAACCTGATGCGATCGATCGCGAGGACGCGCCTCTGGACGCGTCCTCGCGGTGCACGATCATCAGTCCTTGCTGGGAAAGCCGTAGGGTGGGGGCTGTAGCTGGAGGGTCGGGCCGTCGTGCCCGAGCCTGGTTTCGCCGCTCTCGGCAGCGGCGATCTCGGCCACCGCCAGCAGGGCGAAACGTCCCTCGGACAGGGGGGCCGCATCGACGATCCAGCCGTTGCCCTGCTGCGAGGTGCTGGAGGATGCGTAAAGCTCGTCGCCGGGTTTCGGCTGGGCGGGCAGATCGGCCTCGGCCAGATACATGCGGCGTTTGAGTTTGCCGAGGAACTGCATTCGGGCGACGACCTCCTGGCCGGTATAGCAGCCCTTGTTGAAGCTGACGCCGTCGATGTGCTGCAGATTGAGCATCTGCGGGATGAATGTCTCGGCCGTCTCCGAATAGACGTTGGGTAGACCGGCCTGGATATCGAGTCGTCTCCAGGTGTCCGCGTTTGCCACGCCGCTCTGGTCGCTCAGGCGCTCCCAAAGCTGGCGCATGGGGTCGAACGGACCCAGGATTTCGAATCTGGGGACGTCGCCGGGGATTCGAATCAGCGTGATCCCATCGGCGGCGGTCACGTCATTCTCCATCTCGGGTACAGGCAGGTCCTGGTCCGCGAGTCGACGTGGTGCATCCTCGCCCGCAAGGCCGATGCGGATGCAGGTCTCGCTGGCGTCGGCGAGCGTCACCTTGCTGCGCAGCACGAAGATGCTCAGGCGTTTCAGGATGTCGGGGACGCGTTCGGCCGGTATCTGGAGATAGAAGGTGTCGTCGCGGCGGATCATGCGGAAGAGGGCAAGCAGGCGGCCCTTGTTGCTGCAATGACCGCTGAGCTGGCTACGGGTCGGCGAAAGCTCGCGGATGTCGTTAGTGAGCTGGCCTTGGAGAAAGGCCTCGGCATCGGCGCCCTGAATGGCGACGAGTCCGAGATGGGTGAGATCGATCAGCTGGCAGTTGCCGCCTGGACTCGCGTCTCTCTCTCGGGGCTGCTCGGCGAGAAAGGCTTGCCATTGTTTCATCATGTGGATGGGACCTCGATACGGATGATGCCGACGCGCGGCGTATGGATCGCTCGTTGAAGGCCGGATTCTGGTGACCCTATGCCGCTGGACGCCGCCGACTGGAGGCTGGCCTGTTCCGGTCGGGATGATACGCAAGGATGGTGGCGAACACCGAACGGCTCGTGCTGCCTGTAGCGGACGCGGAGCCTTCACTTCAGCTCGGCGTCGCGCATGGCCCGCCGAGACTATTGCACATTGTCCTCGCATTCGGGTCGATCACGGTCGAGCCCGGCTGCTCATACGGAGATAACAGCGTCTTGGCGACACATCAAGCCAATCCACCTGTCGACAGTCTGGTTCTCTACAAGAATCGGCCCGCCCGCGTTGCGAGCGTCGGCGAGAAGATCGAAATCGAGCTCGATGGCGATCAAAGCAAGCGGGTGCGTCCCAAGGACGTGGAGCTGCTTCATCCCGGTCCGCTACGCCGTTTGGCCGACCTGATTCCTCAGGAGGGCGAACTGACCGAGGCATGGGAACTGCTCGAAGGCACCGAGACGACTCTGCGGGATCTCGCCGAGTTGGCGTTCGACAGCTTCACCCCCTCGACGGCTTGGGCTGTCTGGGAGCGCGTCGCCGAGGGTTTGGCATTCGTCGGCACGCCATCCGCGATCCAGGTGCGCTCGCGCGAGCTCGTCGAGCGTGAGCGTGCCGAGCGCGAGGCGAAGCAGACCGCAGAGGCGGACTGGAAGGCGTTCCTGGAGCGCATGGGCGCCTCGGCGCCCACGGCGGAGGATGCCAAGCGTCTCGGCGAGGTGGAGCGGCTTGCGCTGGGCCGGATCGAGCACAGTCGTATCTTGGAGGCGCTGGGTCATCAATCGAGTCCGGAGAATGCCCATCGCGCATTGGTTCAGGTCGGCTACTGGCTCAAGAATCACAATCCCCATCCGTTGCGTTGTGGTGCGACGCTCGTCGACCCGGATCTGCCTGTTCCAGAACTCGGCACGGAGAACGCGCGTCTGGATTTGACCCATCTTCCCGCCTACGCCATCGATGACGAGGGCAACCAGGATCCAGACGATGCGCTGAGTCTCGACGGCGATCGGCTCTGGGTGCATGTGGCCGATGTCGCGGCCTTGGTGGAGGCCGGTAGCGATTTGGAGCGGGAGGCGCGCACGCGCGGCGCCAATCTCTATCTGCCCGAGGGCGTCGTCAATATGCTGCCCGCCGCTATCACGGAGCGGCTCGGTTTGGGACTGCACGAGGTTTCGCCCGCCTTGTCATTCGGGTTCCGTTGCGATGAGCAGGGCGAGCTTCGGGATATTCAGGTCGTGGCCTCTTGGGTTCGGGTCGAGCGGTGTACCTACGAGGGTGTCGAGACCCAGCTCGACCAATCGCCGTTCGCCGAAATGCTGGCGGTGGTCGAGCGCTTCCAGTCGCGGCGCAAGGCCAATGGCGCGAGCAGCCTGGCGCTTCCCGAGGTCAGCGTTCGCGTTCTGGATGGGCGGGTCACGATTCGTCCCTTGCCGCGTCTGCGCAGCCGGGAACTGGTGACGAATGCCATGCTCATGGCGGGTGAGGTGGCGGCACGGTTCTGTGCCGAGCGCGAGATCGCGATTCCCTTTGCGACCCAGGCGCCTCCGGACTCGGGAGCAGAGGCGGAGGATCTTGCGAGCATGTTCGCGCGCCGACGCTGCTTCAAGCCGACCCGTCTGGCGATGACGCCCGAGCCGCATTCGGGTTTAGGGCTTCCGATCTACACTCGGGCGACCAGTCCGCTGCGGCGTTATTCGGATCTGCTCGTCCATCAGCAGATTCGCGCCAGCCTCGCCGGACGCGACCTGCTCGGTGCCGAGTCTGTCCACGAGCGCGTGGCCGAAGCGGATGTGGCTTCCAAGGTGATTCGGCGCAGCGAGCGCTTTTCCAATCAGCATTGGAAGCTGGTGTTCCTGCGCGATCACTCGGGCTGGAAAGGAGAGGGTGTGGTCGTGGGAATCGAGGACAGAAAGGCGGTCGTGCTGGTTCCGGAGATTGCCCTTGAGACCCGAATCCGGTTCCGCGATCCGGTTGCGCTGAATCAGCGTGTACGCATCGCCCTGAACGAGGTCGATCTTCCCGGTCTGACGGCAAGCTTCCGCATCCTCTGATAGAGGCCGTCGGCGTGCTGGATTACTTGATTCAGGTCAATTGAGGCTCAAACGGGATCCGCTTAACCTTCGGGGCAAGGCGGATCCCGTTTGTTTTGAAAATTCCTCGGGGCGATTCGCGCGGCGTACCCGTATCCCTTACGTTCGGCTAAGCTCGAACCGGAAGAGGATGACCCGATTCAGGCTCGCCACTGACGCACTGCGCCGGTATCCAGATGCACGAAATTGGAGCGCGGATAATAGCCCACGCCGCCTCTGCTGAGTTCGATTGCCGTGTCGCGCAGATGTCGCGTCGACAGATCAGGGAAACGAATATCGATGGCCTGTCCCTTCAGATGAAGGCTTTTCTTGGCCACGCCGCTCGATGAGCGTCGCAACATGTTGTTGGTCGCAGGCGAACGGTAGGCGCTCAGAACGTGATAGCGGGCATCCGGGTCTCCGAGCGTGATCTTGAGGTCGTAGAGCAGATCGAGCAGACGGGGATCCATGGCGATGGTGTCGCCAGTGCGGAAATCGCGGAAGAAATAGTTGAGCCGCTGAAGGGCCGATCGCTGGTAGCGGTCACCGATGCGGTAGGTGACGTCGATACGGTCTTCGGTATGCAGGTGATAGAAGGATAGGACGCGAGGCTTATCGAAGGTCTTTCGTGCGAAAACGGGTGTTGCCGCTGTCGATAAGGCGAGTCCCAGGAAATAACGTCGATTCATGTTCCCCCCGGTACATTCGGGACGTTAACTAGCTAGAAGGCTCAAATTATAGAGACCGAGGCGCATAAATCAATTGAAATCGACATCCGGCGATGCGTTTGAAAAACTTAAAGTGTTACATGAAGAAAAAAATATAAATATTATGATTTGGAGGCGTTCTGTGTGCGTAGTTGATAAATAACGTAATTCGACCTTAAATGCATTGATAATTGTGATTTTTATGGCATTTTGTGTGTTTTGGTCGGGTATTTCGACCTTGGTACGTTGAGATTTTTCACTGAGCTGTATCGATGCGTGGGATACACTAGTACGGTCGATGGACTGGATAGTCATGTTCGCTGATTGCGGGGGTAAGCGATGCGCGGAACGAAGCGGATGCTTGGGGGACGGACGAGGGCGGTCGTGATCGCGGGGGCGATGGCGTTCCTAGGGCCAGGGGGGGCGGTTGCGGACGTCTTCAAATACGTGGACGGTTCGGGTAACGTCTATTTCACGGATACGCCGCTGAAAGGAAGCAGATACAAACTCGCATGGCATCGCGAGGCGAAAAAGCTCGTTCGCGAGAGCAAGCGGAAGTATGCCAGTTTGACCCAGGGTCGAACCCATGGCCAGGTCCGCTCCAGCAAGGCGCTACGCCAGCGGCGCGCGAGCTACGAGCATCTGGTGCAGGCGAACGCGCGCCGCTACAGACTTTCGCCGGCCTTGCTGCATGCCGTCATCCGGGCCGAATCGGCCTACAATCCATCGGCCGTCTCCTCCGCCGGGGCGCAGGGCATGATGCAGTTGATGCCGGCCACGGCGGCCCGTTACGGGGTTTCCGACAGCTTCGATCCGGTCGAGAACATCAGAGGTGGGGCGGCCTACCTGCGTTATCTGCTGGATCTCTTCGATAACGATCTACAACTGGCGGTCGCGGGCTATAACGCAGGCGAAGGGGCCGTGATGAAGTATGGCCGCAAGATTCCGCCCTATGCCGAGACGCAGAGCTATGTGCGCAAGGTGCTCCAGTACTATCGCGCCGAGCAGCCTGCCAGCATTGCCATGACCGTGCGCTGAGGAGCGCGATTCGTCCTTCGCTCGTCCCCCTCAATCCTCTCCGATCACGCGCTCGTCGCGCGGGATGGAGAGGAGCTTCTCCGCTTCTCCTTGCTGTTTCGCGAAAATGAGCCGGTATTCGATGCCCGTCTCGCGCGGTTCGTTGAGCCGTCGGTTGCGGACGATCTCACGCGCGTCTTGATAACGCTCCTTGGTGTCGAGGTGTTCAAGCTGGCGGGGCGGGGATATCTTATAAACAAAATAGGGCATGGCTTCGAGCGTCTTATGCGTTGAAATTCTTATGGTTACATCGGAATATTCGCGCGTTCGCGCGCTCCTTCCGTATGGTGTCGCCGCGTTAGTGCACAGGGCTCGGGGCCAAGTCTAACCCATCTCGTCGCGCTTCGATCCATTAGACCTCGGTAAAATTGTTGAGCGCATAAAGACAACCTGGGAGAGTCGGGGTTTCACGCGTGGTAGGGTTTCTCCGCCGATGTCCGTGTCCGCCAGGCGTTATCCTGGACGCGGGTTTGGAAGCAACTCGTACAGAAAACCGTTTCATCCGCTGCGTTCCATGTCGTACTGGGCGCGTCGCGATGACGCTGTCGAAAGGAGAGCCGGGCAATGATTACTCCAGTGGGTTCCGATGTCCTGAAGCCCTTGTTCGTCGACGATCCTGATCGCCATCAAGCCCTGATGCGCGAGGCCGAGACTCTTCCTCGGGTCGTCATCAGCTCCCAGGCCGCCGGTAACGCGGTCATGATGGGCGGCGGCTATTTCAGTCCGTTGGCCGGGTTCATGAATGTGGCGGATGCGGTGAGCGTCGCCGAGTCGATGCACACTCGGGACGGACGCTTCTTCCCCGTTCCGATCCTCTGCCTGCTTCAGGATGTGGATGCCATTCGCGGGGCGGATCGAATCGCGCTGCTCGATCCGAGCCTCGACGGCAACCCCCCGCTCGCGATCATGGACGTCGAGGCGATCGAACCGGTCACCGATGCCCAAATGGCTCTGATGACCGAGAAGGTCTACCGCACCCTGGATCCCGAACATCCGGGTGTCGCGACCTTCAACGCTCAGGGACGGTATGCCGTTTCCGGCTCCATTCAGGTCTTGAATTTTTCCTATTTTCAGAACGACTTCCCGAGTACATTTCGCACGGCGGTCGAGATCCGCAACGAAATCGCCGAGCGTGGCTGGAAACGGGTCGTCGCCTTTCAGACCCGCAACCCCATGCATCTCGCGCACGAGGAGCTCTGCCACATGGCCATGGAGCGGCTGGATTGCGACGGTCTGGTCATCCACATGCTGCTTGGCAAGCTCAAGCCGGGCGATATCCCGGCCTCGGTGCGCGACGCGGCCATTCGCACGATGGTCGAGCTCTACTTTCCGCCCAATAGCGCCATGGTGACGGGCTACGGCTTCGACATGCTCTACGCGGGTCCGCGCGAGGCCGTACTGCATGCCTATTTCCGCCAGAATATGGGTGCGACCCACTTCATCATCGGTCGCGATCACGCCGGTGTAGGCGACTATTACGGCGCCTTCGATGCCCAGACCATCTTCGAGGACGAGGTTCCGGAGGGTGCGTTGCAGATCGAGATCTTCCGTGCCGATCACACGGCCTATTCGAAGAAGCTCAACCGCGTCGTCATGATGTGCGAGGCGCCGGATCACACCAAGGACGATTTCGTCCTGCTGTCCGGAACCCGGGTGCGCGAGATGCTGGGGCAGGGTATCGCCCCGCCGCCCGAGTTCTCGCGCCCCGAGGTGGCGCAGATCCTGATCGACTATTACCAGACGCTTGATGCCTGAGCGTCTGGATCTGGCGCGGGAGAGATGCCGGTCAACGCAGGTTCTGCTTATAAGAGGGGATCTGGGCGTTGCGGGCCTTGGAGATGTTGGCGAATTCGAGCGTGACGCTCGCCAGTTCGACCCCTGAGAAATCGGTGTTGGTGAGGTTGGTGCGATGGAGGATGGCCCCGCCGAGGATGGCGTTGGTCAGATCGACATCGGTCAGGTCGGCGCGACTGAAGTTGGTATCCTGCGCCGAGATGTTGCGCAGCTTGGATCCGCGCAGGTCGGCACCCTCCAGATTGGCCAGATTGATGACCGCGAAGCCGTCGGGGGTGAGGCTGGTCAGATCGGCCTCGTGCATGCGGGCCTGGACCAGATTGGCGTCGTTCAGATGGGCGTCGCGCAGATCCGCGCGGCAGAGGTCGGCCTCGCGCAGATTGGCGCGGATCAGGAGCGCCTTGATGGCGACCATGCGCGACAGATCGCTGCCGTGGAAGTCCGTTCCGCGCAGGTCTGCATGGCTCACATTGGCGCCCTTGAGCGTGGCGTAGCGGATCTCGGCGCCACGTAGATCGGCACCGGTCAGTTGTGCGTCTGAGAGATCCGCGCCGTTCAGCATCGCGGCCCGCGAGGGTTGCTCCGATCCAAGGCGGGCGCGCGAGAGATCCGCCGAGCGCAGGTCGGCACCCTTGAGATTTGCGCCAACCAGGATTGCGTCGGCCAGCCGCGCGTGGGACAGGCTGGCGCCGGCTAGATCGCTCGATGTCAGATTGGCTCCGGTCAGATCCTGGCCGCTCAGGTCTGCGCCATTCAGGCGCATGTCGCGTAGGTCGGCTCCGGCGAGCGTCGACCCGTCGATGGCTTCCAAGACCTCTCCCGTTTCGCGATGCTTGATCTCGATCATGTCGCAGTTCCTGTGGATGGCGTCCGGGGGCGTCGGATCGATCGGCGGCAGGGATCCGATGCGATGATCCGACCACCTCACTATAGGCCATCCAGTATTCGGGCGGCGTTGCGGACGCAGATCGACAGTCGAGGTTTCCCTGGATACCATCCCACGGGTTTCGCGGGCGACGGGCCACATCACTGACCCTGGACCTTCGCGCGCGATCGACGCCACGATGACAAAGACCACCGAAGAGGCACATGACCATGAAGCTCGAAACCCTCGCCATCCACGCGGGGTTCGCCCCTGACCCGACCACTCGGGCAGCCGCCACGCCGATCTATCAGACCACCAGCTATACCTTCGACGATACCCAGTACGGTGCCGATCTGTTCGACCTCAAGATTCCGGGCAATATCTACACCCGCATCATGAACCCAACCAGCGACGTGCTCGAACAGCGTGTTGCAGCGATGGAGGGTGGCGTTGGCGGCTTGGCGGTGGCATCCGGTATGTCCGCCGTGACCTATGCCATCTTCACCCTGGCCCAGGCCGGCGACAACATCGTGGCGGTCTCCACGCTTTACGGTGGGAGTTACAACCTCTTCGCCCATACGCTGCCTCGGCTCGGAATCAAGGTGCGCTTCGCTGCGCCGAACGACATCGCCGGTATGGAGTCCCAGATCGACGCCAATACCAAGGCGGTTTTCTGCGAATCGATCGGCAATCCGGCCGGCAACGTGGCCGACATCCAGGCGATCGCCGACATGGCGCATGCGCACGGTGTGCCGCTGATCGTCGACAATACGGTGCCGAGCCCCTACCTCTGCCGTCCGTTCGAGCATGGTGCCGACATCGTGGTCCATGCCCTGACCAAGTACCTGGCCGGACATGGGACCACCATCGGCGGCATGCTGGTCGACTCGGGTAAGTTCCCCTGGGCCGAGCACGCCGATCGTTTCCCTATGCTCAACGAGCCCGACGTTTCCTATCACGGTGTGGTCTACACCAAGGAGTTCGGCCCGGCGGCCTTCATCGGGCGGGCTCGCGTGGTGCCGCTGCGCAACATGGGCGCAGCCATTTCGCCCTTCAACAGTTTCCTGGTGCTCCAGGGCATCGAGACCCTGCCGGTGCGCATGGATCGCCATTGCGAGAATGCCGTGACCGTCGCCAATTTCCTCAAGGACCACCCAGGCGTCGAGTGGGTGCGTTATGCCGGTCTCCCGGACAACCCGGACTATCCGTTGGTGCAGAAATACATGGATGGCGGCAAGGCGAGTTCCATTCTGTCATTCGGCATCAAGGGCGGTCGCGAGGCCGGGGCCAAGTTCGTCGATGCGCTGAAGCTCATCCTGCGTCTCGTCAACATCGGCGACTCCAAGACGCTCGCCTGCCATCCGGCGACCACCACGCATCGCCAGTTGTCGTCGGAAGAGCTGGCCCGGGCCGGGGTGTCCGAGGATCTGATCCGGCTCTCGATCGGCATCGAGCACGCCGACGACATCATTGCCGACCTGGATCAGGCCCTGGCCGCCGCCGCTCAGTGAAATCGGTCCTCGAGCCGCGACGATGAACGCGATCACCGGTCTCTTTCCGTTTTGGGCGCTGCTCGGGGTCGGTTGCGCCACTCTGTTCCCCGAGTGGTTCGTGGGCGCCAAGCCGGCGATCGTGCCGCTGTTGGGGCTGGTGATGTTCGGCATGGGGGCGACCCTCGATTCGAGCGGCTTCGCTCGGGTCGTGCGCCGTCCGCGCGGGGTGCTGATCGGTTTGGCGCTCCAGTACGGCGTCATGCCGCTGGCGGGTTGGTCGATCGGTATCGCCTTCGGGTTTCCGCCGGAGCTGCTGGTCGGGTTCGTCCTGCTCGGGGCCAGCCCCGGCGGGACGGCCTCGAACGTCATTTGCTATCTCGCGCGGGGCGATGTCGCCCTCTCGATCACGCTGACCACCGCCTCGACCCTGCTGGCGGTCGTGCTGACCCCCGCCTTGACCTGGCTCTATGTCGGGGAGCGGGTGCCCGTGCCCGCGTTGGATATGCTCTGGTCGATCGCCGAGATCATTCTCCTCCCTGTGGCCGCAGGTTTGCTGGTGCGGCGCTGGCTCGGGCCACGCATCGCGCCCGTGGAGCGGGTTTTCCCGTCGATCTCGGTTGGGGCCATCGTCCTCATCATCGCCATCATCGTGGCGCTCAACCGCAATCATCTCGCCGAGGTCGGATTGGTCGTCGCGTTTGCCGTCGTGCTGCACAATGCGATCGGTCTGGCGGTCGGCTATTGGATGGCCCGTGTGCTGCGAGAAGACGCGCAAAGCGCGCGGACCATCGCCATCGAGGTCGGGATGCAGAACTCGGGGCTCGCGGTCGCGCTCGCCATCAAGTATTTCTCCGCCGCGTCGGCACTGCCGGGCGCCATCTTTTCCATCTGGCACAATCTGTCCGGATCGCTCCTCGCCGCCTGGTGGTCGCGCCGACAGGCGTAGCCTGGGCGGAGCGCAGCGAACCCCAGGGTTCTACCGCGCTCGCCGATTCATCCGACAGCGGCACCACCTCATACCTCTGCGGCATCCCTGGATTCCGCTCGCGTTTCATCCAGCCTACAGGGTCTCAGGACGAGTGATTGCCGCATGCCGCAATGCGGGCAGACGGCTTCGGCATCGGGCAGCAAGCGGTCGCAGAGCGGGTTGACGCACCGCACCGCCGATTGGCTGGCGACGGTTTCGGCCATCTCGCTGGAGATTTTGCTCGACGAGGGCGAGGGACCTGATCTATCCGCCGTGCTGCTGGATCTGGGCTTGGAGCGGGGCTCTCCTGGGTGCTCTGACGCCATCTCGTGCGCGAGGCTGTAATACATTTCCTGGGACCAGAGTCGATCGCGGATCTCGCGGGTGTGATCGGCCGTATCCAGATTGGCCCGGATCCATTGACCCAGCGCGACGACCAGCAGACCCCCGAACGCTCCAATGCCCCCCAGGATAGCGACGAGCGGATCGCGCAGATGCCACGCCAATGCCGCCCCGAGCGTGAGTAGGACGACGAGTATCGACCAGCCAATGCCGGAGATCAGGCGCGCGACGAGCCGTGCCGTGCGATAGCTCGGGCGGCGTGTCGGATGGTGAGGCCCTCGACTCTGTTTCCGCATGATGTCTTCTTCTGGTGCTCGGTCGCGTCCGAGATGTGATCCGGCGATATTCCACCGTCTCAGCGATTGTCTCGCAAGGCGAAGGTCTTCCTGGGGCGGGCATCCGGGTCCCTTCGGTCGGCCAGGGCGGCAAAGATAGATTTTTGCTTATAGTTTAGATAAGAAATACGAAATATATTTATGCAAAAATTACCTGTAATCTTCATGGAAATATCGAGAGGGGGACAGGCCGAAGGACGCTCGAATCCCAAGGCTTCCCGTTGATATCGAGGGCATTCCGCCCGGTACAACAATCAATAACGACAACGAAGAGACGAATCACATGGCACTCGACCAGTCCAAGCGTTACGCCGATCTCAGCCTCAAAGAAGCCGATCTGATCGCCGGCGGCAAGCATATCCTCTGCGCCTACAAGATGAAGCCCAAGGTCGGCACCGGGTATCTGGAGGCCGCCGCGCACTTCGCCGCCGAGTCCTCGACCGGGACCAACGTCGAGGTCTGCACCACCGACGATTTCACCAAGGGCGTGGACGCGCTGGTCTACTACATCGACGAGAAGACCGAGGATATGCGCATCGCCTATCCGCTGGATCTCTTCGATCGCAACGTCACCGACGGTCGTATGATGCTGGTGTCCTTTCTGACGCTCACCATCGGCAACAACCAGGGCATGGGCGACATCGAGTACGGCCAGATGATCGACTTCTGGGTGCCGCCTCGCGCGCTCCAGCTGTTCGACGGCCCGTCCAAGAATATCGCCGACCTCTGGCGCATCCTCGGTCGTCCGGTCGAGGATGGCGGCTATATCGCCGGTACCATCATCAAACCCAAGCTGGGTCTGCGTCCCGAACCCTTCGCCGAGGCGGCCTACCAGTTCTGGTTGGGTGGCGACTTCATCAAGAACGACGAGCCGCAGGGCAATCAGACCTTCGCCCCGATCAAGAAGGTCATTCCTCTGGTCTATGACGCCATGAAGCGCGCTCAGGATGAGACTGGCGAGGCCAAGCTGTTCTCCATGAACATCACCGCCGACGACCACTTCGAGATGTGCGCCCGCGCCGATTTCGCGCTGGAGACCTTCGGTTCCGACGCCGACAAGCTCGCCTTCCTGGTCGACGGTTTCGTCGGCGGCCCCGGCATGATCACCACCGCGCGCCGTCAGTATCCCAACCAGTACCTGCACTATCACCGCGCCGGTCACGGCATGATCACCTCGCCGTCGTCCAAGCGCGGCTACACGGCCTTCGTGCTGGCCAAGATGGCGCGCTTGCAGGGCGCTTCAGGCATCCATGTCGGGACCATGGGCTACGGCAAGATGGAGGGTGGGGCTGATGACCGCGTCATCGCCTACATGATCGAACGCGATGCCTGCGAGGGTCCGATCTACTACCAGGAGTGGTACGGCATGAAGGCCACCACCCCGATCATCTCCGGCGGCATGAACGCATTGCGTCTGCCCGGCTTCTTCAAGAACCTGGGCCACGGCAACGTCATCAACACCGCCGGCGGTGGCTCCTACGGCCATCTCGATTCCCCGGCGGCCGGTGCCAAGTCGCTGCGTCAGGCCTACGAGTGCTGGAAGGCTGGTGCCGATCCGATCGAGTACGCCAAGGAGCATAAGGAGTTCGCGCGCGCCTTCGCCTCCTTCCCGCACGACGCCGATGCGCTCTTCCCGGGCTGGCGCGAGCAGTTGGGGTCCTTCGCGACCGAGGCCTGATCCGCCTCCGCAAGATCGACCTGGAGCCCCCGCGATGCGGGGGTTTCGCGTTTGGGGCCGGCGGTTCCGAGACTGGTTGCCGTTTGGCTTTTGCGCGCGTCGCACCAAGATCCCGACGGAACATCGATCGTGCGATATTTGGAGGAGCACTATGACCCGCACCGTCGCCACGCTGCTCGGCCTCGCCCTGTTCTTGCTCGTCGGATCCGGACTGGCGCGCGCAACCCCGGATCTCGGCGCCAGACTCGAAGGCTTCGACTATCCCTATCAGGTCAGGTTCTACCGCTTCGATTCCCAGGGCCAATCCCTGGAAATGGCCTATCTGGACGTGGCACCGTCCGAGGGGCGGTCGAACGGACGCAGCGTTCTGCTGCTGCACGGCAAGAATTTCTGCGCCGCGACCTGGGAGGGTGTCATCTCGGCCCTGCATGAGGCCGGCTTTCGGGTCATCGCGCCCGATCAGATCGGTTTCTGCAAATCCTCGAAACCGCGTCGCTATCAGTTCAGCTTCAACCAGCTCGCGGCCAACACCCATGCATTGCTCGATGCGCTCGGGGTCGAGCGGCCGATCGTCATGGGGCATTCGATGGGCGGCATGCTGGCGGTGCGCTATGTCCTCCAGTATCCCGATCAGGTCGAGCGGCTGGTGCTGGCCAATCCGATCGGGCTGGAAGACTGGCTGGAGAAGGGCGTTCCCTATCGCACGATCGATCAGTGGTACCAAGGCCAGTTGAAGACGAGCGCGGACGGCATTCGGGCCTATCAGCGAGACACCTATTACGCGGGCGGCTGGGAGCCGCGCTACGATCGCTGGGTCGAGATGCTCGCCGGGCAGTTCGAGGGCGATCGGGATCTGATGGCCTGGGAGTCGGCCTTGACCTACGACATGATCCTGACCCAGCCGGTGGTGCACCAGTTCGGCGATATCGCCGTGCCGACCCTGCTGCTGATCGGCGAGCAGGACAACACGGCGATCGGCAAATCGGTCGCCCCGGAGGCGGTCGCGCGGACCCTCGGCGACTATCCGGTGCTCGCCCGCGAGGCCGCCGCACGTATCCCGAACGCCACCCTGGTCACCTTTTCCGACCTGGGGCATTCACCGCAGATCCAGGATCCGGAACGCTTCAATCGCACGCTTCTAGATCATCTCCTCAAGACGTCTCCCGGCGCCGCGCCGAGATAGGCGCGTCGTCGGGCGCCAGTCTCTTGGCGGCTCAGCCCTTGCCGAGCATCCGCTGGATCGGGCTGTAGACCGTGAGCGCGGCGGCGCCCGCCAGCAGGCCGGCGAGGGCGTTGACGAGCAGGGGCGCGATGGCCGACAGGGCCGGTCCGATCGCGGGGATGGCGTTGAATGCCGCGCCGATCTGATCGGTCAGATGGTGGGTCATGGGGAGGCCGTGCAGGATGATGCCGCCGCCGACCAGGAACATGGCGATGGTCCCCGCGATCGAGAGCCCCTTCATCAGGAGCGGTGCGGCGTGTAGCAGTCCGCGTCCGATCCCGCGCAGGGTCTCGCCGAGCGGGCCGTCCTGATCGCGTCGGCTCAGATAGAGCCCGGCATCGTCCAGCTTGACGATGCCGGCGACCAGTCCGTAGACGCCCGCAGTTATGAGGATGGCGATGCCGCTCAGGACCAGGAGTTGAGTGAGTAGACTCGCCGATTCGACCGTGCCGAGTGTGATGACGATGATCTCGGCCGAGAGGATGAAATCGGTGCGGATCGCGCCCTTGATCTTGTTGCGTTCCAGTGCGGCCAGGTCGGTGTTCGGGTTTGCGAGCGCGGCCGCCAGCTCGGCGCGTTGCTGGTCGTCCGAGGGTCGATGGCGAACGGCGTGGGCGACCTTTTCGAATCCCTCGAAACAGAGATAGAGACCGCCGACCATCAGCAGCGGCACGATGGCCCAGGGCGCCAATGCGCTGATGGTCAGAGCGAGCGGGACCGGGATCGCCTTGTTGATCAGCGAGCCCTTGAAGACGGCCCAGACCACGGGCAGTTCGCGCTCGGCGCGGACGCCTTGCACCTGCTCCGCGTTGAGCGCCAGGTCGTCGCCGAGCACGCTGGCGGTCTTGCGGGCCGCGACCTTGGCGAGTAGCGAGACGTCGTCGAGAACGGAGGCGATGTCGTCGAGCAAGGCGAGCAGGCTGGTGGCCATGATGCGAGTGCGTCCTGTGGTCGGGGAGTGATCGCGGAAATCTGTCACAGCAGGGCGACTTGTGTCGAGCGTCGCGAGGCGCGAGAATCCGCTGCTATTTTTGAACGATTCCATCGAGATGACGACCATGCCTGATCCACAACGCTTTTTATACCCATTGACCTTTCCGCTACGGCTGGTGCCGGGCGTGCTGCACAGTCGGGCGCTCGCCGGTATTCTCAACCAGGTCATGAAAGAGGCATTGGCGGAGGGTGAGCTCGATTTCCTCGAAGGGCGTCGCATGGCGATCGAGATCGAAGACATCGGCGTGCGTTACCGCCTCGGTCTGACCGAGGGGCGCATCCGGGGCTATGGTGACGATACGCCGCCCGATTCCAGCATCTCTGGCGGACTGCACGAGTTCCTGTTGTTGGCCGCCCGTCGCGAGGACGCGGACACGCTCTTCTTTCAGCGCCGGTTGCGGATGTCGGGCGACACCGAACTGGGGCTGTATCTCAAGAACTTCCTCGATGCCTTCGAGCCGCCGGAGAAGTATCAGCCCTTGATGCGGGGGCTGGAGAAGATGGCGAGCATCCGCTTTCCGGGCAAGTCCTGATTCCCGCAAAACGCCTGTCTCGACGGTTGTGAGCCGTCGATGAGCCGAGCTGGCATGCCGCGCGGAGTTTTTGGCTTCCGGTTGCGCGTTCGGCATCAAAAAAGGCGAGCCGGGATCCCCGGCTCGCCCTCATGCGAGGCCAATAGCGCGCCTTCGTTCCTGTCTCAGCGAATAACCCCCGGTTCGTCCTTGAGCAGATAGGCCTCTTCCTCGGGGCTCAAATCCACGTCGTCGAATCCGCTGATCATGGGCATCACGTGCTCTTTGAAGGAGTGCCCCGTGGTGAGCATGTAGACGTGGATCATGACGAAGACGAGGATCGTGAAGGCCGCACCCGTGTGCACCAGCGCCACGCCGTTCAGCAATTGGGTGGCATGGGGGATGTCCCGCCACAGGAAATAGAAGAGATAGACCAGGCCCGAGATCCAGATCAGCGGGAAGAGCACGATCTTGAGCATCAGATAGGCCAGTGCCTGTAGCGGGTTGTGCTTGCGCCAGTACGCCTTGCGATAGGGATGATGCTCGCCCTGAAAGATGCCGAAGCTGTAGAAGCGCAGCACTTGCCACATGCCCTTGACGGTCGGGATGAAGTGGCGCCAGTTCCGGGTGGTGAAGAGCCAGAAGATGCTGAAGGCCCAGAGCAGCAGGAGCAGGAAGGCCGCGAGTGTATGGATGGTCACCGCCTGCTTGAAGTCGAGCAGATGATGGAATCCGTGCAGCCCGAATCCGCTGAACATGAGGACGAGGATCAGAAACATCTGCGTCCAGTGCCAGAAACGCTCGAACAGGCTGAAGATTCTTACACGACGAATGGTCATCAGTGCTTGGCTCCCTTGGGCGAGAAGAGGCGGACCAGGGCGTGGCCCAGGATCACGAGGAAGGTTCCGGCAACCGAGATGATGCCGATCAGATCGAGCCAGCGGTTGTTGTCCCGGCCCGGCATGTAGACGCCTTCGACTCCTTGGAGTCGTCCATTCTTGGAATGGCAGTCGGCGCAGTCGAGGGCCTGTTCCTTGGGTGCAACCATGTGGGTGATGGGCCAGTAGGAATAGGTTTCGACGAATCCGTATTCGCCCGAGTAGGGAAGATTGAACGCCTTCATGCCATGGGCGATCGATTTGCCCATGTCATAGTTGCCCCAGTAGGAATCGTCGTCCTCGCCCCAGAGATGGTTGTAGACCAGTGTGCCGTTACCCATGTCGGCAGGCATCCAGGTCGTCATCTTCTTGAACGGCCAGATCCGCGACCTGGAATCCTCGCGCGAGCCGGTGAAGTCGTTGATCGCGACGGGCTTGGTGATGTCGAACTTGGTGTCGATGGTGGTGTAGTTCATCTGGCCGTCGAACCAGCGATAGAGCGGTACCAGATTCTCGCCGTAGGTGAAGGTCCCCTTGATCGACTTGTAGGTGTAACGCTCCTCGCCGTTGCCCTGGGTGTAGCCGTGCTCGTGATAGCCCTCGCCGTTGCGGGTCTTGCCGGCGGTGCGCCAATCCCAGTCGGTGATGGTTGCCACGCCGCCGCGGGCGAACTCGGGGATGTGGCAGGTCTGGCAGGCGACGCTGGAAATATGATCGTTGAGCTTGAAGGGCGCCAGCGAGTTGATTGGGTGCGGGGATGTGCCATGACAGGATTCGCAGGTCGCCACGTCGCGGCGTTCGCCTGGTTTGCCGGTGCCGCCTTGATCCTTGGCGATGACGTGATAGCGGCTGCCGGCCCAGACGTGGGATTTGGTGATATGGCAGGCGGTACAGGCGAAGTTGAGCCCCTTGGCGTCCATGTGCACGTCGAGCTCGCGGGGTGGATCCGTCATGGCCGAGGAGAGGTCGCCGTGCTTGACGTTGTCTCCGCCGCCTCCGTGGAAATGACAGGTGCCGCAATTGGCACGCTGCGGCAGGCCAACGCTTTCGGCGACCAGGTTGTAATCGATCGGGGCGCGTCCTTCGAACATGACCGAGCAGGCGGGGCTTCCGGCGCTGTTGGGCGTCTTGTAATAGGTTCCGGTCGTGTCGTGACAGACCAGACAGTCGATGTTGTCTTCGTTGGTGAAGTCGAAGCTTTCGTCCTTCCAACCGTAGCCTGCATGGCATTGGGCGCACATGCCTTCGTTGCCGCGTGCATTGGTGCAGAAATTGTTGATGAGGTGCTTCTTGCCGAGCAGTTGACCGGTGTCTGGATTGCGATACTCCCAAGTCCAGTGGATGTTCTTCATGAAGTGCTTGCCGGTCTCGGTGTGGCAGCTCAGGCAAGCCTTGGTGACCTCCGGGCCGGAGGCGAAGGGCTGCTTTAGGACTTCGTACTTGGTGTGATCGCCGGTGCCGCCGGTGAGCGGTCCGGAGACCTGATCGGGCGGCTTGGACGCAGGTGGCGTGGGCCATTGATCCGTGGCTTGAGTCGTAGTCAGTACGAGCGTGCCCAGCAGGCATGCCAGGACGTGTCCGGAAAAGGGTCGCATAGCGCGTGCTCCGCAAGTAATGGCCTGATGGACCTGGTGCATCGGCGATCTTGACGTCGCCTGACGCACACAATGCAGTCGCATGCTGATGTCACGGACTCGACATGTCCATGACATACGACAAGCTAGAGGCTTGGGCTGAGGTGCTATGGCTCTGGATTGCCCGACGGGAAGGGGCTGGCGAGACGGCGGGCTGAGTCATTACAATGCATCGAATCGCCCCGGATCTTGAGTTCCTGCGTCGATTCCTTCTGGCGCCGCCGTTCGTGTCCGAGCCGCGCGGCCTTCCCATACCCTTAATCCCTCTATCTGCACGGAGACATACTCAGGTGCTGGAACGTTTCGTCGAACGTCTGCTCTACGGCAGCCGCTGGCTGTTGGCGCCCATCTATCTCGGACTGGCCCTGGTGCTGGTTGCGATTGGCGTCAAATTCTTTCAGGAGATCTACCACCTGCTCACCCATCTTCTGGAGATGACCGAGTCGAACATGGTGCTCCTCATTCTGGGGCTGATCGATCTGTCGCTGGTCGGGAGTCTGGTGGTGATGGTCATGTTCTCCGGGTACGAGAACTTCGTCTCCCAGATCGATATCGAGGAAGGGGACGACAAGCTAGCCTGGCTCGGCAAACTGGATGCCGGCACCCTGAAGCTGAAGCTGGCGGCCTCGATCGTGGCCATCTCGTCGATCCATCTGCTGCAGGAGTTCGTCAACATCCCCCATGTGCCGAGCGAGCAGCTCATGTGGTACGTCATCATTCACCTGACCTTCGTGGTCTCGGCGCTGCTGCTGGGGCTGCTGGACCGCATGTCGTTCGCCAGCCATCGCGACCACGGCAAGGATCATTGATCGGGGCTGGGGCCGAGTGTCTTCCACCCTTGGTCAGATCGTGATCCCTTGGGTGACGAGGCGGTCGCGGCCCGAATTCTTGGCTTGGTAAAGCGCCTTGTCGGCTGCCTGGAGCCAGTCGCTGGATGTGGGGCTCGCATTGAGTTCGGCGATGCCGATCGAGACGGTGATGCGCAGGGTTTCCTGCTCGTACTCGATTTCCATGTCGCGTACCACGTCCAGCAGACGCTCGGCGAGCTGGACCGCCGTTTTGGTTGTGGTGTCCTGCAACACGACGGCGAATTCCTCGCCGCCGTAGCGGGCGACGAAGTCCGTCTTGCGCGGAAAACTCTGTACGCAGCAGTTCGCGAGCCGTTTCAGCACCAGGTCTCCCGCCGGGTGTCCGAAGGTGTCGTTGATGCGTTTGAAGTGATCCGCGTCCACCATCATCAGGCAGGCCGGCTGTCCGGAGAGCTTGCAGAGTTCGAAGACGCGTTCGAGTTGGATATCGAACGCCTTGCGGTTGTAGAGCCGGGTTAGCGGATCCAGCTCCATCTCGCGCTGGGCGGCATCGAGTTCGCCGCGCATCTCCTGCAGCTTGCCGGTGAGCTCGCTGAGCAGTCCCTGATTGCGTCGGGCGCGTTCCTTGGCGATATCTGTGATGAGGTCGATGGCGTGCAACGCCGTCTCGCTCAGCGTCTCGATCGGGGCGTTATCCTCGATGGCGGTGCGCAGTTGTCCGATCGCCGAGAGGACCCGTGCCTGTTCCTCCTGATCCTCCGCCAGCACGCGCCCCAGGGTCTGGACGAAGTCACCCATGACCTGCCGCGTTCCGACAACCTGTCGGTTGACGTATGACTGCTCGTTGCGTCTGAGTCGCGAGACGAAGGCGTTCAATCCCGGCCAGTCGCGTCGCGCGGTGCGTTCGGGATCCCCATCCCCGCTCTCATCCTCTGGAGCGGGCTCCAGGCCGGGACGCGGGGTGGCCATGAGGATGTGACGCACCCAGCCATCGATCTGCTCGTTGATGCTGCTGGCCTTGATCTCGTCCAGATCGAAGGCGTACTGACCCCAGGTCTTGAGAACCGCAGCCAGCTGGTCCAGCGCGGTCCGTTCCATCACCGGCGCGGTTGGGGTCGCCTTCTGGCTTTTCTCGTTCGAGTCCTGGGTGGCCTCGGGTGATTCCGATGCGCTCTTGCCTCGCTTCCAGAATTTCGCCATCTCGCGTGCCACGGAAGAAGTGTCTTGGGAATCGCAAGACTAGCGGTTCTTGCCTTGTTCGACGAGCCTTGGAAACGAACAAATTGCCGGGACTGGATCGGCGGGGGTGTCGACACGTCCATGTGTCGCGGTCTTGGGCGCGGTTGAAGCGCCCAAGACCGTTTGGACTCAGCGCGTGGTATCGACATCCATGGGGATGTAGACCGGGCACCAGCGCAGATAGGCCGTTGCCAGCAGGGCGAATCCAATCAGGCCCCAGGCGTTGCCGGTGGAGAGGCCCCACAACAGGAATAGGATACCCGCGATCGCGCGGTACTTGCGGTCGTTGTCGCCGATGTTCTTGTTCATGTCGATGCTCCAGTCAGGCTCGATTCTTAATGATGGCCCGCTGGCTCGGTATGGCCGCAGGCCGACCTGGATCGGTTGCTTCGTTCTTCGTGACGCATGGTCACGAAGCTGCAACCATAAAACAAATAGGGTATCTGTGAAAAGCGGTCGCGCCACATTGGTGAGGTGGATGCCGCCAGGCCATTCAGCCGGTGTCGTCTGTTGTCTGTCCGCCGAACTGGGGCCGGGAGCGGCAGAGCGTCGCGTAGGCGGTCAATCCAAGGATTCCGCAGATGCCCATGCCGATCAGCAGCGGGGCCGACGTACCGTTGTGGGCGACGCTGACGAGCGTTCCCATGGCAGCTCCGGCGCCGAATCTGGCTGCGCCGGCGAAGGCCGAGGCGGTTCCCGCTGCCTTGGAAAAGAAGGCCATATAGCCCGCCATGGCGTTTCCGAGCACGATGCCGGTCATGCCCAGAAAGAGGACGGCCATCAGTGCGATCGCCCAGAGGGGCGGAGAGCCCGCCAGGAGGAGCGCGAAGGCCATCAGAGCGGATAGACTCTGTACGCTCAGGGCCCAGAGCAGCAGACGATCCGCGCCGAGTCGCTTCGCGAAACGTGCATTGAGCGCCGAGAACAGCATCCCCACGGCGACATTGGCGCCGAAGGCGAGCCCAAACCAGGTCGCTGGAAGTTGATGGAGCTCGATGTAGACATAGGGCGAGGTGACCACGAAGGTCATCATGCCGGCGAAGCTGCAAACCCCGGTCAGCAGATATCCCACAGCCGCCCGGTTGCGCATGATCCGCAGATAGTTGCGCAGGATCAGTCCGGTATCGAAGGTATGACGATGCTGAGGGTGGAGCGTCTCTCTGACCAGAGCGAAATAGAGCGCCGTCGCGATTAAGGCGATGGCGAATAGGGCCAGGAATACGATTCGCCAGGAGGCGAAACCGATGATCAGCGAGCCCAGGCTGGGTGCGACCAGTGGCGCCATCGCCATGACCAGCATCACGAGCGACATGACGCGGGCGTAATCGTCCTTCTCGTAGAGATCCCTGACCAGCGCGGGGACGGTCACCGCGACGGCCGCACCGCCGAGCGCCTGGAAGCCGCGTGCGATGAGTAGGACCTCGATTTGGGGCGCGAGCATGCAGGCGAGGTCGGCTGCGAGGAAGAGGAAGAGTCCGCCGCCGATGGTCGCGCGTCGGCCCAGCACGTCCGAGAGCGGCCCCAGGAAGAGATGCGCGCAGGCGAAGACGCCCAGATAGATGGTCACGCTGAGCTGTGCCACCTCGATGGAGGTGCCGAGATCTTTCGCGATCGCGGGCAGGCTCGGCAGATAGAGGTCGATCGCGAAGGGCGTCAGACCGGACAGAAGTGCGAGCACGATCAGGAGGCTGGGTCGGATCTGCATGGAGGGCTCGCTTTCGGGACTGACCACCGGTCCGACGCGGCCGTGGATCGAGCCGGCGCTGGCCGCAGGTGTGATAAGGGGTCGAGGCCAGTGGATCATAGCCTCCGTCTCATCGGCGCGAAAGGATGCTGGATGGGGGGCTGATGGATCCGTCGAGCACCTTCTCGGCTAAGGTGCCGATCGAGGGCCGCTCGGCGAAGATGTGGGATGCCTGATGGAGACCTCATCCGTACCGCAGGGGGTGACGCGCGGTCCGGATGAGGTGAGTGCGAGACCCGTTAGTATCGATTCTTAGCGGGTTGGATCGGGGTAGAAGAGCTCCCGCAGTCCGCTACGTTCGAACGGCTTCCACTCGCCCTCGGGTTGCGCCAGGCGGTCGGCGACGGCATAGAGCACGGTCGGATTGACTGCGAGGCCGAGATGGCTGGATTCGACCTCGATGTTTTCCGCCGACGCGCCCTGGTGCGTTTGGCTGCTGTTCCAGGGAACGATACCGTCGGTTCGGCTATAGATAGAGGTCGTGGGCACGGGGGGCGAGGTCTCCAAGGGGCCGCTGTTCTTGGGTAGGCCGATGTGGTCGCCGGTCAGGTCCTCGTAGGCATTCCATATCTCGGTTGGACTCGGGTGGCCGGCGAATGGCGAGCCCAGCGTGATGACCTGCCGTACCTGATCCGGGGCCAGCTTGGCAAGCTCCCGGGCGTAGAGCCCACCGAGGCTCCAGCCGATCAGGCTCACCTTGCGTCCGTAGCGTTTTTCCAGGGTGGTCAGTCGACGCAGACAGGCCGACATGACGCCCGCGCGCGGCCCCATATTGACTCCCAGTTCCCAGGGATGGGCCTCATAACCCATCTGGCTCAGGAAGGAGCGCAGTGGCTGGGTCGAGAAATCGCACCCGAGCAGTCTCGGCAGGACCAGAACCGGATGTCCGTCACCGTGTGGCGCCATCGTCAGTAACGGCTGGGTTGCGAGCAGTGCGCCGAACTCCCAGGTTGCGCGGCTTTCGAGTGCAAGGCGCCAGGGAGCGGTCGCTAGGTTCCAAAATTCGTCGAGGGCGGTGGGCGTGAGCTGAGCGGCGTGAGACAACGGGAACTCCTTAAGGGTGCTGTTTTGTGCGGATCGATCGATGCCTGAGCATCGGTTTGGGTGGATGGTTGATGCCGGTGTTGGTCGGCATTGCTTTCGGTGACGGCCGGGTGATGAGGCGGTTTCGTCGTTTGCATCGTCAGGCCCGGACTGGCGATCGCCGGCGGGTGATGGATACTCCAGGAAGATGTGCGATTATGCTCCCTTTACGTCCTTTTGTGCAGTCGCAGCAAAATGTCGATCCTGGGCGGACTCCGGACCTCCTCGGGAGGTATCCCGCGCTCGGCTGTCATGCGTCTGCCTTTTCGCGCCTCGCTGTGCGTGTCGTCCCGGATTATTGATCCATGAACCGAGATGCCTTGACCGAATGCCTCGAATGCGGGCTGTTGCAGCGCAATCCGGCACTTCCTCCGGGCGGGACGGCGGTGTGCGTGCGTTGCGGCAACGTGCTGCATCGCGATCGTCCCGACAGCCTCAATCGGACCCTGGCCCTGACGATCGCCGGCATCGTGCTCTTCGTCATCGCCAACGCCTTTCCCTTCCTCGCGTTCGAGATGCGCGGGCAGGAGACGCAGACGACGCTCATGACCGGCGTCATGGATCTCTGGCGGGGCGGAAATGTCTTCATCGCCTCGGTCGTTTTCTTCACCAGTGTCCTTGCACCCGGGTTGCAACTGGTCCTTTTGCTCATGGTGCTGGTGCCGCTCATGCTGGAGCGCGTGCCGCCCTGGCTCCCGAGACTGTTTCGCTGGGTGCGCACGCTCACGCCCTGGGGCATGATGGATGTCTTCATGGTCGGGATCTTGGTCTCGGTGGTGAAACTGTCGGAGATGGCGACCATGGTGCCCGGGGCCGCACTGTTCGCCTTCGGGGCGCTCATCCTGGTCCTGGCGGGTGCCCAGTCGGCGCTGGATCCGGATCAGGTCTGGTCGCGCGTGCCGTTGGCGCAGGGGGGGGCTAAACCGCCCTGTGCGGGCGATGGTCACCTGACATGCGACGTCTGCGAGCTGGTGATGTCTCGCGAATCGGCTCTATGGGACGGAGGTCATCTGCGCTGTCCGCGCTGCACCGATGTGCTGCACGCCCGCAAGCCGAACAGCTTGCAGCATACCTGGGCGCTGGTCGTGGCGGCGATCGCCTTCTATATCCCGGCCAATCTGCTGCCCATCATGACGGTGACCTCGCTCGGGCAGAGCCAGTCGGATACCATCTTGAGCGGGGTCATCTTTCTCTTCGAGAATGGGATGTGGCCCCTGGCCGTCATCGTCTTCATCGCCAGCATCTTCGTCCCGATCCTGAAGCTCCTGATCCTCCTGTCGCTACTGCTCTCGGTGCAATTCGGCTGGCGCTGGAGTCCACGCGAACGGACCCGGCTCTACCGGATCACCGAGGCGATCGGGCGTTGGTCGATGGTCGATATCTACGTGGTCACCATCCTGGTCGCGCTGGTGCGTCTCGGGAATCTGGCCTCGGTCCAAGCCGAAGCAGGGGCCGTTTATTTCTGTGCCGTGGTCATGCTGACGATGCTCGCGGCGATGTCATTCGATTCCAGGTTGATCTGGGACGGTTTGGAGCGAAAGCATGTCTGAGACCCAGGGCGGTCGAAGCGCGACGAATGAAGACGGGGCGGGCGCCGACGCCATGCCGCAGGCGGTTGTCAGGCCGGCCAGCCGTCTGTCTCTGGTCTGGCTGATCCCCTTGATCGCTGTGGCGGTCGGCGCCTGGCTGGCGGTCAAGACGCTGAGCGAGCGGGGACCGACGGTCACCATCGAGTTCAAGACCGCGTCCGGGTTGTCGGCCGGGCAGACCAAGGTCAAGTTCAAGGACGTGGATGTCGGTCAGGTCACGGCGATCGACGTGGGGGCGGATCTCAAGACGGTGATCGTGACCGCAGAGCTCAAACATGGCTTCGCCGAACATCTGAGCGAGAACACCCGTTTCTGGGTCGAGCGCCCAAGGGTCAGCGCGAGCGGGATCTCGGGTCTGGATACCCTCTTGTCCGGCGTCTTCATCGCCATGGATCCTGGCGAGAAGGGGCGTGACCGACGCCGCTTCAAGGGCTTGGAGGAGCCGCCGCTGTTCAGCACCGCCGAGCCCGGCACCCAGTTCGTGCTGCGTTCGCCCACCCTCGGATCGCTCAACATCGGTTCGCCCGTCTATTACCGTCAGATTCAGGTCGGACAGGTCGTTGGCTACTCGCTCGATGCGGACGGACGCGCGGTGAGCATCGAGGTCTTCGTGTCCTCGCCCCACGATGCGCTGGTGTCCGGCGATACCCGCTTCTGGAACGCCAGCGGAATCGATTTCTCCATGTCGGGCGCCGGATTCAGTTTCGACACCCAGTCGCTGCTTTCGATCGTGATCGGTGGCATCGGATTCGACACTCCAGAGACCATCGGTTCGGCGGCCTCTGGCAGTCCCGTGCCGGAGAATTTCCCGCTCTATGCGAGCCGCGAGGCGGCCCATGCCAAAACCTATTCGCGCAAAGAGCGGTATCTGCTGTTCTTCGAGGGCTCGGTACGCGGACTTGTCATCGGCGCACCCGTTTTGCTCAAGGGGATCGACATCGGCAAGGTGTTGGATATCCAACTGCAGTACAGCGTCGAGAATCTGGCCTTTCAGATTCCGGTGCTGGTCGAGGTGGAGCCGGATCGCATTGCGATCCGAGGCGATTCGACCGAGCTGGAGGGCGTCAATCTGGTCGATCGCCTGGTGTCGGGCGGTCTGCGGGGTCAGCTCAAATTCGACAGCCTGCTGACCGGCGATCTCTACGTGGACCTCGATGTCTATCCCGACGCCCCCGCCGCGACGGTGGCCAAGTACGGCGGTTACGACGTGATTCCGACCATTCCGACGCCGCTGGAGGCCCTGACCACCAAGATCACGGACATCCTCGGCAAGCTGGACGCGATTCCGCTCGATCAGATCGGTCGCGATCTCGCCTCCGCCGCGTCTGGTGCCAACGCGCTGGTGAACTCGCCCGAACTCAAACAGACGCTCGACGAACTGCAGGGCACGCTGAAACAGGTGCGCGGGACGGCGGAGCAGCTCAATCTCAAGATCGCGCCCGAACTCGCGAAGACCTTGGAAGAGGGGACGCGTGCGCTGGAGCGGGCCGGGTCGATGCTCTCGACGACCTCGTCCTTCCATTCGGACATGCAGCGCATGTTCCAGGAGGTCTCATCGGCCGCGCGCTCGGTGCGGCTCATGGCCGACTATTTGGAGCGGCATCCGGATGCATTGTTGAAAGGCAAGGGGAGGTGAGGATGAGGCGCTGTCTTTGGGCTGGATGGATGTCGACCGGTTGTCTCGCGGTCCTGCTGCTGCTCGGCTGCGCGAGTACCCCGCCGTCGAGCTTCTATACGTTGACCTCGCTGTCGCCCGACACCGTCGGCGGCAAGGTGGTCCCTGGGGCTGAATTGAGCGTGGGGCTCGGCCCCGTTTCCTTTCCGGTGTTTCTCGATCGCCCGCAGATCGTGGCGCGCGAGGGCGGTAATCGTCTCACGATCGACGAATTCCACCGCTGGGGTGGAACCCTGCAGGACGATTTCCTGCGCGTCTGGAGCGAAAACCTGGCCCTGTTGCTCGGAACCAGTCGCATCCTGGTGTTTCCGAGCGATATCCGCTATCCGCTCGATTTTCGGGTCGCCGCCGAGGTGCTGGCGTTCGAGGGCACCCAGGGCGGCGACGCCGTGCTGAAGGTGCGCTGGTTCGTCCTCGACCCCAATCTCGACCGGGTGCTTCTGGTGCGGGAGGCGCTCTATCGGCGCCCCTGGGATAGCTCGGGCGATCCCGGCGCATCGATCGCGGCGCTGAGCGGTGCCTTGGCCGACTTCAGCCGGGATGTGGCAGCGGCGCTGCGTACGCGGCCGCGACCCGTCGATCCGGTCCAGGATCAGGCGCGATAGCCGATCCGGCATCCGCCCCAGTGACGACCCTGGACATAGACCGGCGCCGAGATGTCGTGGACGATCTCGCCGGTGTCGCGGCGATAGGTCTGGATCAGGAATGACAGCTCGTGTGCGCCGCACTGTCGCCCGACAGGGTCGTCGAAGATGCGCTTGGTGCGGTTGTGGATCAAGTCGACGGCCGGATCGCCGGTCAGCGGCTGTGCGAAGCGTCGGTTGTGGGTCGGCACATATCCCTTGCGGTCGCAGCCGATGACGTAGACGAGCGCCGAATCGCGATCCAGGATGGGTTCCTGGATCGGGGGGAAGAGCGTGTCCGTCAGGCTGTCGAAGCCGGTGGTGAACTTTTTCGGCTCGGTATTGGGGATCGGCGTGTAGCTGGGCTCGAAGAGTGCGTGCTCTTCGATATGCCCTTGGCTCAGTGCCTGTTCGAGCGCCTTGCCGAGCGCGGCGGCGGCTTGCTGGACGATGTCGGGCATCCGTTTATGGATGGCGATGGCCTCGGTGCCCGTATCGCCCAACTTGAAGACCTTGCTGATCTCGTGGAGATTCACGGCCAGACTCTCCAGCTCTTGCGCCTCCTGCAGGGTTTCGGCCGCGCCGGATGCGTTGCGTTCGACCATCGACATGATCTCGTGGACCGCTCCGACCACCTGCTCGCTCTCGCGTCCTTGCTCGGCGATGACGGAGGCGATCTCGTCGACGCGCTCCATGGTTTCCTGTGCGCCTTGATTGATGTGGTCGAGCGAATCCGCCGCCTGGCGGGCCAGAGTCGCGCCGCTGTGTGCCTGCTCGCTGCCCTGACGGATCGAGGCGATTGCGGTTTGGGTCTCCTGCTGGATGGCGGCGATCATGGAGGCGATCTCGCTGGTCGATGTCGCGGTGCGCTCGGCGAGGCTTCTCACCTCGTCCGCGACCACGGCGAATCCGCGCCCCTGCTCGCCGGCTCGGGCCGCCTCGATCGCGGCGTTGAGCGCGAGCAGGTTGGTCTGCTCGGCGATCTCGCGGATGACGCTCACGATTCCGCCGATCGCCTGGGAGCGCTCGCCGAGCGCGGCGATCACCTGGGCGGATCCCTCCACGGAGCGTGCGATGCGCTCGATCTCGTTGGATGCCTCGGCGGCGGTACGGGTTCCCTCCTGTGAGAGGTCGTGGGCATTCTGGGCGTTCTCCGCAGTTCGGCTTGCGTGCTCGGCGGCCGCATTGACGCTTGTGGTCATGCGCTCGATCCGCTCGACCAGAGCGCCCGAGGTCTCGCGCTGGGCGTTGGATCCGTCGGCGACGGCGCGGGCATGCTGGGCGAGTGCGTCCGCCGTCGCCGCGACCCGTTCGGCGTCGAAGATGACCTTGCCTATGATGCCCTGAAAGCTCTCGATCAGGGCGTTGAAGAGCAAGGCCGAGCGGGCTGCGGGCCCCTTGATCTCGGGTGCGCGGCGCGACAGATCCCCGTCCGCATGCATATGCGACAGGGTGCTTTCGAGTCCGTGCAGTGCCTGGCCCAGGGTCTTCTTGAGCAGCCATGTGGTGATCGAGGCGATCGCGACACCGAGCGTCAGATGCGATGCAAGACTCGGATAGAGTCCTTCTCCCCCGAGGGTTGCCGCCAAAAACCCACCTGCGCCCGCGAGGGCGCCGACCAACGTTCCGATTAACCAATAGCCCATAGTGTTTGCCTCATCGCCCTGGGGCAACGTTTCCTTGAATCTTGACGTGGGTTTGGAGTCCGCCGATCGATCGACGTCTGCTGGCCGTTCAGCGAGGCCGTCGTCGGATTATTCGCAGATTCCCGCTTTCTCGTGCCGTGTTTATTTTGAATCTGTGATGGGGTCCTCGTCACGCCATAGGGGGCGGAATCCGCTTGTGTCGTTCGACTGGCATCCGGCGTGTCGCATGTCGTGACTGATAATGGTGCGCGCTCGGTGCCTCTGTGATCCATGATGGTGCTTTTTCGGAGTGCCTGGGTCGCGCCACTGGTGCTTTGGAATAGTGCGGTCAGGGGCCGGAAGTCATCGACTCATGGTCCATCATCGCAGACCGAGTCGCGCCCAACTCATTCATGCTAGGGACGGTTGTCACCTGTTTGGTGCATGTATGCGTCATCGTGTCAGGTTTCGGAGCACGGAAATTGCGCTCCCCGATGATAATTGGCCTGATACCTGCTTATGGCATGCACCAAAATTGTTCGCATGAGAGTTGACGATGGAGTCACTGCAGGCAGGTACAGACGTCTTGTTCATTCTAGTCGGCGCCGTGATGGTGCTGGCTATGCACGCTGGGTTTGCGTTCCTCGAGGTCGGGACGGTTCGCGCCAAGAATCAGGTCAACGCGCTCTCGAAAATCATGAGCGACTTCGCGATCTCGACCATAGCCTATTTTTTCGTCGGATATAGCTTGGCGTACGGGGTCGACTTCTTTTCGGATGCGGCCGTGCTGCAGGATAAGAGTGGCTACGCGTTGGTGAAGTTCTTCTTCCTGCTGACCTTCGCGGCGGCCATTCCGGCGATCATCTCGGGAGGGATCGCTGAACGTGCGCGCTTCTATCCCCAATTGCTCGCCTCCTTTCTGATCGTCGGATTCCTCTATCCGACGTTCGAGGGCATGACCTGGAACGGCAATCTGGGGATGCAGGCACTGATCGAGCGGCTGTTCGGCGCCCCCTTCCATGATTTCGCCGGCTCGGTAGTGGTGCATGCGGTCGGTGGCTGGATCGCGCTTGCCGCCGTCCTCCTGCTTGGGCCAAGGATCGGGCGCTACCGTAAGGACGGCGGCATAACGGCCCATCCGCCGTCCTCCATTCCCTTTCTGTCGCTCGGCGCCTGGACCCTAACCGTGGGCTGGTTCGGATTCAACGTGATGTCGGCGCAGACCGTTGGGGCTGTCAATGGGCTGGTTGCGGTCAATTCGTTGATGGCCATGGTGGGCGGGATCCTGGCGGCGATGGTCGCTGGCAAGAACGACCCTGGCTTCCTGCATAACGGACCGCTTGCCGGACTGGTGGCCGTGTGCGCGGGCTCGGACCTGATGCATCCGATCGGCGCCTTGATCACCGGAGCGATTGCGGGTGGTCTCTTCGTCTACGCCTTTACCTTGACCCAGAACAGGTGGCGTATCGATGACGTGCTGGGCGTTTGGCCGCTGCACGGTCTCTGTGGGCTTTGGGGAGGCATCGCCGCTGGCATTTTCGGGCTCAAGGCGCTCGGCGGCGTCGGTGGCGTGAGCTTCCTTGCTCAGCTCACCGGCAGTCTGATCGGCGTCGTTCTGGCCTTCGTCGGTGGCGGGCTGGTCTATGGCCTTATCAAGATATCGATCGGGATGCGTCTGAGCGAGGAGGAGGAGTACAACGGCGCCGATCTCAGTATCCACAAGATCACCGCGCAGCCCGATTACAATCGCGGTGAGGTTTGATCCTAAACGCAGCCTGTCGGTTTCGGCAGGCCGCCCCATTTGCAGATCAGCTTCATGGGGCCTTTCTTGAAGATGTCGTAGAGATCCTTGGTGGAGACCTTCTGCTTCTTGGCGAAGATGCGAATGGGCGGAACCACGCCATTCTCTTCGTACATGGAGCGTGCCTCGCGAATGAAGGTCATCACCTGATCGGTCATCTCGAAGTCGTCGGCCTTGGCGAGCTCGATCGCGATCTCTTCGCTCCAGTCGTCGCGGTCGAGCAGGAATCCTTCATTGTCCAGGGGCACGGCTAGCGCTGCGTTCATGTCTTCTCGCCTCGTCGGTTGTTCGGTTTCTGTGTGCGAAACAATCTGGAGGCGAGAAAAAACATGTCAAGCCGGTTGGTTATTGGGGGCGATGCGACGACTCGATCGACTCCAGTACCCCGTCCCAGAAGCGGATACGGGCGCAGATCGCCTCTTCGGCTGCTGTTTCCGCCTCTTCGATGCGCTCGGGATCGTCGGCGCAGAGTCGTTCCAGCAGCTTCATCGACAGGGGGCCGTGGAAGTCCTGGTCGAGATGGATGTGTCGGTTCAGATAGGCATGGAAGGTCGGGGCCTGTTCGGGGGTGATCCCCATGCGCTCTAGGAAGCGTCGAAACATCTCCGGGATCAGATTCTCTCGCCCGAGCGCGAGCGCAGCCGCCGCCATATGCGGCTTGTCCGCGCGGATGAAGCCGAATGTCGTTTCGCTGAAATAGCGCGCCGGGCTGGGGACCTGATCCGAATAGAGCGCCTTGTCCACGCCCAGTGCGGCGACCTCGTCGAGAAAGCGTCGCGGCATCTCGGCATCCGCGCCAATCTCACGCATGGCCTGGCAGTAGAACTCGAAATGGCTGGCGTAATGGAGTTCGCCGTCGGGAAGCGGGATGGCATCCGACTCCTCCTCCAGTACCAGTTGATTGATGAAATATCGCAGGTCGGGATCCTCGGTCGGTATCCAGGGTACCCGGACCGGGGCGATGGAGGATTGGAGGTATTTGATTAGGGACATAAAGTCCCAGACCGAGAAGACATGATGGTGCATGAAGATTCGCAGGTCCTCAACGCGCTCGATCGCCCCGTAGATCGCATGATTGGCGAGTTGATCCTGCAGGGGGCGCAAATGCTCAAGGTCGAGTGATGCCATGTTCGTGTCCTCGTTATTTAAGCGTTTCAGCGGATGCTGAACCAATGATACTCAAGGTCCCTCGAATCGGTCAGTTCTGGTGCGTCGGCCGTTCGAGTCGGTGCGATCTCATTGGAGGTCGAAACGAATCGGAACCTGGAGTGCCCAGGTTCTGCGGTTCAGTTCGGTCGGAATCGGCTTGAAGCGCCCGAGCCGGCGCATGGCGTCGAGTGCGGCCCGGTCGATCGATGGATGCCCGGAACTTTTGACGATACGGATCTGACCGATGTGTCCGTTTGCCTGAATGACGAAGGCCAGGGTCGTCGTCCCCGTTTGCTGACGGCGTCTGGCACTGGCTGGATAGCGTTGCTGGCGCGAGATCGCACGTTGAAGCGCGGACAGATAGGTGCGCTCGGATGCCTGTTGGCGTGCCTTCGACACCCCTGGGGATGTGCCGCTGCCTTTGCCATTTCCGTCCGCCGAGCCTTGGGCGCGCGATCCGCTGCCCCTCGTATCGCCGTGATCGGGTGTGCGCTTGGTCTTTGCCGGCGCCGGATTATTTGTGGGGGACGCGGCTTTTCGCACCTTCGGCTTCGGGGTTGGCTTGGGCGGTCGTTTCGTCGTCTTGTTGGCCGTCTTGGCCTCTGGCGCCTTGTCGTGGTGTGGTTTCGTGCTCCGGCGTTCCGTGTTGGGTTCCAGAGGGCGGGGCGTCGGGGTGGGTTTAGGCTGAAGCTTGGGCGCGACCGTTGGCGCCACTGGGATCGGGGGAGGTGGTGGCTCGGGGTGGTCAGCGCTCGAATCCGTTGGCTCCGTCTCCGTCTCCGGCTCCGGCTCGGTTTTGCTTGGTGGCGTCTCGTCGCGTGCGGTTGCTGGTGACGGCTGGGTGCCGGGCGTTTCGGTTGTCGCCGGGGCATCTGCCGCTGCGGGTTCGGGGTTACCGAACATGCCAAGCTCGATCGGGACGGTTGTCTCACCTTGGTGTGGCGGATCGGCTGGCGTGCCGAGTCGCAAGAGCGCGGCGGCCCCGGCCGCGTGCAGCACTGCGGAGCATGCGATTCCGGCCCAGATGCAGCGTCGGCAGCGCTGGATTCGGCTCATGACTTGCGAGTCAGGATGGTCAGGCGCTCCAGCTTGCGGGTCTTGAGCTGATCGACGACGGCGACGAAGCGTTCGAAACGGGTCGCTGCGTCGACGCGCAGAACGATGGGAGTCGATGTCTCCAGGCCGTCCAATGCCGTGGCGAGCCGTTCCTCGGTGACGGGCTCCGCGTCCAGGTAGAAGGCGCCATCGGCGTCGATCGCGATCTCGACCGAGTGCGGGGGAGGCGTGTCGGGTTGGCTCGTCGACGTGGGTAGCCGGATCTCCAGGCGCCCCTCGCTGATGAAGGTCGCCGTCGTCAGCACGATGGCGAGCAGCACCAGCATGATGTCGATGAAAGGCAGGACATTGATCTGATCGATGCGTTTCATGGACGCTTCACCCTGCGCCAGCGCACCTTGAGCGATTCGGTTCGCCGCAGCAGTGCGTTGTAGAAGACGAGCGATGGGATGGCGACGACCAGGCCCAGCGCGGTGGCCTTGAGCGCCAGGGCCAGCCCCATCATCATGGTGGCGGTCTCGATCTCGCCCGTGCGACCGATATCGTAGAAGGCGATGAGAATGCCCAGTACGGTGCCGAGCAGTCCGATATAGGGCGCGTTGGCTCCGATGGTGGCGATGGTGGTGAGGTTGCGGGTGAGTGCCAGTTCCAGATCCTCCGCGTCATCGAATGCGGCCAGGTCTACACGGGCGAAATAGAGCAATCGTTCGATGACGAATGCGATCATGACGAAACTCATCAGCCCCAAGAGGCCCATCACCCCCAGGTCCAGATTGGACTTCAGGAACTCCACGCGAATCTCTCCTCGGTCGATGCCGTTCGTTTTTTGTTTATTGTGAATCCGGCTGCTTTATTGGCATTCTTGGACCAATCGATCCCTGTTCCGCACCCACTGCAGTATGCACTCTACCCGATCCTCTTCAATCTGGGGCGCATCGACTCAGTGCGGCGTCGAGGCGCACTTGGGGTGGGTCTGGGCGTGTCGGATGCGACGGTCGATGGTTCGGGGGCAGGTGCAAGGTGCGTCCGTGCCGCGCTGAACGGGCTATCTGAATGCTTGGCCAGTCTCCGACCTGGAAGCGGATTGAATCCGTCAGGCGCTCGTGCTGGTTGGTGGAAGCACGCGCTCGGGGCCTATCGGTGTAGACTCGGTCAGTGCAGCCGCTGTCCGCTGCAACAGCGTTCGAAATAGTGCTGCATGACCTGTCGAATCTGGTCGGGGTAGTCCAGTGCCTCCATCTGTCCCATGCCCTCGCGAAAGAAGTCGGGCGCCTCGTCGCCAAGATGCTCGACGACGTCCTCGAAGGCTGTCTCCATCAGGGCGGTTTGATAGCTGCGGGTGGCGACGATGGCGCGGTTGAGGATGAGGATGCGCCACGGCTGTGTCGTGGCTGGCTCGGGCTCAAGACGCATCCCTTCCATGAGTTCCGTCATGAGGCCGAACAGCTCGGTCAACTCCTCGGGATCCTTCGCTTGATTGGCGAGAATGGCGGCGGCATTGATCGCGGGTTCGGGACGAATCAGCTCGGTGCCGTGCCGAATCATCCAGCAACTGAAGGTTAGGGCGAGTTGGTCGAGTACGCGCACCGATTGCGGTAGCCCCAGTCGTCTGGCGAGGTCCGACAGATCATGGAGCAGATCGAGACCATGATCGAGCAGCGCCTCCGGCTCCGAGCCTGTGAGTGTCCTTAGCGCCTGCGCCGAGGCGGTTGGCGTGGGCCGTTCCGCAGTCCGCAGGATGTCGAGCAGTCGGTCGAGTCCGTTCAGCAGGACCTGTGGGGTCGGTTCCGGTCGGGGGGCGGTCTCCTCGAAGAGGCGCTGGATCTCCTCGCCCTGCTCGGATATTTGGTCTGCGATGTAACTGATATCGATCGGTGGCAGCATAGCGGTCGGTCATCCCTCGATGAGATCGGCGGGCGAGTCACGCACCCTAATGGTGCGTTTCGGACCTTGCATCTCGCAAGGATAGCAACCAGATTGGTCTTCGTCTTGCTTATCGGCATCACGCGATGTCGCGCCTTCAGTTAAACTATGCCGATGACCGCGATTCCCGATTTACATACCCACTCCACCGCTTCCGACGGCACCCTGTCGCCGACGGATCTGGTCGCGCGCGCGGCCTCGGCTGGTGTGACGGTTTTGGCGCTCACCGATCACGACACCACGTCCGGTCTGGGCGAGGCGCGCCAGGAGGCGCATGCCCAAGGGATCAGGCTCGTATCGGGGGTCGAGGTCTCGGTGACCTGGGGCGACCGGACGATCCATGTCGTCGGATTGGGGGTCGATCCTGAGAATGCCGTTTTGCAGCAAGGTCTTGCGGGTTTGCTCGAATACCGTGGCTGGCGTGCTGAGGAGATCGGACGCCGCCTCGCCAAGCAGGGCATCGAAGGTGCCTACGAAGGGGCTCGGGCACTGTCGAATGGGACCCTGATCGGTCGCACCCACTTCGCTCGGTTCTTGGTGAGTCGCCGTCTCGCTAAAGACACGGCCGATGTCTTCAAGCACTTTCTCACCACGGGCAAGCCCGGATATGTGGCGGGCCGCTGGGCCAGTTTGGAGGCCGCTGTCGGTTGGATTCGCGAGGCGGGTGGACAGGCGGTCGTCGCCCATCCGGCGCGCTATGGTCTGACCCGGACTCGGGTGCAGCGTCTGCTCGGCGAGTTTCGCGAGCACGGCGGTGTCGGCGTCGAGGTGGTCACCGGCACCCATTCGCGCGATGACGCCTTCACCTTTGCTCGACATGCCCGCGAGCAGCGTCTGCTTGCCTCGGCGGGCTCGGACTATCACGGCCCCATCTATCCCTGGCTCGAACTCGGGCGTTTGCCGTCGCTTCCCGAGGGCTGCACCCCCATCTGGCATGACTGGCCCGAGATGGCGAGCGAGACCGTCGCCCATCGGGTCGCCGCTGTCTGACCCTTTACTTCACGTCAACCCATGGCCCAATTCTTTCAGATTCATCCCGAGAATCCGCAGCCCCGGCTGATCCGTCGCGCGGTCGAAATCCTTTTGGAGGGTGGCGTCATCGTCTACCCAACCGACTCCTCCTACGCGCTGGGTTGTCAGATCGGGGAGAAATCGGCGATGGAGCGTATCCGGCGTATCCGCCGGGTCGACGACAAGCATTATTTCACCCTGGTATGCCGTGACCTCTCCGAGATCACTACCTATGCCAAGGTCGACAACCAGGCGTTTCGATTGCTCAAGACGCTCACGCCTGGGCCCTATACCTTCATCCACGAGGCGACCAAGCAGGTGCCGCGCCGTTTGCAGCATCCCAAGCGCAAGGCGATCGGACTGCGGGTGCCGGACAACCCGATCTGCCGCGCGCTTCTGAGTGAGCTGGATCAGCCGATTTTGAGCACCACGCTGATCTTGCCGGACGACGATCTGCCGATGACGGATCCCTACGAGATGCGCGAGGTCTTGGACAAGCATCTGGAGTTGGTGATCGACGGCGGTTTCTGCGGCCTGGAGCCGACCACCGTGATCGATATGATCGCCGATCCGCCCGCATTGATTCGCCGCGGTAAGGGCGATGCCACTCTGATCGAGGAATGATGAACGCACTCAATCATTTGCAGCTTCTGGCCGTGCTCGCCGTCCCCGTCCTCTTCGCCATCACGGTGCACGAGGCGGCACACGGCTGGGTTGCCAATCGCCTGGGCGATCGCACGGCCTTCATGCTTGGGCGCGTTACGTTCAATCCGCTGCGTCATGTGGATCCGATCGGGACCATTCTGGTGCCGACGGTCACCTTCCTGCTCGCTGGTTTCCTCTTTGGCTGGGCCAAGCCGGTCCCGGTCAATTGGCGCAATCTCGGCCATCCGCGCCGGGATATGGCGCTGGTCGCGGTCGCAGGTCCCGGGGCGAATCTGCTGATGGCATTGGCCTGGGGGCTGGCGATCCAGCTCGGACTGGTGCTGATGCCGTTCAGTCAGTGGATTGCCTTGCCGCTGATCTATACGGGGGCCTCCGGTGTTCTGATCAATGTCTTTCTCATGGTGTTGAATCTTTTTCCGTTGCTGCCGCTCGACGGCGGACGGATACTGAACGCGCTTCTGCCTCCTCGGATTGCCTACTATTTCTCGCGACTCGAGCCCTTTGGGCTCATCGTCCTCCTGGCCTTGCTCGCGACCGGATTGCTGGGGGCCATACTAATGCCTCTGGCGGTCCTGGCGATCGACCTGCTGCCGGGCTCGGAGATCGTGAAGGAACTGTTTCTTGCCTGAGGTCTTTCCGGCCTGAATGCGTTCGGGTCCGAACTCTTTCCAGCTCTGACGCGAGGACGTCCATCCTTGACTTCCGTTTCTACTCAAAATTCGCGCGTGCTATCCGGCATGCGTCCCACAGGCCGTCTGCATCTCGGACACTATCATGGTGTGCTGAAGAACTGGCTCGAACTCCAGCATGAGTACGAGTGCTTCTTCTTCGTTGCCGATTGGCATGCGCTGACGACCCATTACGAGGATCCCTCGATCATCCCGGGCAGTACCCGCGAGATGGTCATCGATTGGCTGGCGGCCGGCATCAATCCGGGCTCGGCGACGCTCTTCGTTCAATCGCAGGTCCCCGAGCACGCCGAGCTGCATCTGCTGCTGTCGATGATCACCCCCGTCGGCTGGTTGGAGCGTGTGCCGACCTACAAGGATCAGCAGGAAAAGCTCAAGGAGCACGATCTTTCGACCTACGGCTTCCTGGGTTATCCGCTGCTGCAGAGCGCCGACATCCTCATCTACAAGGCTGGTCGGGTTCCGGTTGGCGAGGATCAGATCGCGCACGTCGAATTGACTCGCGAGGTGGCGCGTCGCTTCAACCACGTCTACGGTCGCGAGCCCGACTTCGAGGTCAAGGCCGAAGAGGCCAAGAAGAAGATGGGCAAGAAGAACGCCAAGCTGTTCGACTCGCTCAAGCGGCGCTATCAGGAACAGGGCGATCAGGAGGCGCTGGGTGTGGCGCGCGCCCTGCTCGAAGGTCAGGGCAATATCACCATGGCCGACCGCGAGCGTCTGCTCGGCTATCTGGAGGGGGGCGGGCGCGTGATTCTGCCCGAGCCTCAGGCGCTGCTGACCAAGGCGTCCAAAATGCCTGGGCTCGACGGCCAGAAGATGTCCAAGTCCTACGCCAACACCATCGCCCTGCGCGATTCGCCGGCCGAGGTGGAGAAATCGCTGCGGACCATGCCGACCGATCCCGCGCGGGTGCGCCTTACCGATCCAGGCGACCCGGAGAAGTGCCCGGTGTGGCAGTTCCATCAGGTCTATTCCAACGACGAGGTGCGCGCCTGGGTCCAGGAGGGCTGTCGCTCGGCCGGAATCGGTTGTTTGGAATGCAAACAGCCGGTGATCGACGGCGTGCTGGCGGAGCTCCTGCCGATGCAGCAGCGCGCCCACGAATACGAGGCGCAGCCGGACCTGGTGCGTAGCGTCCTCAACGAGGGCTGCGAGAAGGCCCGTGACGTGGCGCGCGAAACCATCGACGAGGTGCGTCACGCCATGTCGCTGGTGATGGCCTGAGTCGTGACGGCGGACCCGGCCGAACGCTAGGGCGTCTGAACGCATCCGAGTCCGCAGGAATGGAGCGCAGGGAAGAGGAGCGAGAGCATCCAGCCTCGGAAGAGGCTGGAGCGATGGCGTTGGAGTCCCCACCCACGGGGCTCCAGCAGGAGATGCCGTTCGCAGTCGTGCAGGGGGCGCCGTTCATGACGCTACCGCAGGATCTCTACATTCCGCCGGATGCGCTGGAGGTGTTTCTCGACGCCTTCGAGGGACCGCTCGACCTCCTGCTCTATCTCATCAAGCGCCAGAATCTGGATATCCTAGACATACCGGTCGCCGCGATTACGGATCAGTACATGGAGTACGTGGAGTTGATGCAGGAGCTGCGTCTGGAGCTGGCGGCCGAGTATCTGGTGATGGCCGCCATGCTGGCCGAGATCAAATCGCGCATGCTGTTGCCTCGCATCGAGTCCGAGGACGAGGAGGGCGCGGACCCGCGCGCGGAACTCATCCGTCGGCTCTTGGAGTACGAGCGCTTCAAGCAGGCCGCCGAGGACCTCGACGCCCTGCCGCGACTGGAGCGGGACCTCTTCATCGTGCACGCCGGGGTTCCGCCTGGTTTCATCCAGCGTCAGCCGCCCGATGTGGATCTGCGCGAGTTGCTGGTAGCGTTGCGTGGCGTGCTCGCCCGGGCCCAGCTCTTTACCAGCCACCGGGTCGAAAAGGAGTCGCTCTCGTTGCGCGAGCGCATGTCGCAGGTGATGGAGCGGTTGCGCGGTCGCGGTTTCGTCGACTTCGCGGCCTTGTTCGATTTCGCCGAAGGGCGGGCCGGTGTCGTGGTCACCTTTCTCGCCACGCTGGAGCTGACCAAGTCGAGCGTGCTGGAACTGGTCCAGTCCGAGCCTTTCTCGCCGATCCATGTCCGTTTGCGTGAGTCCAACGATCAGGAAACCGATGACATCGCCGTCGCTTAAGCTCATCGTCGAGGCAGCGCTGATCGCTGCGGGCGGTCCGCTGACGCTCGATCAGATCCTGGCGCTCTTCTCCGAGGAGGAGCGGCCCGAGCGCGGTCGGGTGATGGATGTCATCCGCGAACTGGAGCGCGATTACACCGATCGCGGGGTCGAGATCGCCGAGGTCGCCGGCGGATTCCGCGTCCAGGTTCGCTCTCAGGTCGCGCCCTGGGTGGCGCGGCTGTGGGACGAGAAGGCGCCGCGCTATTCGCGCGCCCTATTGGAGACCCTGTCGCTGATCGCCTATCGCCAGCCGATCACCCGCGGCGAGATCGAGGAGATTCGTGGCGTCGCGGTGAGCACCAACATCATCAAGACGCTGACCGAACGCGAATGGGTCAGGGTGGTTGGGCACCGCGACGTGCCGGGAAGGCCGGCGCTCTATGCGACCACGCGCAAGTTTCTCGACTATTTCGGGCTGCGCTCGCTCAACGATCTGCCGCCATTGTCGGAGATCCGCGATCCAGAGGCGCTGTTCGACCGGGAATTGCCGCTGGACGACCCGCCCGAGACAGGCGCTCGGTCCATCACCGAGCTCGAATCCTGAGCGCGATGTCTGGCGCTCTCCCGGAAGCGTGCGCTATGCGTGATCAACTCTGTGTTTTTTATTGGCGCTTTTGCGCATTGACGATTCCCGATTAGGGATTTAGGCCCAGACATGAGAAACAACCGTCGCCCCCCCCAATTCCCCAGCACCGAGGAGCCGGTCCGGCTCCAGAAGCTGCTCGCCGAGGCGGGTCTCGGGTCGCGTCGCGAGATCGATGCCTGGATCGCCGAGGGGCGCGTGCGCGTCAACGGCGATCTGGCCAAGCTAGGAGATCGGGCGACCTCATCGGACCGGATCCGAGTCGACGGCCGCGATGTTCGGCTCCAGCGCAAGCGCGAGTCCCTGCAACAGGTCATCGCCTACCACAAGCCCGAGGGCGAGCTGGTGACTCGGCGTGATCCGGAGGAGCGCCCGACCGTCTTCAAGCGTCTGCCGCGCCCCAAGGATGGCCGCTGGATTGCGGTCGGGCGACTGGATATCAATACCTCCGGGCTGATCCTCTTCACGACGGATGGCGAGCTGGCCAACCGCCTTATGCATCCGTCGAGCGAGATCGAGCGGGAATACGCCGTGCGTATCCTGGGCGAGGTCTCGCCGGAGACGCTGACGCGTCTTGCCGAGGGAATCGAGCTGGAGGACGGACCGGCCAAGCTCGACTCCGTCGTCGAACGTGGCGGGTCGGGAGCGAACCGCTGGTTCCATGTGGTGCTGCGCGAGGGGCGCAACCGCGAGGTGCGTCGACTCTGGGAGGCCGCCGGCTGCACCGTGAGCCGATTGATTCGCGTGCGTTATGGCAACATCGAGCTGGGACGTCGGCTCTTTCCCGGAAACTGGCGTCCGCTCACCGATGAGGAGCGTGCGGTCCTGATGGCGCAGGCGGGCATGTCCGCTCCTCAGCCCGCTGGGCGTAAGCCGGTCGTGCGTTCTTGGAATCCCAGGGGTGAGGGGTATTCGGCGCCGAGCAGGGGACCCAAATTGGGCGGTCCCGGTCGTCGTCGCTAGTGAGAGAACCTTTCCTCGGTGTTCCGTAGCAAGAGCGGTATGTCATCACTGAGGGCGCAGAATTCGTCGATCGGCAGTGGGCGCGAGAAGAAGTAGCCCTGGGCGTACCTGCAACCCATTCCGCGCAGCAGTCGGACGTGTTCGGCATCCTCGACGCCTTCGGCGACCACCTCGATGCCGAGGCTCTTGGCCATGGCGATGACCGCCTCCACCAGGGCGCGGTCGCTGGTGTTGGTGGCGATGTCACGCACGAAGCTCTTGTCCACCTTGAGCCGGTCCACGGCAAAACGCTTCAGATAGGAGAGGGATGAATAGCCGGTTCCGAAGTCGTCGAGATAGACCGGAAAACCCTGCTCGCGAATCTCTTCCAGCCACTGGGCCGCGCTGCCGAGGTCGCTCAGCAGAACGCCTTCGGTGATTTCGAGCGCGAGCGACTCGGGAGCGAAGCCGTGGCGCCGGGCGGTCTCGAAGAGCGTCTCGGGTGGCAATCCATCCGGGATCTGTCGCGCCGAGACGTTGAGCGAGAGATAGAGCTGCGTTTCGTGTTTGCGCCACTGCGCCAGTTGTTCCGAGGCGACCTCCAGCGCCCAGAGTCCGATCTCGCCGATGAGACCGCTTTCCTCGGCGAGCGGAATGAAATCGTCCGGCGGCACCAGTCCGCGCTCGGGGTGACGCCAGCGGATCAGTGCCTCGGCGCCCACCAGCCTGTTCTGCACCAGATCGACGATCGGCTGATAGAAGAGGACGAATTCGCGCTCGCGTATCGCCCGGCGTAGCTCGCTCTCCAAGCGTCGGCGCTCCTCGATCGCGAGCGCGAGCAGCGGATCGAAGAACTGCATCAGGTTGCCGCCCTTCTCCTTGGCGTGCGCGAGTGCGAGCTCGGCGTGGTGGAGCAGACCGCTCGCGCCCTCGTTGGTGTCCTGGGGATAGATGGCGATTCCCAGGCTGGCATGCAGCAGGACGGGCGATCCGGTGATGAGAAAGGGTGGCTGCAGACGCTGTTGGATGCGTTTGGCTACGCATTCGATGTCGAGACCGCAGTGTAGATTGGACAGTGCGACGGCGAATTGGTCGGCACCCAGGCGCGCGATCAGGTCGGTGTTCTTGACGCAAGCCGAGAGCCGGCTGGCTGTCTCTTTCAGGATGTCGTCGCCGAGCGCGAGACCGTAGCTGTCGTTGATGCGGGTGAAGTCGTCGAAATCGACCAGAATCAGGGAGAATCCGAGCGCATGCGGCTGGCCGCAGCGCTCGACCAGATCCGCAAGCCGCCGCTCAAGCCCAAGACGGTTGGCGAGGCCGGTGAGCGGATCGGTGACAGCCAGGCGTTTGGCCGACTCCTCGGCCTGTTTGTGCTCGGTGACGTCGTGGATCACGCCCTGGAAAGAGCCGTTACCGATCGGCGTGAGTACCATGCTGAACCAGGTGTCGTCCTCGTCCGCACGCTGATGGGCCAAGTCCCTGGATACGCTGCTTCCACTGTTCAGGCAATTCAGTAGGGTTTCGGCGAGTGCGATCGGTTCCTTCCAGCCGAGATCGAGTATGGCGATCGGCTGTTCCGGTTGCGTCTCGATCGAGAGCCGCAGGAGGCGCGCGAAGGCGGGATTCCAGGAGGTGAGCAGACCCTCGCGGTCGATGATGAAGATTCCGGTCTCCACGTTCTGGAAGATGGCGTGATAACGGCGCTCATCCATCTCGCGCTGAATGCGCAAGTTGCGCTCCTTGTCGAGTGCGCGAACCAGATCGTCCGCCAGGAGGTTGACATCCTCGACCAGGAATCCGATCTCCGAGCTTTTGTGGTGCAACGGGGTGGGGAGGCGCTCTCCGTGCGTGGCATCCATCCGGTGCAATCCGTCCGAGATCTTCTTGATCGGGCGGACGACCTGCAGCAGCACGACCGCAACGACCGCGAGTGCGACCAGAGCCAGCAGGACGGCCGTTTGGATGGTTGCGAGTTGCAGTTCGGAGCGCATGCTCTGCTCGATCAGAGCCCGATTCGGCCTCAAGCGAATCTGGCCTACGCGCAGATCCGGGCTGAAGGGCGAAAAGACGTCGCGCACCAGGGGCGGCTCGTCAAGCACATCCGATGTGTTCGAACGGGGCGCGCCGGCGCGTCGCCGACCGGTCAGTTTCTCGTCTCCGGCGAAGATGTCGACTGCGAGCACCTCCGCGTTCTTGAGCAGACCATTGGCGAGTTCCGTGGCGAGGACTTCGTCCTTGGCGAAGCAGGCTACGCTCGCGGTGCTCTCGACCGTATCCAGCAGCTGATCGAGCCGCGCGATGGATGCCTCCTCTGCGCGGGACTGGTTGAGCTCGAAGGTGACGGTCAGGGCGAGGACGCCGAGGAAGAGAAACAGGACGACCAGGGTCGACGCGGTACGAAAAAGGATGCTGCGGTGCCAGCTGAGTCTACGCATCGGTAAGGATCACTGGTCCAGGGTGAAGACGGCCTTGAGCGGCTCTCGCAGCCGGTCGGTGGGCAGATAGCCGATGGCGCCGGGTTGTGTCATGAGCCACTCGATCATTTGCTCTTCGCTCTTTGCTTCGCGCGGGGGGGCGGTCTTCCCGGAGAAGATCAATCTGGCCCAGTAGGCGCGGATCTCAGCTGGATTCTTGCCTACCAGTCGACGATAGAATTCGGCCTTCATCGGGTGATCCGAATCCTGGTCGATCGGGATGGCTAAGTGGCCGTTGGGGAGCTTGCGAAACCGTCCGAGAAAGATGTTGATGACCTGATCGCGCGTCAGGGTCTCGATGCCCGCACCGGCATGCATGACCACGACCAGAGCGGCCTCGTCGGCGATCGCCGACGAGGCCAGGGTCAGCATGCCCAGCAGGAGCGGCGGGATGAGACGGCGCGATCTCAAGGGTGCCACTAGAAGATGAAGTCCAGGGCCAAGCTGAAGACCGTCATGCTGCCGTCCCAATCATCGGGGTTTTCCCAGCGATAGAGGAAGCGCGACTCGGGCTTGCCCCGCACGATATCCGTCTGGACCTTGAGGCAGAGGTTCTTCATGAAGTCCCAGCGCGTGCCGAGGAGGAGGGTGCGCTGGTCGTTGTAGAAGTCGGCCTGGAAGGCGTCAGTATATCCGGGGATCGGGTTGTCGAGTTCCTTGGGTGAGGATTTGGCCGCCGAGAGACCGATGAACGGCGTGAGCGTGCGCATTCGATAGCTCAGGATCAGATAGCCTGCCCAGGCATCCTGAAAGGCACCGTGGTGGCTCAGGGTCCTGCTGAGCATGAACTGTGTTTGCAGCGGCCCCGAATCGTAGACCGCGCCGAACGCGGTGAAGCTGGTACTTTTGTCGGCGACCCGCAGCTCGTCGGCAGTGGCTGGCGGCAGGGCGCTATAGAAATCTTCGACGGGTAGATCCTGATCGAATCGCAGATTGGCATGGCCCAGGCGGAACTGCCAGGGACCCTTGATGAAGTCCAGATAGGCGCCGACCAGCAGGGAGCCGCTCATGTTGAACTGCAGCTCTGCCCAGGGCGACTGCTCGCGGCTCAGGCCCGCGTAGACCTTGGCCTTGAAGAGGCCGCCTGCGAGCGGTTTTGCGGCCCCAAGATCCAGCCCGTCGAAATAGTTGAAGGGCAGCGTCCCGAAATAGTCCACTGGCGGACGCACGGTGACGTAGGAGTAACCGACCAGGCGCGAGTCGGCGAGCATGTAGAACTCGTTGCCCAGACGGCCGGCGCGGATGGTGACGGCAGGCGATGGGGTGTAGCTGAGGAAGGCCCAGGTGAGTTCGGGCTTAAAATTGCCCTGCGGGTTGTAGCGGGAGGCGGCCTGGACGACGCCCTCGAATTCGGGATTGAGATGCAGATTGGCCTGGAGGCCGAGCACCGAGTCGGTCTCGAAGCTCCAGGTTTCGGTCAGGCCGTCGGGTTGCGAGAGGTCACGGACGAATTGGGCCGAGTCGTCGGTCGAGCGGGCAAGGCCGAGCGTTCCGAACCCATGGAGCGAAAAGGCCGATTCGCGTTCGCTGGCGCGTCCCAGGGCCGGTTGTCCGACGACGAGGCAGAGCAGGCAGAGCGCCTGGAAACCGCGTCCCAAGCTGGCCGTCAAGGGAAGGCCTGCCGGATCGGCATCCATTCGGTGTCTTCGAGGTTTGGGGCTGGGGGCTCGTCGTTCGACTCTGGGCCTCGTGGGGTCTGCATCGTGCAATCGCCATGGTTCCTGCCAATTTAGGCGTTCAATAATCCGATGTCATTGCACGCAGGGCAAGGGCTTTAGGCCATCTGTGAGGATGCGTGGCCCGAGCCGGAAGGAGAACAATGATGCATTCCGGGCTAGAGAGAATAGGGGGCTCTCGCGAGCGAATCCAATGCGCCTAGATCGCGATGGGGTCAATAATGCGGGGGTGATTCGTGAGCTGGGGCGGGGCTTGAGCCGTTCTGAGCCTGCGAGGCGATCAGTTCCCTCAGTCGCTGCAACTCCTGTCGCAGCGAATCGATCTCCTGCTGCTGGCGGGCGACGGTCAGGTTGAGCTGACTCAGGTCGTCCTCCTGATAGGTCAGGCGGACCTGGAGGTCGGCGATTGCCGTTTCTGGCGCGTGCGTTGATTCCACGTCGGTCGTCCTTTCAGATAAAGAGCAGAACGGTGAAATAGTGGCTGACGCTTCCGGCCAGTACGAAGAGGTGCCAGATCCCGTGGCACCAGGGGTAGCGGTCGTCGAGGACGTAGAAGATGACGCCGAAGGTGTAGAAGAGCCCTCCGGCGAGCAGGACCCAGAAGCCGGCCGGGGGCAGGGCGGCAATCAGCGGATCCAGGGCGAAGAGAATCAGCCAGCCCATGCCCAAATAGATCGCCAGCGAAACGATACGCGGTCCCTTGCGCGGCAGTGAGTCGATGATCATTCCGATCAAGGCCAGGGTCCAGACCGCGCCGAACATCCACCAACCGGTCGCGCCCTTCAGAACGAGCAAGGTGAAGGGGGTATAGGTGCCCGCGATCAACAAATAGATGGCATTGTGGTCGAGGATCTGGAAGATGCGCTTCGCTCGTCCCTGCAGGCTGTGGTAGAGGGTCGAAAAGAGATAGAGCAGAAAGAGGGTCACGCCGTAGATGGTCAGGCTGGTGATCCGCAACGCGCCTCCCTCCGTGCCTGCCAGGGTGACCATGACGGTGACCCCGATCAATGCCAGAAAGGCACCCACGAGGTGAGAGATGCTATTGAAGAACTCTCCAGCGTACATGGCCGCTTACCTCGATACCGTTTGGCTGGATGCCAACAGCCAGTTGCGTATTCGGTTGGAGTCTCCGACCGGGGTCAGTTTGCCCGAGCCATGCAATAGGACGATATAGACCCGGCGATCGTTGATGACGGTGCCCATCACCAGACAGCGGCCCGCCTCGTTGATGAACCCGGTCTTGCTGACCTCGATCTGCCATTCCGGGTTGCGAACCAGTGGATTGGTGTTTCGGTACTGTAGTGGTGGCTTGCCGGCAAAGGGGTAGAGCTGCATCTCGCCGGTCGCGGCGGCCTGGCGGATGGCGGAATAGCGCGCCGCAGCCCGTACCATCTTCACCAGATCCTCCGCCGTCGAGCGGTTGCGCGCGTCGAGTCCGCTACAGTCGGCGAAAAAGGTGTTGCGCATCCCGAGCGCGCGGGCCTTGCGGTTCATCGCCTTGATGAATTCCGGCATGCCTCCGCGGAAGGTGGTTCGGCCGAGGGCATGCGCGGCGCGGTTGTCGGAGGAGACCAGCGCTGCCCGTATCATGTCGGCGCGGGTGAGGCGCGCCTCGCCGATCCGCAGACGTGAGCGGCTGTTGCGCAGCCGGTCGCGATCCTGGTCGATGATGGTGATGGTGCGGTCGAGCGACACGCCGGAATCGAGCACGATCATGGCGGTCATCAGCTTGGTGACGGAGGCGATCGGGGTCACCATGTTGGCGTTTTTGGCATAAAGCTGCCTGCCGTTCTCGTCGACGACGATGGCGCTGGCGACCTGGATCTGCAACGCCTTATGGTTGAGGCCGCCCCAAACGTCGCGGCGTTGGCTTGTGCTGGTTCCTCCCCAATGGCCCAAGGCGTTGCTGGTGTTGGTGGAGGTCGTGCGCTCCGGCGCGTGCAGTCGGCTTGAGATCACCGGGGCGTGGGGACCCTCCTGATTGTTTCCGGCACAGGCGCTGCCGGTGAGAATCAGGGGGCCGAGGATCAATGCCATCAGGAGCATGCGACCCACTTCGCCGCCGAGACGTTTAGGGAGGCGAGAGACGATGGATCGCAATGGATGCAACCTAGACATGGCAGAAAAAACCTTCGGTCAAATGGGTTGGTAAGAGTGGTTAAAGTCAAATTATCGCATACCCGTGCGTGAACGCGATGCCAATCCATTGGCTCGATCGGTCTGATTCGGTTGCCGCATCGGTGCATAGAAACCATCGGTGCTGGCGTCGCGTCCTTCATGCCGCCGACGCAAGGCGTAGAATGGGAACACTGCATGAGGATGCCAGCGAGATGACGATTTTTCATCGTAAGACCGGGATGACTCCATGGCGCAGGCTGCGAGAGGGACTGCCGGATCTTGGGCGGTCTCAGGCCAGAGCGATCTTGGAGTGTCTCTTGGAAGGTGTCGAGCGCCACGGTTCGGTACCTTTGGTGCTATGGGCGATGCCGGTCGTCGTCCTGTTGCCGCTCGGTGTGCTGTGGCTCCTCGAAGGCGGCTGGTTTTTGGTTTGGATCGGGGTTCTGGCGATGTTCGCGGGCCTGGGCGTTTGGCTGCAATCCTGGATCGCTTCCCAGATCCGGCGGCCTGCCCAACGCGGACGTCCGGATTCGGCCGAACCCCGTTTGCAAGCGCCGGAGCCGATTCAGCAAGCCGAAATTCTGTCGCCGGCTCCGCCCACGTCACCACCGCAAACGTCGGTGACGACCGAGACGCGTCCTGTCGCTGAGGGCTCCCTGCGTATATTGCTGCTCGGATGCTCCAATTCGGGTAAATCCACCCTTATCGGCGCCCTTTTCGGCAAGCTGCGTGTGGCGACCGATCTCACCCCGGATCCCAATCGCGCCCTGACTCCCTACCGCTTGGAGCACCAGGGACGAGAGCTTGCCATCATCTACGATACCCCCGGTTCCGAGCGGTTGGCCCACAAGAGCTTGCACGAGGTGGCGAACGTGGCCGATTTCATCATCTGGGTCAGCGCCGCGCATCGCCCCGAGCGCCAATCCGAGCGTCAGATCCTGGACGCGTTACGGCTTGCCCAGACCGCTCGGGTCGATCGCCGTCCGCCGCCGCTACTGCTCGTGGTCACCCACATCGACCGGCTGCGTCCGCTGCGTGAATGGCAGCCTCCCTATGACCTCACGAACCCGGATGATCTCAAGGCCATGAGCATTCAAGCCGCAGTGACGGCCTTCTCGGCCGATTTCGAGGTGCCGATCGCCTCCGTCGTTCCAGTCTGTCTCGCCGAGGGGCGTGTCTACAATGTGGACGACACCCTTTGGGCGGCGATGCTGGACCTGATGGATCGCGACCAGCGGACACGGCTGCTGCGCTGTCTGGACGCTGGACGCCGCGAGGAGAACTGGACCCTGCTGCGCCGACAGCTCGCCAACGCGGGTCGCTTGCTCCTCGCGTTCCCTGGCCGTGCACCTCGCCGCCTCTGACTTTGTGGGCTTTTCCGGTCAACGTCGGTCGCTGAATGCGACGTCGTTTCTGGGGCCGGTATCTCATTCGCGCACGTCGATCACTGGGAGAGTCTAGTCAAGATGCGAACTAACCTACCTGTCACGCAGATCGAACATCGGATGGAGGACGATCGGCTGATCGTCTCGCGTACCGATCTCAATGGGCGAATCACGAAGGTCAATCTCGACTTTATCGAGATCAGCGGCTTCACCGAGAAGGAGTTGATCGGCGCCCCGCACAACATCGTGCGGCATCCGGACATGCCATCGGCGGCCTTCGAGGATCTATGGACGACCGTCAAATCGGGTCGGCCCTGGACGGGCGTGGTGAAGAATCGCTGTAAGAACGGCGACTTCTACTGGGTGGAGGCCAACATCTCGCCGTTTCGCGAACAGGGCGCTGTCGTCGGCTATATCTCGGTGCGGCGCAAGCCGACCCGCGAGCAGATCGCCGAGGCCGAGGCGCTCTACGCCCGTCTGCGGGCCGGCAAGGCGGCCAAGCCGCTCTATGCGCGTCTCCTCTCGCGCATCAACGATATCTACATCACGCGCGCCTTGTCTGGAGGTCTCGTTCTCATCGCGCTGCTGTTCATCCTGGCGTCGAGTGTGTCGCTTCTGAGCCTTCGGCATGCGACCGAGCGCATGATTCAGTTCACGGAACAGGCCCAGGTTCTGGATGATTCGAAACAGCTGAAGGCGCTCTTCGATGAAGAGCGCGCGAAGTTGGACTCGATCGCGCGCCGTGCCCAGGTTCAGGCGGGCGCCTATACCCTTTTCGCCATGCTTTTTTCGGCGTTGCTCGGCATCTGGCTGGTTCGCAAGATCTCCCACCCATTGAAGGCGTTCTCCCGGCATCTGGACGTCTTGGCGGAAGGAGACTACGGCAAACCGATCGTCGCTGGCAGTCGTGACGAACTCGGCAATCTATTGATGTCGCTTAAATCGGTTCAGGCCCGACTCGATTTCGATATGCAAGAGACCAAGCGCGTCGCCTTGGAGAATTTCACCATTCGAACCGGGTTGGACAACGTCTCCATCCCCGTGAGCCTTTCGGACGAGCTGAACCAGGTCACCTACTTGAATCGGGCGGCGACGGCGTTCTGGAACCAGTTGTCGGGTGAGATCTCGCGTCGTGTTCCGGGCTTCAGCGTCGCGGGATTGCTCGGGACCAGTCTGGCCGACTCTTTCGAGGACGAGGCCGTTGCTTCGGCCTATCGCGAGAAGCTGACCTCGCTACGGACCTTTGAGATGGTGCTCGGCAGACGCAATCTGCGTCTGACCGCTATTCCCATGCACGATGCGTCCGGCAAATACCGAGGGCGCGTGACCCAGTGGGAGGACCGTACCCTGGAGGTGATGGCGGAGGGTGAGATCGCGCAGCTGGTGGTCGCCGCGTCTCAGGGTGATTTCGGTACCCGTCTTGAGTTGGAGGGTAAGGATGGCTTTTTCCTCCAGCTCGGCGAGGGGCTGAACCGGCTACTCGACATCATGTCGGCCGGACTGGCCGACGTTGCCGCCGTACTCAACGCCGTTGCCCGGGGCGATCTGACCCAAGGCATCGAGGCCGATTACGTTGGCACCTTCGGTCAGCTCAAGGATGACACCAACCTCACCGTTGGACGCCTGCGCGAGGTCGTCGGTCGCATCCGCGAGGTTTCCGAGGCCATCCGCAGCGCCGCCGGCGAGATCGCCACCGGCAACGCCGACCTCTCTGGGCGTACCGAGGAGCAGGCCGCCAGCCTGGAAGAGACGGCCAGCTCGATGGAGGAACTCAACGCGACCGTCAAACAGAACGTCCAGAACGCCGATCAGGCCAACGTCCTGGCGCAGGGTGCCAACGATGTTGCCACCAAGGGCGGCGACATGGTCCAGCGCGTGGTCGAGACCATGGGCGAGATACAGCAATCGAGCCGACGGATCGCCGACATCATCAGCGTCATCGACGGCATCGCCTTTCAGACCAACATCCTCGCGCTCAATGCTGCGGTCGAGGCCGCGCGAGCGGGCGAGCAGGGACGCGGATTCGCCGTCGTTGCTGCCGAGGTGCGCGCTCTGGCGCAGCGCAGCGCTCAGGCGGCCAAGGAAATCAAGGATCTGATCATCGATTCGGTGGGCAAAGTCGAGGACGGTGCAAAACTGGCCGGTGAGGCCGGGACGACGATGCGAGAGATGGTCGAGCGCTTCAGTCAGCTGGTGCTGCTGGTCGATGAGATCACGCAGGCCTCGCGCGAACAGAGCTCGGGTATCGGCCAGGTCACGCTCGCGGTGGCGCAGATGGATGAGGTGACGCAGCAGAATGCGGCGCTGGTCGAGGAGGCGGCGGCTGCAGCCGAGAGCCTGGAGGACCAGACGAGCGTTCTGGTCCGTGCGGTATCGGTGTTCGATCTGGGCGACGGCTCGAATCGCTCCGGCAGTGCTTCTCGGACGCCGTCCGCTGTGGCGGCGTTGTCGGCGCCGCGTCCGTCCGCGCCGTCGGTTATGGATGACGCCTCTGGGCGCGGTCGGGCTCAGATCGGTTCGAGCTGAGTGCGCGTCGCTCCGGCACGCCCGCTGAAGACGCGTAGATCCTCGTTGATGCGTTCCCAGCAGGTTCCGCTCAGACGGTCGATCGGCCCCGAGACGCTGGCCGAGAGATGCAGGTCGGGCTCCAGCAGATAGAGCTTCAGCAGTAGCTCGATCGGTTCGTCGGCATCGTGGGGGTAGAGTTCCATCTCCAGTTCGAATGAGGTTGTGGCCAGACGCGGGCGTCTGGTCTCGACCCTGGCCAGGTTGCAACTCGGCTCCGCGCAGCGCTGGCTCAGGGCATAGGCCAGCTCGCGATCGCAGAAGACGCAGATCTGGGTCTCGATGTCGGCCAGATGCCGCTCGGCGTCGCGAAGGCGCTGGGGTGTGTCGATCTCGTCGCGGATCTGGTTGCGCAGCACCCGACGCAAGCGGTCGAACGCCTTGGGAAGCGTTCCGCTGTGGAATCCACGTCGTAGGAATCCGCGCATGGTCTCGCCGTGGAGTCCGACGATCGCGGGTTCGATCAGGGCCTGGGGCAGATCCGGTCGGCGTACCACCATCAGTTCCGGTCTTGGTCCAGCCTTGTCTGTAATCAGCCCGTGGTTCGCCGCATAGACCTTCCAGTTTTCCTTCAGCTCCCAGACCAGGAAGCCGGCCAGACCCGGCAAGAGCAGCACCGTGAGCGTGATGAACGGATAGGAGATCCACTTGGGTAGCAGGGATTCCAGAAGATCCAGCATGAACCCGGTGATCACCGGCAGGAAGGGCAACATCAGCTTGTGGGCGATGGTTACGAGCGGAAAGTGCTTGACGGGGTTGATCTGTGGCTCGACCAGCACCGTGACGTAGAACTGGATCAGCGACTGGAGCAGGCTCCAGATCGGCACCAGCAGCGACTTGAGGGCGAGTTGCAGGGCCGATTCGCCCAGATGGTGGCTGAGCAGTTCCTCGATGCGGTGCAGACCCTGCTGGAAGCGGCGGGTCAATTCCTTGAAGAATCGCATCAATTCCTTGATCAGCCCCATCACTAGGGCCTGATTCAGACGACGCAGGATCTGCATGCTCGAACTGGCCATATTGTCGAGCAGTCGCCGCCCTCCTGGCGTGTTGTGGGCCAGCGTCCCCAGCGCGAGCGTGAGTGCCAGGAGCGACACGCTCGGTTTGATCGGCGTGTCTTGGATGAGTGCGGCGAGCCCGGCTACGGGCAGCACCATCAGTGCGCCGGTCAGCGCGGGTCTCATCAGATAGCGATCCAGCCCTCGGATCAGGCCGGTGTTGAGCAGGGTGTTCACCGGACGCCAACGTATCAGCCGACGTAGCCCGTCGTAGAGGACGAGTCGCAGCGTCCACCAGAGCGACACCATGAAGACGTGGAATCCGGTCCGCCCGACGCGCGTATGGGCGATGCCGTTGATGGCGAGTCCCAGGACACCGACCAGCCAGAGGGTCTCCAGATGGAGTCTGGAATGATGGTCCGTGATGAGTGCCGCGACGACATCGATCGTCTTGAGGCCGAGAAAGGCAAGACCGAACGGCAGGATCAGGTGACGCAGCACCAGACGTCCGGGCGGCGTGCCGAACAGCGGGGCGCTGAGCTGCTGCAACCCCTTGATATAGAACTCGCCTGGTTGATAGAGCCCGGGCAGTGATCGCGCGGCCTGTCGGTCGAAGCGCGAGAGTCGGTCGCCGATCACGAATTCGCGTGGACGGAGGTCCTGCAGCCGCAGCGCGTTGCGCGCGACCATGTCGCGGAAATCCGTGAATCGGAGATGGCGCCGCCGCCGCACTACGTCCATGAGTTCGCACAGCAGCTTGTTGAAGGCGACCTGTTCGCGGTGATTCGATGGGGTGAAGTCGGCCTGCCGCAGCGCGTGCTCCAGGAGGGGCTTGAGTTCCTTTTCGTTCTGTACGTTGATCCGCTCGGCGAGCGCCTGCAGCGTGAGCCTGTAGCCCTCTGTCTGCTGTGCGGACCAGCCTAAGCGTTCCAGTCGATTCATGGCGCTGTCGAGCGCGCGCAACGCCTTGAGATTCGCCTGAAAGGGGAGGATTTGGCGCAGCTGCTCCCTGCCCAGGGTCAGCATCCAATGCACTGGACGCAGCCGATAATAGGTCGCGCGGCTCTCCAGCAGAACGCGCTCGAGGTTCTTCAGCAGGCTGCGGGCGGTGCGGGATCGGCGCGAGTCGTGCACAGCCTCGCCCAGACGCTTGGTCAATCCGTGCAGCTCGCGGGCGGTGATTGGGGGGAGCTTCCATTGCGCTGCCAGCGGGTCGGCCAACGCCTGTTCGATGCCTGATCGGCGCAGCGCCAGGATGCGTCTGACGCGATCGGCGTCGGGGGCGCAGGGTTCGCCCATGGCCTCGAAGCGATGCTGGGCGCGGGCGAGGCGCGCGATGGCGACCGAGTAGCGATCCGCATGCTCGGCCCGTTGGGCGAGCCGGATCTCGCGGCTGAAGAGGGTTAGATGGGCGCTCAGGCGCATGCCCCTTGCCGGTTTACGCGGCCTCCAGGGCCAGCGGAAGAGGCCGGTGAGGATCAGCATCAGGATCAGGAAAGGAACCGAGAACGCCAGGAACAGATCGCGCAATCGCATCCGCCAGTCGCGGCGCGGCAGTTGCAACCCCTGACTTAGCGCCGCCAAACAACGCGCCTCGGCGCCGTCGCTCGCACCCTGGATCAGTGTTTCCAGGGATGTGGCATCGAGCACCGTGTTCTGATCGCCACGCGGCATCAAGGATGTGCGGCTGTCTATGGCATGTGACGGATCCGTTTCTCGATCTGGGTCTCCGTTCAGATAGCTGAGTCCGATTGGCCGGGGCGGGTGCCGGGCCGGAGGTCCGCAGCGATGGTCGGGGCGTGATCGTTCGAGCAGTTGGGGCAGCTGGCCGTTCGTTTCTGGTGGTGGCAGGTCGAGTCCACTCTCGCTCAGCCACCGATCGAGCTCCGCCCAATCGTGAATGGCCGGAAAGAAATAGCCGCGAATACCTGGGCTGAAATAGCGCAGCCGTGCAATCAAGGCGACGAAGGCGCGGCAGACCCGTGCATCGTCCAGTCCGGGTGGGACGATGCCGTCGTGCTCGAGTACCTCGCGGACCTCGCTGAAGGCGCGCAGACCGACCATGGCCCGCAGCGCGGTCGGTCCGAAGCGTTCCTGGTCCTGATTGTCGTTGCGTGCCGACTGCCAGGACCGAGCGACCTCGCCCTCGAAGCGCCGTGCCCAGTAGTCTCGCAGCAGGTGGATGAAGCTCGCCGTGTCGGATCGAACACTGAAGGGCGTCGGCAGCAGAATGACCTGATCCGGCAGGTTGAGTCCTTCGACGACGGTCAGCGCCTCTGGATTCTCCGTCTCCAGCCCTTCGAGGAATGACCGGGTCGGCATCAGATAATAGGGCAGGGCCGGGATCGAGCCGTCGAGATCCGTGTCGTCCAGATGCTGAGCGATCAGGCGCTCCATGGCGCGAGGGTGGAAGAGAAAGATGCCTTCGGCGGGTTTGAAGACGCGGGCTCGAAACTGCCGCTCTGCGGACTCGGCGCTGGTCGGAGGGGAATGATGTGGCACGGGGCGATCCGTTGGCGGGTGAGGGCGGGCTCGGGCGGCTTGCAAGGGCCGATAAAATAGACGATGTCGACGATGATTGCGGATAGGATCAGCGTTATAATCAACCGCTTCGGGGCATTTCGGATTACTTTAAGGAGCAATGACCCTCGATCATGCACTACCGAGTCTTCTATCTGTTCGACCGGTCCGGGGAATCCATCTCATCGGCGAGCGCCGTGGAGATGAGTGCCCGTGCCATTTGCGAGCAACTGCTTCCGCGTCTGCAAAGTGCGGACGACTATCTGGGGATCATCGATACCCAGGAGAATACCTTGCAGATCTTATGCGATCCAGACAGCGAACGTTATTGGGTCGAGTTGCCGCTCGATGCGGCCAAAGCATCCTATGGGCGCCACATGGGCTTCGACGAGCTGCGCGATCTCATGTTGACGTTGCCAGCGGTGTTCGACCGCGAGGCCATCCCTGGGCTCGAATACCGACCTTGGTGAGAGGTCACCTCATTGTTTCGGGGGCTCATTCTTCATGGTGCCGCGCACCAGGCGGATGAGCCCATTCTGCGATTCTCCGGGACGATAGTAGCTTCCCTTGAAGAAACTGACGCTCCACACCCGCCCTAAACCGCCGCTGTCGATCGATGAGGTCCAATAAAGCGCTCCCCGGGTGTTCGGGAATACTTGGGGGTTGATTGCGGGGGATGGGTGGCAGCGCTCCACGATGCTGAGCAATTCCTCTCCGGTCGGCAGACGCCAGCCATCCTTCGTTTGCGTCTCGATGAGTTTGTTGGCCCTGTCCCAGGTGACCGATTTGGGGCGACCGCTACAGACGTTCTTTTTGGCATCCCACTTCTGACCCAGAGCGCACCGCTGCCATTCCAAGCTCGTGGTGTCGTGTTTCACGATCTTGCCGTCCTCAATGACCGAGAAATCGCTCGACGGTGTGGTCTCGGCTACGCCCTTGAGGCAGGCATCTGCGGCATCCGGGATATCGGCTGCGAGTACTGATCCAGTCAGTGCTAGGACCAGACATCCGGTCGAAAGAACGGTGATCGCGTGTCGGGTAGGTCGCATAGGGCTTCGCAAGTGCTTCAACGGATCCGTGTGGAGATCGGTCCGTTCAGGGTAACAAAGTGGCCCCCTGGTCTTCAGCATGCGCGGATCGGTTCTGTGATCCGGTTTGAATCGCGACACACTGGCTTCATACGCACAATAGGCCGCGATCCAAGAGGGTCTTCGCGGCCGGGGCGATCCCGTCGGGCATGCAGCTCGCTGCTTCGGGGCGCGAATGTGCAGGCTTGTATACCGTGCAATTCGACCCACTTCGGTTATGGCCGGTACTGTGAATCCGTTAAACTGGCCCCATGATTATCGACTCACCAGGCGTCATGGATCGATGCGCCGCAGGTATGGCGGCTGTTTCGATCTGACGCTATCGATCTTTTTAGCCGGGTGTCACCGCTTCGGCGGCTTCGGACACCAATCCACGCGTCTTTCGTTGAGACGCTTCAATCAGGAGGATCAGATGTCGAGAAAGATTTTCACCGGACTGTGTGTTGGGATGCTGACGGTTGGGGCGCTCGGCGTTCTGCCGATGGCCAGTGCGCAGACGTCCGTCCCGGTTGCGGGGACCGCCACCAGTACCACGTTGAGCGGCACGGTTACCGTGGTCAATGTGGACAAGCGTATGCTGACCATCAAGACGGATGAGGGGCGTTTCGTGGTGCTTCGCGTTCCGCCCGAGGTTCAGCGGCTCGATCAGATCAAGATCGGCAATGCCTTGACCGTCACCAAGACCCATCTGTTGCTGCTCGATCTCGTGAAGGGAGATGCGGCCGCCGGGGTCGGTGTTGGCAAGGAGTCGTCCATCATCCAAGGGCCAGAAACCAAACCCTCGGGTGCGATCATCGATTCGGTCACCATCAAGGGGGTCGTCGAATCGGTCGATCGTGAGGCATCGACCGTGACGGTTCGTGGTCCCTCTGAGGTGCGAACCTTCAAGGTCGAGGATCCTGCCCTGCTGGATGCGGTCGCCCCGGGCGACGGCGTCACCGCGACCTATGCGACAGTCATCGATGGCGAGGTCACGTTCCAGTAAGTCGCGTTCCATAAGCGTTACGCCATCAAGGCTTGATGGCGCTTGCGTTCGCCCCGTTCTCCGTGGGGCCTGCCTCCACGGAGAACATTCGGAATGAGGTGGACCAAGTTACCCAATGACGAAAATCAGGTAGCATGTCGCCGCTGATCTTAGACGGCGCAAGACCGAGGATGCCGGATCATATGGGCGCATCCTGTACCGGTGAAATCGCCGGATTCAATTAGGTGGCAGCTGTGACGCTGACTGCTCGATCATTCCGAAAGCCATCCCCTCGGTTTCCGACTGCAGTCTGTCTTGCGCGATCACCATCCTATTTACGCTTCCCCTTCGTCCACGCCTTTCGTCCGTCGCGCTCCATTCGGCGATGGAGCACTGCGTCTTGCGTTGCGAGGCGGTTTGGGCGCAGTTCTAGTTCAAGCGGCGAGCGTTCCGACACGAGGGGCGCAAAGAGGGCAGCATCATGTTCGGGTCCATAAGACGAATGGCGTTGGCGTTGGCGGCTTTGATGGCGGTTGCGTCGCCTGTTTGGTTGCAGACGTTCTTGTTTGCGGACGAATTCGAGGTCGCGGTTCCCGAGGCGTTGCGCGATTGGATTCCCTGGGTGCTCGACGGAGGACGGGGTGGCGATCGTCGTGCCTGTCCACTGGAACCGAACGGCCCCGCCCGGATCTGCGTTTGGCCGGGTCCTTTGGTGCTGGATCTGGGCTCGCGGGGTGGGCGTTTTTCTCAGGACTGGCATCTGTTCGCCGAGGATTGGGTTCGGCTTCCCGGCGACGCGGATGCTTGGCCCGCAAATGTGGTGGACGGCGATCGTCCGATTCCAGTGGTCGAGCGGGACGGACATCCGGCGGTGAAGTTGAGTGCCGGGGTCCATGCGTTGAGCGGCGATTTTGTCTGGTCGGAGACGCCGGCATCGCTTGCCATGGCCCCTGGCACCGGGCTGTTGAACCTGACACTGGATGGCGTGCCGCAACCGCAGCCGCGTCTGGAGGGAAAGGCGCGCCTCTGGCTCACCGATGCGGCGCGGTCGCGTTCGGCGGATCTGGAGGAGCGGCTGAGTGTCCAGGTCTTTCGACGCCTGGATGACAGCCTGCCTCTGCGGGTCCTGACACGTCTTGAGTTACAGGTATCCGGCGGCGTCAGAGAAGAGCGCCTGGGTCCGGTGACCTTGCCGGGCGGTGTCCCCATCGCGATCGAGAGCCCGCTTCCCGCGCGGCTCGGTTCGGACGGCTCATTGCGGCTGGAGGCGCGGCCTGGTCGCTGGGTGGTCGAGGTGACCGCCTATCACGCGGGCTCGGTCCAGTCTCTGGCGCGACGCCCATTGCCGCCGCCCTGGCCGGCGCGGGAGGTGTGGGCCTTCGCCGCGCATCCCGAGCTGCGCCGGGTCGAGATCCAGGGTGTGGAATCCATCGATCCCAGGCAGACCTCCATTCCAGACGATTGGGCGCGTCTGCCGATCTATCTCGTCGGCCCCGAAGACCGGATGCGTCTGATCGAGCAGCGCCGGGGCGATCCGGATCCCGGCCCGGACCGACTTACCCTGGAGCGCGACATCTGGCTGGATTTCGACGGCGCGGGCTACAGCGTCCGGGATCGGATGCGGGGGAGTCTGAACCGGCTCTGGCGCCTGGATGTCGACTCCGAGTTGCATCTGGGGCAGGTCAGGGTGAATGGCACGCCATCGCTCATCACACGGCTCGATTCCTCGGCTCCTGCCGGTGTCGAGGTGCGTCAGGGACGTTTGGATCTGATCGCCGACTTTCGGATCGAGGGTGAGCCGGGGCGGCTTCCGGCCTCCGGGTGGCAGCCGACGTTGGATCAGGTGCGTGGCCATCTGCATCTTCCTCCTGGTTGGGATCTTCTCGCCGTGTCGGGCGTCGACAACGATGCCCGGACCTGGCTGACACGCTGGACGCTGCTGGATCTCTTCCTGGTTCTCATCCTGACGCTCGGCGTCGGCCGACTTTGGGGGTGGGGCTGGGGTCTGTTGGCCTGGGTCGGACTGAGTCTCACCTGGCACGCACCGGGCGCCCCCCAACTGGTGTGGCTTAGCCTGTTGGCCGCCGCAGCCCTGCTCAGGCTGCTGCCTGCGGATGCGAGTCAGAAGGGCGTAGCGAGACTCAGATGGCTGGTGCTTTGGTACAAACGACTGACGTTGGTCGCGCTTCTGGTCATCGGATTGCCTTTCCTGGTTTCCGAGGTGCGTAGCGCACTCTATCCGCAGCTAGAGCCTAGTGGCGGATTCGGGATGGCGGACACTGCGGTGGCTGGATTCGGGCGCGATGCAGTGCCGGAAGCCGCGCCCAATTTCGAATTCCAGGAGATCCTGAGCGATACCGAGGTCGCCGTGAAACGTGCGCCGGCCTCATCTTCACCGTCACCCGAGCCGCTTTCTCCGCCGCCGATGCTGGATCCGAAGGCACGCATCCAGACCGGACAGGGCGTGCCCGACTGGCACTGGAACCGTTTCGATCTCCACTGGAACGGGCCGGTCGGCACCTCGGATGTGGCGCAGCTCTGGTTGTTGACGCCGACCTGGAATCTGGTGCTCTCCTTCCTGGGGTGTGCGCTGCTGATTCTGCTCGCTTTGCGTCTGGCTGGGATCGCCTTTCCCAGGCGTGCCGGACGTTTCGCCCCGCTGTCGATCCTGGTGCTCGGCGTCTGGCTGGCGGCCCCGGTTGACCGCGCGATTGCGGCTGAACTGCCTTCGCCCGAGCTCCTTCAGCAGCTTCGAACGCGTTTGCTCGCTCCGCCCGATTGTCTGCCGAGCTGTCTCGACCTCCCCATGCTCGGGGTGCGGGCGACGCCGGATCGGCTGACTCTGGAGCTCACGCTGGATGCCGCAGTCGACATGGCGGCACCCGTGCCGGGTGGCGGAGACTGGACGCCAGTCGATGCGCGGCTCGACGATCGGCCGCTCAAGGGCATGAGCCGGGATTCGGCAGGCCATCTGCTGGTTCCGCTGGAGGCCGGTCGGCATCGGCTGACGCTCGACGGTCCGCTGCCCGCGACCAATCAATTCGACCTGCCATTGCCGCTGGTGCCCCGAACCCTGACACGGGATGTCCAGGGCTGGCGGATCGAGGGTTTGGATGCGCGGGGGCGCGCCTCCGATCAGGTTCGATTCGTGCGGCTGTCCGAGACGCCGCTGTCCGCCGAGCGCGAACTGGTTCAGGAGGCCCTGCCGCCGCTGATTCAGGTCGATCGCCGACTGTCGCTCGGGCTCGATTGGCGGGTCCAGACCCAGGTGACCCGGCTCTCATCGCTCGGCTCTCCCATCGTGACCGAGGTGCCATTGCTGCCGGGCGAGTCGGTTCAGACGCCGGGTCTGAGGGTGCGTGACGGGCGGATCCAGGTCGCGCTGACTCCAGGTCAGACGCGCCTCGATTGGTCCTCGCGGCTTGAGCCGAGCGCCGAACTCGATCTGAGCGCAACCTCCGATGCGGGTGTGGCCGAGGTCTGGCATCTCAACGTCAGTCCCATCTGGCATCTCGATTACGAGGGACTGTCACCGATCCATCCTCCGGGCGAGGGGCGGATCTTGCCGACCTGGAGACCGCTACCGGGCGAGCAGTTGCGGCTCAGGATCGTCCGACCGGTCGGCGAACCGGGTCCGACGTTGACCATCGATCGTGTCGACCTCAAGGTCGAGCCCGGACCGCGCGGGAGCGACGTCCAGCTCGATCTGGCGGTGCGTGGCAGTCAGGGCGGTTCGCATGCGGTCCGGCTGCCCGAGGGCGCCGAGCCGATCGAGATCCGTGTCGATGGCCGCAGTCTGGCCGTGCCCTCCGGGACGCGCCAGATCGATCTGCCACTGGTCCCGGGCGAACAGCAGATGCAGCTCACCTGGCGCGATCCGGCGCCGCTTTCGCTCGGCTTCACGCCGGCTGGGCCGGATCTGGGGAGCACGGCGGTCAATCTGAATCTGTCGCTGCAACTGCCCCGGGATCGCTGGGTGCTGTTCGCCACAGGACCCCGGCTGGGGCCGGCGGTGCTCTTTTGGGGTGTGCTGTTGGTTCTGACCGTGCTGTCCTGGGGTTTGGGACGCAGTCGAATGACGCCCTTGCGGATGCACGATTGGTTGCTGCTCGGGGTCGGGCTGGCGCTGGCCGAGGTGTGGGTCGGATTGCTGGTCGCGGGATGGCTCTTCGCCCTGGGACTGCGGCGCAGACTCGACGAGACCGCCGGCGCTTGGCGCTACAACCTGACCCAAGTCGGGCTGATGCTCTTGACCCTGGTGGCGCTGGCGGGTCTGGTCGGGGCGGTACAGCAGGGGTTGCTTGGTCGGCCCGAGATGCAGATTACCGGCAATGGGTCATCCGGCACCTTGCTGCGGTGGTACGCGGACAGAGGTGGTCCGAGTCTGCCGGAGGTCTGGGTGCTCTCGGTGCCCATGTGGGTCTATCGGGCACTGATGCTCGGCTGGGCGCTCTGGCTCGCTTTTCGACTGCTCGACTGGTTGCGTTGGGGTTGGGAGGGATTTGCCCATCCCCAACTTTGGCGTGAGCGCAAGACCGTCAAGGTGGCCGCCGAGCGGTCGCCCGGTTGACCATGACTTGAGTCAAGGCGAGCGCCGATCAGTCTGTCGAGAATCAGCGCATCGCAAGCCACCAGCGGCCGTCCTCGATTCCGAAGACGGCCGCTGGTGGCCGAAACCTCTGCTCCAACAGGACCCGGCCATGTCTTCTCGTATCACCGACACCTTTGCCCAGGATCACCACCGCTGCGACCATCGACTGGCGGCGGCCGAGTCAGCGGCGAAGGATGGCGACTGGGCACTCATGAAAGAGGCTGCACGAGAGCTGGTCGAGGCGATGGAGCGGCACTTCGAGCAGGAAGAGTCCTCGCTGTTTCCCGCCTTGTCGGAGCGCTTTCCGGGCTCGGCGAGTCCGATCGAGGTCATGTGCTCCGAGCATGCCCAGATGCGCCATCTGTTCGAGGATCTCCAGGAGTCCGTCCAAGGCCAGGATCGCACCGCCTATCTCGGTATCCTCGAAACGCTGCATTTTCTGGTGCAGCAGCACAACTACAAGGAAGAGAGCGTGCTCTATCCCATGGCGGACAAGGTGCTGGGCGGGCGCGCTGGCGATTTCGCCGAGCGTATGGCCGATGTCTGAGCCTCCTGTCGTGCCCCAGGTTCTGGATGTGAGCCGGCTGGCGCCTCCAGCGCCCTTGGAGCGCGTGCTGGACGCGCTGGCGGATCTTCCGCCCGGGCGGCCGCTCTGGGTGCTGCATCGGCGCGAGCCCTTTCCGCTCTACGATCTGCTCCGGCGCATGGGGTATGGCTGGCGCACGCTGGGCGAGGATCCGCGTGTCGAGATCCTCATCTGGCCGCTCGCCAACCCGCCCTCGCAGGCCGATCTGGCCTGGAGAATTCCATGCTGAACACCGCCGGGCTCAGTCTCGATCAGGCCCCCCCGATCGGCATTCCGTTCGCCTTCTTCATGGCGGCCCCGCTGTTCGCGCTGCTTGCGGCCCTGGTGATGGTGCTGGAAGGCGATCAGATTCTGGCGACGCGCTGGAGCCCGGCGGCCCTGGCGACGATCCATCTGCTGGCCCTGGGATTTCTGACCCAGATCATGTGCGGCGCGCTCTTTCAGATGCTGCCGGTCTTGGCGGGTTCTCCCGTGGCGCGCGCGCTTCTGGTCGGGCGCTCGACTCAGATCCTGCTGACCCTTGGAACGCTATTCCTCTGTGTTGGGCTCTATTGGGGGCGCCATGGACTGCTGGTGCTCGGCGGCCTGACGCTTGCCGTCTGCGTGCTCCTGTTCGGCTGGGCGATCGGTGCCGCGCTGCGGCGTGCCCGGGGCGCTCGATACACGGTGATTGCGATGCGTTTTGCCCTGGCCGGTCTCTTCGCGACATTGGCGCTCGGGCTGTTGCTGATCGCCGGTCTGCTGGGCGCCGACAGCGTCCGCTTTGTGCGATCCGACTTCGCCCATTGGGTGAATCTGCATCTGGCCTGGGGACTGTTGGGCTGGGTTGGGGTGCTCGTCATGGGGGTCGCCTATCAGGTCGTGCCTATGTTCCATGTGACACCTGGGTATCCGCGTTGGCTGATGCAGGGCGCGGTTCCGGTCGTGGTCGCCGGGCTCGCGCTGGCCTCGCTGGCGATGGGAAGCGGAAGGGGCGCCTGGGCCGGGTTCGGGTTGGCGCTGATGGGAGTCATCGCCTTTGCGCTGGTGACGCTGGACCGCCAGTATCGGCGCGAACGCCCACGGATCGATGCCACCTTGCTCTATTGGTGGACGGCGATGACCTCGGCCCTGTTGGCCGTGTTGCTTTGGGTGTGGGGCGGTCGGGCCGAGCCGATCGGCGTTCTGGCCTTCGTCGGGGTCGGCATCGCGCTGCCGAGCGGGATGCTGTTCAAGATCATGCCTTTCCTCAGCTGGTTTCATCTCCAGTATCGGCAGCTCTCCGGGCGCCGTTTCGACGTGCGCATTCCGCACATGCACGCCTTCATTCCCGAGTGTTCGGCGTTGATCCAGTTCGGCCTCTATCTGGTGGCGCTGTTCTTGCTGCTGCTGGCGGCGGCCTGGCCGGAACGCGTCTTTTCGGTCTGGCTCGTCCGGCTGGGCGGGCTCGCCACGGTGGGCGCGATCGGCTTTCTCTGGTGGTTACAGTGGCGCTGCTATGCCCAGTATCGGAGCTTCAGTCGGCGCTTGGCCTGATCGGCGGGCGGTTTTCCGCCTCGCTAAAGCGGGAGAGAAGGATGTCGATCAGTCCCGGATGGGTTCCGACCAGTGGGGCGATGTGAAGCTGCAATCCAGGATGGCGCCCCTGAATGGCGTCGCAGATGTCCCTGATATCGCCACCGGGACCTGCGTGTCGTCCCGGCCCGAGAAAGAGCATGGAGAGCAGAATGGGGCCGCGATTCTCTCGGGCGATGCGATCGAGCACCGCTTCGAGCAGCGGGCCGTTGAAATCGTACGCCGCGCCCGGACGGCGTTCCATCACAGCCTCTTGGAGCTGAACGTCGGGGCCGAGTCGTTCGGCGAGGCGCGCGCCGAGCCAGCGGCGGACCTGGTTCACCTCTGGGGTGGGCGAGCCGTGATCGACCAGAACGATGCTCGTGCGCTCGATACCCGCCTCCTGGGCTGCCTGATCGAGATTGTCGAGAAGGATATCCACCAGACGTGGTTCACCCTCTGGCAGTGGACAGAGTTCGGGTGCGATCCGCAGCCGGCAGGGGCCGAATCGGCGCTCGACTTCGGCGACCGATTCGGGAATGAAGCGCGAGAGCGCGCGCGTCGGGCCGAAAAAGAGCGGGAGCAGGACGAGATCGCGCTGGTCCGCTGCAAGCAGCTGTTCGAGCGCTTGTCTGAAGGTCTCGGTCGGTTGTCCGTCGAGTCGCTCGGGAGCGATTTGGTCCGAGTGGAGCAGGGAGACGGGCTGGACAGGTTCGCCGGTGCGTTCTGACAGCAACGCGGCGATCCGGCGCAGATTGAGCGTCGATTCAGCGCGCTTGGATCCGTTATCGACCAGCAGGATGCGGCGCATCGTTCAACCTGGCGGGTTGCTCGGCGAGGCGTTTGTGGCCGCTCGATTGCGTGACCAGGCGTTTGGATCGAGCGTCACTGTGGTCTGGGCTGGCGCCTTGGGCGAGCCCTCGGGGCGAGTGCCGATCCAGAGCGCGACCAGTCCGAGTATGCCGCCGACCAGCAGGGCGATCGGCCAGGTTGGCCGGACGAGCACGAGCCAGATGAGCAGACTTGAGCTCATTCCGATGATGGCGGCCTTCTTCCCGGTTCGGCAGATTTCTCCGCTCTCGAGGAAGCGTCGGATGGATTCGCCGAAGCGCGGATGGTCGACGAGGAAACGAACGCGTTGCGGGCGGCTACGCAGCCACAACCAGGCCGCGCAGATCCAGAAGACGGTGGTCGGCATCAGCGGCACCAGGATGCCGACGAATCCCAGACCGAAGCAGAGCCATGCCAGCAGGTTGTACACCATGCGCCGTTTAGGGCTGATGTGCGCGTGTTTGGATTCGAGTGGCTGCTTATCGGCCTGCATGGTGGGCTGCTCCGGGTTGGTGTCTTGCGTCCGGTCTGCGAAGCCGCTTCAATGCGTGCTCGAAATCCCGCCGCGCGGCGCGCAGGTGAAACCGGATGAAATCGGTAAGGTTTAGGCGTGCAACTATAGCCGGTTTCGGTCCGGGTTGTCTTTCGGGCGCGCCTGCGTTGCCTGGAGTCGGAGCGGAAGCCTGAGTGCAGGGTTCGCTGATGAAGCAGGACCTCAGTGAATGGTGCCGCCAGAAGGCACGGCGAGCGCCGTGCCTGATCGTCAAGACGCGGATCAGGATCCGGGTCGAGTACGCGACGGAACCTGGACCCCGTGATCCGCCAACCACTGGGTGTCGAGCTGCCAGTCCACGCTCTTCACTTGGGGTTGAGCCAGCATCAGCCCCATGGCCCGCTTTTGGTGATTGATGAGATCCTGCTGGGCGGCGACCATCTTGGGGTCGTCCTGCGCCAGGCCCGCGAGATTCGGATGGATGATTTCGAGGAAGCGCATTGCAGGGATGTCATAGGAGCGCGGTGTCGAGATGGTGGCCACGCCGTCCTTCAGCGAGCGTACTCGGAACTGGTAGGGATAAGAGGCGAGCGTGGCGTCCGATGTCAAGATTTTGTCGAGATCCCACGTGTGCGGCTGCCAGGAGGATTTGATCCAGAACACCAAAGCCACCATGATGAGGAGGCCGAGTGCGATACTGTAATTTCGTGTAAAACGATCCATGCGTTTTTCTCGATAGGTGGAGGGTTTTCGAAAGGGTTGCGCCGCTAGGATGGCTTGCGATAGCCGAATGTGGTGCGCGTTCTTTGTAGAATGGCGCTATTGACGGGTTAAGACCCATGAAGATTGTCAATTTCTGGTCCGACGGAGTGAGTTCGCGGCTATGCAGTACAAAGACAGACAGTTGCTACTTGCCGGTTTGTCCGGCGCCCTGGAGGGGGTGAATGGGGTAGCGGCTCCTGCCCAGCTTGAAGAGGTCGCACGCGAGCGTCTCGCGGCGAAGCTCGTCGATTTTCTGCAGGTATCCAAGACCATCGTCGGGACTCAAGCCACTATCCTGATCGCGGATCTGCGTGGTTTTACCGCCATGATGGAATCGCTGCCGACGGTCCAGATGGTGGAGCTTCTGAATCGCTTTTTCGCCGCAATGTCGCAGGTTGTGGAGCGCAATGGCGGTATCGTCGATAAGTTCATGGGCGACTCGGTCATGGCGCTCTTCGGTGCCCCGGTGCGGCGTAGCGACGATCTGTTGCGGGCCTTGACCTGTGCGGTCGAGATGCAGCAAGCCATGGCGGATCTGAACCGCCAAAGCGAGGCGCGGGGCGAGCCTCGGATCTACGCTGGAATTGCGGTCAGTACGGGTGACGTCATGGCCGGCAGCTTCGGTTCCGACGTCTATCGCGAGTACACGGTGATCGGCGATCCAGTCAATCTGGCGGCCCGGATCGAGTCCTATACGCTGCGCGGACAGGTCCTGTTGAGCGAGGCGGTCTATCGTGGCGCGGTCGAACAGATCAAAATCGGTGCCGTCAACGAGGTGATGGTCAAGGGCAAGTCGAATCCGATCAAGCTTTACGAACTGAAGGCGGTCACCCATCCTCGAACGCTCGCGGTACCCTCCATCGAGGTGCGTAAATCGCCGCGTATCCTGGTCGACTTTCCGGTCGTCTTCCGCCGTATCGAGGACAAGCGCATCCTCTCGGAGCGCTTCGTCGGCAAGGTCAATGACCTCGGCTACTTCGGGATGAGCGCCGATCTGCCATTGATCCTGCCGACCTACTCGGAGGTCGTCATGTCCTTGTCGCCGGACTTTGGCGGCGAGAATCCGGTCGAGGTCTATGCGCGGGTCCTGCGCTCCAGGCGCGACCGGGGCAGCTATCGCACCAATCTACAGTTCACGACCATCGACACCCCAGGGCACCGTAAGGTGAAGCAGTACGTCGATCACATGCTCTGGGGGAAGTGAGACCGCCTCTTGGGTCAGGTGTCGCGGCGACGGATCTCGGCGAGGAATTCGGGAATACGCTGCTCCAGCCAATAGACGGGTTGTCTGGGTGAGCGTCCGGCGACGAAACCGACATGTCCCCCATGCTCGGCGAGTTCGAGCGTCACTCCCGGACCGAGTTCGTGTTCCCAGGGCAGGGTGGTGGGAAACATGAAGGGGTCGTCCTTGGCCTGGATGATGAGGGTGGGTGTGGCGATGGTCTGCAGGAAGGGCCGACAGCTCGCTCGATTGTAGTAATCGAAGACGCCATCGAATCCGTTCAATGGGGCCGTAATAAGCTCGTCGAACTGATTGAAGTCCTGGATTTCATCCAGATTGACCGAGAGCGGCATGGGGCGTTTGGCGAACTTGCGTCGCAGATTGTGCCTCAGCTTGTCCAGCAGGTAGCGCCGGTAAATGCGCGAGGCCCCCATGTCGAGACGGAGCATGGCGTCGCGCAGAACGAACGGAACCGAGACGGCGATCCCTGCTCTAACGAGCGGCGTGGCCCGCTCGCCCAGATATTTGAGTAGCAGATTCGCTCCGAGCGAGAAGCCGATCGCCGCCAGCGGCATCCCCTCCGGATCCTGTTCGAGTTCCGCCAGAACCTCGGCTAGATCCTCGCTCGCCCCAGAATGGTAGGCGTGGTCCAGACGGTTGGGCTCGTCCGAGCATCCGCGTAGATGCATGAAGATCGGCTGGTAACCGGCCGATTCGAGTGCTTGCAGCAGCGTGCCGGCGTAATGGGATTCGAGATTGCCTTCAAGCCCGTGGATCACCAGGACGCGCGGTCCGAGCGGACGTCCGACGGCCAGGTCGATGAAGTCCCCGTCGGCGAGTTCGACGCGGCGTGGGGTCAAGGGCAGCTTGGGCCGAGGTCGGGTCAGGCTCGGCCAGAGCGTCTGAAGGTGAGGGCCGGGTAGCCACCAGGCTGGCTGGAAACCGCTCTTGATGATACGTCCGTGGTTAGGGGAGAGGTGTGCGTCGGCGCTGTTCACTAGGATGGTGTCGAAAATTCTGGGTGCCCCAGTTTCGCACAAAGGGGACGGGGTTCGCTGCTCAGGCTACATCGATGGGGCGAAAGCGTGCCTGGTCTCTTCACAGGTCGGTCGTGGTGGTCGTGCGTTTCGCCGACGCGTTGAGGGCGATAGCACTTGTCCCCTATACTGATTACTTATATGAATATGCGGTTTTTCCGCTTGGATCAGGAACCAACAGTGATGCGGAAACTCTTTCCGGCCCTGCTCACCCTATGCCTCTGCGGTGTCGCCAATGCAGAGGATCTCCTCCAAATCTACGACATGGCTGTGGTGAGCGATCCCAAGCTGCGCGAGGCGGAGCAAACCCTGTTCGCGACCCGAGAGGCGAAGCCTCAGGCGCGCGCATTGTTGCTGCCGTCCTTCAGTGTGTCGGGCGACACCAGGTATCAAAACGTGGACAGCTCTGGCCGTTCCACCAACGGGCTCTCCTATGATCGCCAGGACAATTATTCCTCTCAGGGGCTGCAGGCGGTAGTCAAGCAGTCCGTCTACAGCCGGGCCAACTGGCTCAGTCTCAAGCAGTCGGACAATGTCATCGCTCAGGCCGAAGCCCAGTTTCGAAATAATCAGATCGATCTCATGGTGAGAACCACCGAGGCCTATTTCGACGTCCTGCGAGCCGCTGATGCCGTTACCGTCCAGGAGGCGTATCTGCGCGCCAACGAGCGTCAGCTGGAACAGTCCAGGCAGCGCTTCGAAGTGGGGTTGGTCGCCATCACGGACGTCAACGAGAGTCAAGCCGCCTACGATAGCGCGCGTGCCGAACTGATCACTGCCAAGAACGTCCTGAACAATGCCTGGGAGGCATTGCGCACCATCGTGGGGCCGGCGAGCGTCCCGCTTGCGCGATTGGGCGACACACTTCCGCTGGCGCCGCCGAAGCCCAATTCGCTCGACGCCTGGGCGAACACGGCGATTCGGAGCAACTACGGCATCATCGCCGCGAGCGAGGCGGCGAATTCGGCCAAGCGTGAGATCGATATCCAGCGCGCTGGCCATTATCCGACGGTCGATCTTCAGGCGGGCTATGACCTGACGCGCTCCGACGCCGAATACAATTCGGATACCGACACCGCGTTCGTCGGCCTTTCGGTCAACGTGCCTATCTTCCAGGGTGGTGCCGTGACCTCGCGTACCCGCCAGGCCGGTTATCAGTTCCGGGCCGCACAGGATCGTCTCGATCAGACTCGGCGTTCCGTCAATCAACAGGTTCGCGATGCCTTTCGCGGCGTTCTTTCCAACATCGAGGACGTGAAGGCCCGACAGGCGGCGATCGTTTCGGCGCGCTCGGCCCTCGAATCGACCCAGGCAGGACTGGAGGTCGGTACGCGCACCCAGGTCGACGTGCTCAATGCGCAGCGCAATCTGTTCCAGGCCGAATACGACTACCTGAGCGCCCGCTACAACTATATTATCAACGGGGTCAAACTCCATCAGGCGACCAGCACCCTGACGCGCGATGTGCTGGCCAAGGGCAACGCCTGGTTGAATCCTTCGGACCTCATTACGCCTCCCGTCAACTGATCATGTCTGGAAGCAGTTTTGGAAAGCTCTTCGTCGTCACCGGATTTGGTGAGAGCCATGGTCCGGCGATCGGTGGGGTGGTGGATGGCTGCCCCCCGGGGCTGGAGCTCTCGGCGGCGGATCTACAGGTCGATCTCGACCGACGCAAGCCGGGCCAGTCACGCCATACGACGCAACGCAGGGAGTCGGACACCGTCGAAATCCTGTCAGGGATCTTCGAGGGACGAACCACGGGCACGCCGATCGGGCTGCTGATTCGCAATGAGGATCAGCGTTCGAAGGATTACTCCGAGATCGCCGACCGCTATCGACCGGGGCATGCCGACTACACCTACGAACAGAAGTTCGGCGTGCGCGACTATCGTGGTGGCGGGCGTTCGTCGGCGCGCGAGACGGCAGTGCGCGTCGCGGCCGGGGCCATCGCCAAGAAATATCTGGCCGAGCGCTGCGGTATCCGGATACGCGGTCATCTGTCGCAGCTGGGCGCGATCCGTCCGGTCGGTTTCGATTGGGATCAGGTCGAACGGAACCCCTTCTTCTGGCCCTGCGCCGAGTCCGTTCCCCAGCTCGAATCCTACATGGACGATCTGCGTCGCGAGGGCAACTCGGTCGGTGCGGCGGTGACCGTCGTCGCGAGCGGTGTTCCGACCGGTCTTGGCGAGCCTATCTTCGATCGGCTGGATGCCGACATCGCACATGCCATGATGAGCATCAATGCCGTCAAGGGTGTCGAGATCGGCGACGGTTTCGCCTGCGTTGCGCAGAAAGGGACCGAGCATCGCGATGAGATGACGCCGGACGGCTTCCTCTCCAATCATGCAGGCGGCATCCTGGGTGGTATCTCCTCGGGGCAGGATGTCGTCGTGCGGATCGCGCTCAAGCCGACGTCGAGCATGCGTCTTCCGGGGCGCAGCATCGATCGCTCCGGGTCTTCGGTCGAGGTGGTCACCACCGGGCGTCACGATCCCTGTGTCGGCATTCGCGCTACGCCGATCGCCGAGGCCATGCTGGCACTGGTGCTCATGGATCATCTGTTGCGCCAACGCGGCCAGAATGCCGACGCGATTGCGCCGATCCAGTCGATTCCGCCCCGCGCGTCGTCCAGCTGACGTCGCGTTTGGGTCCGCCTTCGTCGCTCTGATGCGGTGAAGGCGGATCGCCTCCTTCTCCACTCCCCGACAAGGACCTCGTCCAGGTCCGTGACGAGCCCCTCATCCCATGCCCTACTGGCGTTTGTCCGGCTACTATTTCTTCTATTTCGCCTCGCTTGGCGCACTCGTGCCCTTTTGGGGGCTCTATCTTCAGGCCGACGGATTCGATGCGCTGGCGATCGGTCAGTTGATGGCCATCCTCTCGGCCACCAAGATCGTTGCCCCCATGCTCTGGGGGCACGTCGCCGACCGGACGGGGCGGCGGATTCGGTTGGTTCAGGTCGGGTCTTTGCTGTCGCTGCTGGGCTTTCTCTGTGTCTTCGTCGCCGAGGGCTTCTGGGGCATGGCCTTGGCCCTGCTGCTCTTCAGTTTCTTCTGGAATGCCTCGCTGCCGCAGATGGAGGCCATTACCTTCAATCATCTGCGTGCGCGTCCGACAGGTTATGCGCTGGTCCGTGTCTGGGGCTCCGTCGGGTTTGTCCTCGTGGTGGTCGCGCTTGGGGCCTTCGTCGAGCATGGCTCGCTGGAAATCGTGCCCATTTGGGTGCTCTTCTTGGTGCTGGGGATCTTTGCGATCACCCTGGTGATCCCCGACAACGCTTCGACGGCGGGGGATCGCACCTCGCCGTCGCTGCGGGATCTGCTGCGTCGGCCGGAGGTTCTGGCCTTTTTTGCGGCCTGCTTCCTGATGCAGTTCAGTCACGGCATCTATTACGCCTTCTATTCCATTCATCTCGAATCGGCCGGCTATTCCAGCACGGCGGTCGGTCAGCTCTGGGCGCTTGGCGTCGTTGCCGAGGTGATCATCTTCCTGGTGATGCACCGTCTGCTCGAACGTTTCGGCGCGCGACGGGTGGTGCTCTGGAGCCTGGGGCTGGCCGTGGTGCGCTGGTTGGCGATCGGGGCCTTCGTCGACATTCTCCTCGTCCAGATCGGTGCGCAGCTTCTGCATGCGGCGACGTTCGGGACCTTTCATGCTGCGGCTATCCATCTGGTTCATCATCTCTTTCCGGGGCGAACCCAGGGGCGGGGGCAGGCGCTTTACAACAGTCTCAGCTTCGGTGCCGGCGGGGCGGCGGGAAGTCTGATCGGCGGAGTCCTCTGGGCCGGATCGGGGCCGCTCGTCACCTTTGGGGTTGGTGCGCTGATGTCGGCTCTGGGGTTTTACATCCTGTGGCGCTGGACCCGGGAGTCGTTCGGGCAGGACGCATGAGCGTCCTTTCAGGCGTCTTGGATCGATCGGTGAAAAGGAATGACGCGCCGCTTCAGCATGTTATGATCGACAGAACTCACGCCCGGCGCATCGTCCGATGTGGCTGTCCGGCTACTGGCTGCGTTCAGGCACTCCCTATTTCGTAACGTCCATATCGACAGGCGCACCGCTGCCATGCCAGTCTCTCAGGGTTCTTATCGCGTTCGTTCGGGACGCCGTTATCCTCCAGGAGCGACTGTGGAGGACGACGGCGTCAATTTCTCCGTCTTCAGTCGTCATGCCACCGGGGCCGAGCTACTGCTCTACGAGGGCGCCGACAGCGAGGCGCCCTTCCAGGTCATTCGGCTGGATCCTCGGATCAATCGCACCTTCTTTTCCTGGCATCTGTTGGTCGTCGATCTTCCGCCGGGGACGCATTACACCTGGCGCATGGAGGGGCCGAACGATCCGCATATTCACGGCTGGCGCTTTGATGAGCGTATCGAGTTGGTGGATCCTTGGGCGCGAGGGGTCAACGTCAGCGCCTGGGATCGTTGGCGTCGGCAGCGCGAGGGCGTCATCGACCACGATTCGCCCAGGGGAATCGTGTTGGCCGAGGAATACAACTGGGAAGGCGATACGCCGCTGCGACTGGCGTCGGAGCAGACCATCATCTACGAGGTGCATGTCGGCGGCTTCACGCGTCATCCGAATTCGGGTGTCCGGCATCCGGGGACCTTTCTCGGTCTGATCGAGAAGATTCCCTACCTCAAAGAGCTGGGCATCACACATGTCGAGTTGATGCCGGTCATGGCCTTCGATGAGCAGGACGTGCCCGAGGCCGGTTGGGATGCGGGATTGCGCAATTTCTGGGGCTACAGCACGTTCGGATTCTTCTCGCCACATCCCGGCTACTGCGTCACGCCCGAACAGGGCACGCACCGTCGCGAATTCCGCGACATGGTCAAGGCGCTGCACCGGGCCGGTATCGGGGTGATCCTCGATGTGGTCTTCAACCACACCAGCGAGGGGGGGGGCGAAGGGCCGGCCCTGACCTTCAAGGGATTCGGCAACGAGACCTTCTATTGTCTGGACGGTATCGACAAAGGCATCTATCTGGACTTCACCGGCTGCGGAAATACCGTCAACGCCAATCATCCGATGGTGACCCATTTCATCCTCGATGCGCTGGAATACTGGGTGCGCGCGATGCACGTCGACGGTTTCCGCTTCGATCTGGCGAGCGCGATGGCGCGAGATGCCGACGGGCGTCCCATGGCCAATCCGCCGGTGCTCTGGGAGATCGAGCTCTCCGATACCCTGGCGGCCTCCAAGATCATCGCCGAGGCTTGGGATGCGGCCGGGCTCTATCAAGTCGGCAGCTTCCCCGGCTATCGCTGGATGGAATGGAACGGGCGCTATCGGGATACGATCCGCCGTTTCGTTCGCGGCGACACGGGATTGGTGCCGGAGGTGGCGACCCGTCTATCGGGGAGCAGCGATCTCTACCAGGCCAATTTGCGTAAGCCGACCAACAGCATCAATTTCGTCACCTGTCACGACGGTTTCACGCTCTGGGATCTGGTTTCTTTCAATCGCAAGCACAACCTCGCCAATTGCGAGGGCAATCGTGATGGGACCAACGACAATCTGAGCTGGAATTGCGGCGTGGAGGGCGAGACCAAGGATGCCGAAGTCCTACGTCTGCGTCGACGCCAGGCCAAGAACCTGCTCTCCCTGCTGTTCCTGAGTCAGGGCATTCCCATGCTGCTGGCCGGCGACGAGGTGCTTCGGACCCAGCAGGGCAACAACAACGTCTGGTGTCAGGACAACGCGCTCGGTTGGTTCGATTGGTCGCTGGTCGAGACCAATGCCTCGATGCTGCGGTTCGTCCGTGGGCTGATCGCGCTGCGCAAGCGTCATCCGAGTCTGCAGCGGCGCCATTTCCTGTCCGGTCAGCCAGTTTCCGGCAGCGATCTGCCGGACGTGATCTGGCACGGCGAAAAAATCGGCGAGCCCAACTGGGATGATCCCGGGAACCAGGTTCTGGCCTTCACGCTCGGGCCGGCCACCCCGGACGAGGCCATGCTGCACGTGATGGTCAATATGAGTCCGGGGGCGCGCTGCTTCGAGATTCCCGCGACCGATGGTTTGCGCTGGTGTTTGGCCCTGGATACGGCGCGTGCTGCGCCGACCGACCTCATGGAGCCAGCCGATCAGACACCGGTCGAGTCCAACGCCTTGCTGATTCGTTCGCATAGCCTCGTGGTTCTGGAAGGGCGCTGATCCGGCATCTTCGATAGGCCGAGTTGCGCGGCGACTCTGGCGGGTCGGCCTTTGACCCTCATCCGCGCTTTGTTTAATGTTGTCGCGAGCGGCGTCCGATCGCATCCGCGACCCTTTCGCTCGGTCGATCGCTCGTGGCCGGCCGACCGTTGCCGAGATGCCGAAGGTGATGTGGTCTGCTCACTGTGAGGATCCATGACTGAGACCAACCTCTACCACGCGCTCGGTCTGCAAATGCATCAGCCTCCGGGCAATCTGCGCTCGCTCATTGAATGCAGCCCGGACGAGGCCGAGGCGATCATGCGCTGTTACGAGCGTGCCGTTCGCTATGCCGAGCGATACCGAGACGTGGCTAAGCTGCATGTCGGATTCTCGGGGGTGCTGCTTGAGCAGCTGCTGGATCCGGACATCGTCGATCGCTATCGGCATGTCGTCGACATTCCGGCTATGCTGCAGCGCTATCGTGACGCCGAGAACGTCGAGCTGGTCGGGACGGGCTACTATCATCCGATCTTTCCGCTGATCTCCAGGCTGGACTGGCCCGAGCAGCTTGAGCGCGGCTGCGCCATCATGGAGCGTGTGTTCGGTCGCGCCCCGCGCGGTTTCTGGCCGCCGGAGCTGGCCTTTTCGGTCGAGATGATTCCGGATCTGGTTCGCGCCGGCTACGAGTATGTCGTCATCGACGGTGTGCATGCGCGCCCCGAGGACGGCCTCAGCGATATCTTTCGACCCTACGAGGTCTGTTACGATGGGGTCTGTATTAGCGTCGTCCCCCGCGACCGCGATCTGTCGCAGGCTCAGGGTAGCGGATTGGATCTCGTCTGGTTCCAGGGCGAGGTGACCTGGCGGGCCGCCGCCTCGCCGCGCCCCGAGGCTCGACGCCTGGCGACGAGCTGGTCGGATGGCGAGAACGGTGGCTGGTTCCGGCAGCAGCAGGAGTCTTCGGGGTTCTTCGGCTATTTCTTTGCCCCCTACATGGAGGGGCGGCGTTCCGGGGGGTGTCCGATTGAGCCGGTGTGTCTGAGCCAGTATCTCTCCGAGATGCGTCCCCTGCCGCGTGCGAGCTTTCAGACCAGCGCCTGGGGGGCGGTCGAGGGCGAAGATCTGTCGCGCTGGGCTGGAAGCCCGCGCCAGAGCGAGGCGCTGACCGAGGTTTGGCGGCTTGCCGCGCGTTACTGGGAGTTCTGTCGGGCTAGACCCAGTGGCTACGAGGTCGCCGCCGAGTCCATGGTGCGCGCGCGGCGTCTGATTCTGGAGGCCGAGACCAGTTGCTTTCTCTTCTGGGGAGATGCCTGGCTTCCTCATCTCTATGCTCGTACCCAGCCGGCCGAACACGCCTTGGCCGAGGTGGAGCGAGTCTTGGTGGGGCGGCACGGATGACGTCTAGATGTCTGGCCCCATCGACCTCTCTTTGGGTTTGACTCTTCGATACATAGGATTCCAAAACCTTTTGATTCGAAAACCAGTGTTTGACTCGACAACCCAAACGGTTGTGCTGTTTCTGCGGGGGATCTGACAATCGACAGCCATTCGGATCTCACCAAGGGGGCTGTTGCTTTTGGCGCTCGGGCTCGAGGCGAGACCGCCGATTCGCAAAGGGCCTCCGATCTAGCTCCTCCCTCGCATCGGCTCGATCCGGTCTTCCCGCATGTCATCAGCGGGACGCGGGTCGCCATCTTTACCGGCGAAAATGGTCGGCTGCATGCCAGTTGGGCGCTGCAACCGAACGATCTCTTCAGGTTCGCCGACTCCTTTCCACCGGATGGCGGGACTCTGTTTCCGATCCTGCGTCTACAGCGGATAGATGCGGAAGGGCGGTCGACGCCGGTCGAGGAGAAACGGCTTTTCCTGTCGGGGATCGGTGGGGAAGGCGAGACCATCTTCCACGTTGGACAGGATCATGCCCGCTTCCAGGTCGAGCTTGGACTCGTCAACGCCAAGGGGGGATGGCTCTCTCTGGCCCGCTCGAACGGGCTGCAGCATGTCTCCAGCCTCGGTCTGCCCTTTTATGCGAACGAGGGACGGACGCATGCACGGGAGGAGGGTACGGGACTCGTGTCCTATCCTTCAGAGGCGAGGGACTCCGCCGGGTTGTTGGACGTCGACCACCATGATCCAGCCGAACCACTTCAGGGCGGTGCCGTTCGGGCGCTAGGGGCCGGGCGCCTGGAATCGGTCGATGACGAACATCGCGCGGCTTCCGAAACGCAGGGTGGCCTGGAGCAGCAGGCGTCGCCGCAGAGTGAGACCGATCGCGCATTCAAGATCCCGCGTTTGGATTATGGTCAGCCGGCATCGAGAGGTACGCAGCTACTGCTTGAGGCCGAGCTTCGCATCCAAGGTTGGGCGGCGCCCAATTCCGAGGTCGATCTGTTCGGACATCGCTATCTCGTTGGGCCTGGAGGGCGTTTCCAGTTTTTGGTCAAGGTCGATGATCCCGATCTGTTGCGTCGGGCGTTGGACCTTCAACCGCCTCCCGAATTGAGCCGCTCACGCGAAGATTGAGACCGCGCGAGGATCGGAATCGAACATCGTCGGACCGCTCGGACATCAGCGGGCAAGGAGATCGGGCGTATGCATATCGCCATGGTGAGCGCCGAGTGCGCCCCCATTGCCAAGGCCGGTGGCCTCGGGGATTTTGTACAGGGCTTGAGTCACGAACTGCTCAAGCGCGGCGAATGGGTCGAGGTCTTGCTTCCCTATTACGACGTCGCCAATCTCGACGCCGTCGAGAATCTGTACGAGATCCAGCCCAGTCTGTCGGTTCCGCATCATGACGCCCGCATCGACTGTAGGGTGCTCGCGGGCGAGATCGGTGGCGTTTCCGTGCGTTTCATCGATCCTCTGGGGCGAGACTATTTCCGCAGAGGGCGGATCTACGGCGAGCCCGACGATGCCGAGCGCTTCGTCTTCTTCTCCCGCGCCGTTCTGGAATATCTGCTGCAATCGGGGCGCCCTCCGGACATTCTGCATTGTCACGATTGGCAGACCGGGCTGATTCCCGTGCTCTGGTCGGAGGTCTACAAGCACTCGGCGCTCGCCGAGATGCGTCTGTGCTACACCCTGCACAATCTGGGCTATCAGGGGCGGGTGGACGCGCCGATTTTGCGTCAGGTGGGGCTCGATCCGGCCAGGCTGATGCACTCGGATCGGTTGCTGGATCCTGGTGACGACCGTCTGGCAAATCTCATGAAGGGCGGTATCGTCTTCTCCCATTTCATCAATACGGTCTCGCCGCGCTATGCCTGGGAGGTACAGAATACCGATCAAGGAATGGGGCTGCAGTCGCTGTTCCAGACTTATGCGGACAAGTTCGGCGGGGTGCTCAACGGGATCGACGACGCCGTCTGGAATCCCGAGCGCGATCCGCTGATCCCGGTCAACTTCGGCCCCGATACGCTTCCGCTCAAGGTGATCAATCGCCGGACTCTGCGCACGCGCGTGGGGTTGCCCGAGGTCGATACGCCGATCTTCGCCGTCGTCAGTCGTCTGGACCGTCAGAAGGGTGTCGATCTCATCCGTCATGCGATTCGCTTTCTTGCCGCAGCGGAGTGTCAGTTCGTCCTGCTCGGATCGGCGCTCGATCCGGCGATCGCGGCTGAATTCAGCCGGCTCAAGGCAGAGACGGACGACAGTGCCGGCTGCCGTCTCGTGCTGGCCTATGACGAGGCATTGGCGCATCTCATCTTCGCCGGATGCGACATGCTCCTCATCCCCAGTCTCTACGAGCCCTGCGGCCTTACCCAGATGATCGCCATGAAATACGGCGCAGTGCCGATCGTGCGTCGCGTGGGCGGACTGGCGGATACGGTGCACGATGCCAACTACTCGGACAAGCCGTTCGAGTCGCGCAACGGCTATGTCTTCGACGATCCGACGGAGGAGGGGCTGGAGGGAGCCCTGAGGCGCGCCTTGGGACTGTGGCGCCGTTTTCCGGAATACTTCCGGCAGCTCAGGGTCAATGGCATGCGGACCGACTTCTCATGGAGTCGGCCCGCCGATCAATACAGGGACATCTACGCCCACGTTCGTTCGCGTTAGAGCGCCTGCGCCGTCGTGATCGTGCGTCGACGTTGGATGGGCCGTTTATCCTGATGCATGAGGACGCGGATGCTGGTCAAGGCGCTGTCGCCCACGTCCGAGAACTCGATGCCGAGGCACCAACGGTTCTCGGATGTCGTGGGCGAAACCCAGGTAACGGACCCGACCGCCTGGATGCCTTCCGGTATTTCGGGCGACTCCATCTCGACGAGCAGTCTGGACTTGAGCGGGAAGAGGCGGTCGCTGCAGATCTGAAGACCGCCCTCGCTGATATTGCGTCCCTCCACTTGGTGCATGCTTACGACGCGGCTCTGGAGTTCGAGGCTTAGTGGGAGCAAGCGTGCTAGGCACTCCCAGGAAACACGTTTCGACGTGCGTCGTTCGTCCGCGCTCGTATCCGAGATCATCGCATGCTCCCCTGGTCGTGTTGATAAGCGGCGTCTAACCGGGCGAGAAGTATAGACCGCTTCAAAGACTTTGTAACAGGTCATCAATGAACGTATTTTTCTTAATGAAATAAGGATCTTCGGTCAACGCTGTGGTTGTTGCTTTTCTGGTGTGCTTCGGCGATCCGGTTGATACGCGACTCGCCAGGACCGGGCGCTCGGCTTATCCTGCCCGATTTCTGCAAGACCAGACCTTCAACACCGAATTCGGACCGCCGCGATGACCCCGTCCTCCTGTTCTTATCGCCCCCAGATCATGGGTATCCTCAACCTGACGCCTGACAGCTTCTCGGACGCTGGTCGCTATCTGGATCCCGCCGACGCCTTGGCTCGGGCGCTCCAGATGCTGGAAGAGGGCGCCGATATCATTGATGTCGGCGGCGAATCGACGCGCCCCGGATCCCAGTCGGTTGCAGCGGATGAGCAGATACGTCGCGTGCTCGGTGTCATTCGTCGTTTGCGGGAGCGTATCCCGGCCGAGGTGCCCATCAGCATCGATACGACCCTGTCCGAGGTGGCCGAATCGGCCCTGGATGCAGGGGCGAATTGGATCAACGACATCTCCGCCGGGCTGGACGATCCGCGCATGCTGGCCCTGGCCGCCGAACGCGAGGTGCCCATCGTGCTCATGCATCGCCAGGGTCGGCCCGACCGGATGCAGGACGATCCGCGCTATGAGGACGTCGTGATCGAGGTGCGCGATCATCTGTCCTCAAGGATCGAAGCGGCTCTGACGGTCGGCGTGAAGACATCCAATATCCTGCTCGATCCAGGTATTGGATTCGGCAAGCGCTCCGAGCACAATCTGTCGTTGCTCGCGCGACTCCAGTGCTTGGTGGATCTCGGTTTTCCTGTCCTCCTCGGTACCAGCCGCAAACGTTTCATGGGCGCCATCTGTGGTGGTGTCGAGGCGGCTGAGCTCATGCCTGCGACCTGCGCGACGACCACGATCGGCGTGATGGCGGGGGTGCGCGTCTTCCGCGTCCATGATGTCGCCGGTAATCGCCAGGCGGCGGATGTGGCCTGGGCGATTCGCAAGGCCGGTCTCTGATCTGCGTCCTTGCTGTTTCGTCGACCGTCAGGCGCGTCCTCTGGGCTCGGCGGTTCTCCGCCTTGGTGTACAATCCTGGCCCTGTCATGCCCCGGATCCGTGCGAGATAGCAGACCCAGGGCCTTTGGTATCGGTCATGGGCGGAGTGGAATTTGGTGAGAGCATCCGATCCAGCAACGGCGCATGCCCGTCTTCCGTCTGACACAAGCGAGATTCAGCCCAAGGCAACGAAGCAGCCGAAGCGCCCCCCGTCTGAGCGCGCGCGGCGGCGTTTGGGTCGTGCGCCGTGCTCCGTCGTTGGATGGTTCCTGCACTTCTTGTCCAGTGCCTTCGGGCAGCCGCTGCAGATCCTGGTCATCGGTCTCGTCGGGGCGGCGGTCTTCGTCGACGTCACGCTGCCCGAGATGCCGGACGTCGAGACCCTGCGCAACGTCCAGTTCAAGGAACCGCTGCGCGTGTACGCATCGGATGGTGCCCTGATCTCCGAGTTCGGGATCCAGCGCCGCCGACCGGTTGCGCTCAAGGATGTGCCTCCGATCGTCATCCAGGCCTTTCTCGCCACCGAGGACAGCCGTTTCTTCGAGCACCAAGGGGTTGACGCAGTCGGCATGGGGCGTGCGCTGCTCAGCTATCTGCAGACCGGCGCCAAGGCACAGGGTGCCAGCACCATCAGCATGCAGGTCACGCGCAACTTCTTCCTCACGCCGGAGAAGACCTTCCAGCGCAAGCTGATGGAGGTGCTGCTGACGCTCCATGTGGAGCAGACCCTGACCAAGGAGGAGATCCTCGCGCTCTATCTGAACAAGATTTTCTTCGGGCATCGGGCCTATGGAATCAGCGCCGCTGCGGCGCTCTATTACGACAAGCCGCTCGATCGGCTGACCGTTGCCGAGGCGGCGATGCTGGCCGGTATTCCCAAGGCCCCCTCGGCCAATAATCCGACGACCAATCCCAAACGCGCGCTGGAGCGTCGCGATTACATCCTTGGACGCATGCTCGAACTGGGATACATCGGCCAGGAGGAATACGCGATCTCGATCGCGACGCCTGACATGGCGAGCCTGCACGCCCGCGAGCCGGACCTGGAGGCTGGCTATGTCGCCGAGATGGCGCGTGCCGAAATGCTTCGTTTCTATGGCGAGGACGCCATCAGCCAGGGCTATCGGGTGACCACCACCATCGACCCCCGTTTGCAGACGCAGGCCCAGGAGGCGGTGCGCACCTCCTTGAGGCAGTACGACCGACGTCATGGCTACCGTGGTCCCGAGGATGTGGTCCAGATCGCTGGCATGAGCGAAGACGACATGGACGCCTATCTCGCCAAGGCCATGGAGATCCCCGACCTGGTTCCTGCCTTGGTGACGCGGATGAGCGCGCGTGGGGCGGATCTCTATCTCGGTCAGGGCAAGCGTCTCTCGCTCGGCGCCAGGCAGCTCTCCTGGGCCCGTGGCAACCGCAATCTGGCGCGCTGGCGCGGCCCGAAACGCCGCGCGTCCAACGCCGTCGCCGCAGGCGATCTGATTCGTCTCAAGGAGGACGGGAAGGGCGGTTGGACCCTGAGCCAGATTCCGGCCGTCGCCGGGGCTCTGATCTCCATCGATCCGCACGATGGGGCGGTGCGCGCCCTGGTCGGCGGCTACGCCTTTACCGACACTAAATTCAATCGCGCGGTCGATATGCGCCGCCAGCCGGGGTCCAGCTTCAAGCCCTTCGTCTACGCCGCCGCACTCTCCAGGGGATGGACCCCGGCGAGCCTTGTGAAGGATCAGGCCGTCAGGCTGCCTAGCCGCGAGCGCTGGCGTCCCAAGAACGCCGACCACAAGGAGCTGGGTCCCATTCGTCTGCGCAAGGCGCTGGCCCTCTCGCGCAACCTGGCCAGCATCAATCTGCTACAGAGTCTCGGGATCGAGGAGGCCCAGTCGTACATCGGCCGGTTCGGGTTCGGCCCGGAGGCCATGCCCAAGGGACTGTCGATGGTGCTCGGCACCGGGGAGCTCTCGCCGGTAAAACTGGCCGAGGGTTATGCGGTGTTCGCCAACGGCGGCTATCACGTCATCCCCTATTTCATCCAGCGGATCGAGGACGGCAACGGACGGGTCCTGTTCCAGGCCAACCCGCCGACCGCCTGTCTCGATTGCTGGTACAAGCGGGGGGCGGACTCCGCGACGACCCAGGGCCTCGATCCGGTGCGCCAGGCCGAGCGGATCATCGATCCGCGCACCGCCTTTCAGATGGCCTCTCTGCTGCGCGAGGTCGTCGAGCACGGCACCGGCCGACGCGCCTTGAAGCTCGATCGTCCCGATGTCGTCGGCAAGACGGGCACGACCAACGACGTTCGGGATTCCTGGTTCGCCGGATTTCAGGCGGATTTCGTCACCGTCGCCTGGATGGGCTTCGACGATTTCGGCAAGCTCGGTCGCGGTGAGGGCGGCGGCAAGGCCGCGCTCGGGATGTGGGTCGATTTCATGAAGCAGGCGCTGGATGGGCATCCGGTCGCGACGCTCGATCCGCCATCCGGTCTGATCGAGGTGCGTGTCGATCCGGCCCGCGGGGTGGAGACGAACGCCAAAAACGGGGTGCTGGAGTACGTTCAGGAGGAGTTCAGGCCGATGCAGGCCGAGTCGGAGCCGGTCGCGGTTGCGCCGTCCGCCTCCAGGCAATCCTCTGCCTCGGTCAAACGCTCGGCGCCCCGGGTGATGGACGATCTTTTCTGAGTCCGCTGGCGTCGAGGTCGATGCGAATCCCGGTTTGACTGGGGGCGTGGGGCCATTTGTGTCTTGAGCTTGTTTGAATCTCGCGTCCGCAGCGGTAGACTCTCAATCTTTTCACCCAACCACCATCAATGAGGTCCTCCGTGGTCGCCCCCGAGTCAGATTTCCACCGCATCAAGCGGTTGCCGCCCTACGTCTTCAATATCGTCAACGAATTGAAGGCCGAGGCACGAGCGCGGGGGGAGGACATCATCGATTTCGGCATGGGGAATCCCGACCAGCCGACCCCCCAGCACATCGTCGACAAGCTGGTCGAGGCATCGGCCCGCAAGGATACCCACCGTTATTCGGTGTCGCGTGGTATTCCGCGCCTGCGTCGCGCTATCTGTCACTGGTACCGCGATCGTTTCGACGTGCATCTGGACCCGGAGACCGAGGCGATCGTCACCATCGGCTCCAAGGAGGGTCTGGCCCATCTGGCGCTCGCCACCATGAGCGCCGGGGATACGGTTCTGGTTCCCAACCCGGCCTATCCGATCCATCCCTATGGCTTCATCATCGCCGGGGCCGACGTGCGCCATGTGCGACTGACGCCTGAGGTCGATTTCTTCGAGGAGCTGCTGAAGGCGATCCAGGAGTCCTGGCCCAAGCCCAAGATGCTGGTCATCAACTTCCCCGGCAATCCGACCACCCAATGCGTCGAGCTGGATTTCTTCCAGAAGGTCATCGACATCGCCAGCGAGCACGGCATCTGGGTGGTGCACGACATCGCCTATGGCGACATCGCCTTCGACGGCTATAAGCCGCCATCGATCCTGCAGGTTCCGGGGGCGAAGGAGATCGCCGTCGAATTCTTCTCCATGTCCAAGAGCTACAACATGCCCGGCTGGCGTGTCGGCTTCATGTGCGGCAACAAGACCCTGGTCTCGGCGCTCGCGCGCATCAAATCCTATCTGGATTACGGCACCTTCACGCCGATCCAGATCGCGGCCATCGCCGCCCTGGAGGGACCGCAGGATTGCGTGCGCGAGATCAGCGACATGTATCAGAGCCGGCGCGACGTGCTCTGTTCGGGTCTCAACGCGGCGGGCTGGCCGATCGAGCCACCCAAGGCCACCATGTTCGCCTGGGCTCCGATCCCGGAACCGTATCGCCACATGGGCTCGCTCGAATTCTCCAAAAAGCTCCTGCGCGAGGCCAAGGTGGCCGTATCGCCCGGAATCGGTTTCGGCGAATACGGCGACACCCACGTCCGTTTCGGCCTGATCGAAAACGAGCACCGCATCCGTCAGGCCGTTCGTGGCATCAAGGAGATGTTCCGCCGGGATTCGCGCGCAGGGGCCTGATCCCGCATTCTGAAATTTGGAACCGCGAAGGTTCGTGCCGCCTGGCATGCCGAAGCTGCATGCCAGGCCATGTGGCGCGCGTCCCCGACGGGAGTGCCTACGGGGTGACGTCTTTGCGGTCCATCAAGGCTATTGAGGTGAGATGAATGGAACCGGTGAAGGTCGGATTGTTGGGTCTTGGGACGGTCGGCGGTGGGACGGTCGATGTCCTGACCTCGAACGCGGCCGAGATCGCGCGACGCGCCGGGCGCGGCATCGAGATCGCATTCGCTGCGGCGCGTGAATATCGCCCCGAGACCATCAGTGGACTGGATCGCATCGGTCGAATCGGCGACGACGCCTTCGCCGTGGTCGAAGATCCGGAGATCGAGATCGTCATTGAGTTGATCGGGGGCTATTCCCCGGCACGCGAGCTGGTGCTCAAGGCGATCGAAAACGGTAAGCACGTGGTGACCGCCAACAAGGCGCTGATCGCCAAGCACGGCAACGAGATCTTTGCGGCGGCGCGCGAGCGTGGTGTGGTGGTGGGATTCGAGGCGGCGGTTGCCGGCGGTATTCCCATCATCAAGGCGCTGCGCGAGGGTTTGGCCGCCAATCACATCGAATGGATCGCCGGCATCATCAACGGCACCGGCAACTTCATTCTCACCGAGATGCGCGACAAGGGCCGCGATTTTGCCGACGTGTTGGCCGAGGCCCAGGCGCTGGGCTATGCCGAGGCGGATCCGACCTTCGATGTCGAGGGTATCGACGCCGCGCACAAGCTCACCATCATGGGCTCGCTGGCCTTCGGCATTCCCTTGCAGTTCGAGCGGTGTTTCACCGAGGGGATCTCCAAGATCGGCGCGATGGATGTCGTCTATGCCGCCGAGCTGGGCTACCGGATCAAGCATCTGGGAATCGCCCGGCGTTCCGAGACCGGGATCGAGTTGCGGGTGCATCCGACCCTGGTCCCGGAGCGGCGTCTGTTGGCCAATGTCGAAGGGGTCATGAACGCGGTGCTGGTCAAGGGCGATGCCGTGGGACCGACGCTCTATTACGGCGCCGGCGCCGGCGCGCTGCCGACCGCATCCGCCGTGGTCGCGGATCTGGTCGATGTGGTGCGCGGTCTCACCACCGATCCGAACAATCGCGTACCCCATCTCGGCTTTCAGCCGGACGCACTGGCCGATACGCCGGTGCTGCGCATCGAGGAGGTCGAAACCGCCTATTACCTGCGGATCTCCGCGCTGGATCAGCCGGGCGTCATGGCCCGCATCGCCAGCATCCTCGGCGAGCAGGGCATCAGTATCGAGGCCATCAAGCAGAAGGAGCCTGGAGAGGGCGAGACCTATGTGACGATGGTGATGCTGACTCACCGTGTGCTCGAAGGCCGCATGAACGAGGCGCTTTCCCGCATCGAGGCGCTCGATTCCGTGCAGGAACCGGTCATGAGGATCCGCATGGAAACCCTGTCGGGCTAAATGTCGACGGGTCGGGCGCGGTAGCCCGCGACAGTGAGATACCTCTTCGCGGTCCTATTGACGCTGATCTCTTGGTCTCACTGGCAATCGTGCTGGGCGGGTGCCGAGATCGAGGTGGATCAGGGCTGGGAATATCGCTGGGGGGATTCACCCTTCACGGCGGATGGGATTCCGGTGTGGACGCAGGAGACGGGCGCGGATCGATGGTCCCCCATTGCCTTTCCATCCAATCCGCCGGGGCGCGGGTCGCGGACGAATGTCTGGTACCGCGTTATCCTGCCGGACGGGGATTGGCGCGATCCGGTGCTCTATGTCTTCAGCGTCGATCTGATCGTCGAGGTCTATCTCGATGGACGCAAGATCTACCAGTTCGGCCATTTCGATGATGCGGGCAAGGGGCGGTTCGAGGGCTGGCCCTGGCACATGATTCCGCTGCCGGTCGGTTGCTCGGGAAAGCCCCTCTATTTTCGTCTCTATTCCGATTATATGGATATCGGTCTATGGGGGCAGGTCCGAATCATGGAGCGGGTGGATCTCTTTCAGGAGATTCTTCGCAACTCGATCGAGCGTCTGATCACCAGCGGTTTTTCGATTTTGATCGCCTTCCTGTCGTTGATCTTCGGGTTATTTAATCGGGGTCGCGGCAACTTCATCGCCATTGCGCTCTTTTCTCTGGCGTCCGGCTGCCTGGTGCTCAGCGGCAGCCAGCTCAATCTCCTGCTCATCGACCGACCCCTGTTCTGGGATTACATGGGCGCGATCGGCTATTTCACGATTCCAGTGGCCATGGCCATCTTGCTGGAGCGCTGGCTGAAGCCGGCTCGGGTGTTGTTGGTGAGCGTGATCTGGAGGTTCCATCTCCTCTATCTGATTGGGGCTGTCGGGCTATCGCTGATGGGCCTGGTGTCGCTTGCCGATACCTATCCGCTTTTCGATGGATGCTTCGCGATCAGCTTGACCCTGTTGCTGATCCCGGCGGCGCAGGTTGCTGCGCGCGGTAGCACCGATCATAAGGCGATCCTGACGGCTTACGCCGTGCTGAGTCTGCTGCTCCTGCTCGATATGGCGGTCGCGCATAATCTGGTGAGGTGGTTTCAGGTGCCGGTCGCCTGGGGGGCGCTCGCATTCTCGCTGGCGATCGTCATCATCTCCTTGCGTCACTATGCGCGCACCCAAACGGCCTTGCGGGCGATGAACGTCTCCCTGGAGCATGAAGTCAGGAAGCGCACGGCCGCGCTCGCCAGACTGGTGCGCCGCGAGCGGCAACGAGCGAAGATGCTTGGAATCGAGAATCAGAAGCGTGCGGAACTCGAAAAAATACTCTCCGATCTTCAGAACAGTGGCGGGGTGAGTGAGGCGAATGAGATCCTGATCCACTGTCTTCCGGCGCTCTGTCGACCCCTTGCCGGGGCCTATTACCAGCGCGATGAGCGCGAAGGCGCCTATCGTCTGCTGGACTTATGGCTCGATCCCTCTGGCCCGGATAGAGCGCAGCCGCCCGCGTTGGTTCCGGTCACTGAGGTGTTTCGTCTGTTGTCCGACGACAACCACTGGCGCCTTTCAGTCCTCTATGAGGATCCTCGCCATGGCGAACGCGAATTGGGCATGCTCTGGCTGCGGATACCGGAGGCCCGGGGCGACGGAGAACTTTCGGATACCGGAACCCCATGGCGACAGCTCATCGAGCTGGGCCTGGAGAAGATCGGTCTCGTCTTCTCGCAGCTGAGCCTGCATTCGGAGCTTCGCCGGCTGTCCTATGAGGATGGTCTGACCGGGGTCAAGAATCGCCGTTTCCTCGACGAGGTGTTCGAGCGCGAGACCGCGCTGGCCAAGAGGCACGGGCGCTCCCTGTCGGTCATCATGTGCGACGTCGACCTTTTCAAGCGTTTCAACGACACCTATGGCCATGCCGCCGGCGATATCGTGCTCAAGCGGCTCGCCGCGCTCCTCGCGAGCGTCTTTCGCCAAACCGACCTGGTCTGCCGTTACGGCGGCGAGGAATTCTGCGTCCTGATGCCCGGGACGCAGGCCAAGGATTGCCGACAACGCGCCGAGGACCTGCGGCAGCGCGTCGAGTCGGAGTCCTTCGAGTACGAGGGGCACTCGCTTGGACCAATCACCGTTTCTGTCGGAATCGCCGTCTGGCCCGAGATGCCGATCGCGCCCGAGACGCTGATCCTGTTCGCGGACCAGGCGCTCTATCGAGCCAAGCAGTCGGGGCGGAATCGGGTCGAAATCTACATTGACCGCTGATCGGCGGCTTCCGTCCTCTCTGCGTTCGAGTCGCGCTCAGACGTCCCGCCGTTTGTAGCCGCTGATCATGCCGGCGATGAGGTTCTCGCCATGGGCGAGGCTGGAGAAGAGCACGCCGCCCACATGGGCCAGGATCAGGCCAAGCGAGAGGAAGGCGAAGAACTCGTGGACCTCTTCCAGCTCTTCGCCTGCGAATCCGCGCGCATCGACGAGCGAGAGCCCCGTCAGTCCGGTCGCCCCGATGCTGATCAGGAGCGCCAGGATCATGGCGCCGCCCGCCGGGTTGTGTCCGAGGTAGCGTGGTGCGCGGAAGGCGATGGCGTCCTTGAGATAGGCGAGCACCGCACCCGGTCCGCGCACGAAGTCGGTGAAGCGTGCGTGGCGGGTTCCGATCAGACCCCAGAGGATACGTACCCCGATGAGTCCGAGCGCCAGGTAGCCCGCCCAGATGTGGACGCCGAGCAGTTCGTCCTCGACGATGAAGGCCGTTGCGAAGGCGGCGACCAGGGTCCAGTGGAAGACCCTGACCAATGGGTCCCAGACTCGGACCCGTGTTTCGGGTTGCGGATCGGTTTTGGCTTGAGCGATGTCTGTATTCATGGATGGGATTCCTCGATGGATGTGGGGGTGATCGCGTTCGCTGATGTACGCGACCTGGGGTCACGATAGGGGATGACCCCTGACCGAGCGCTATCGGGGACTGTCAGCGTTCGGTCAGTCGAGGAGGAGATGAGCGGGGTGGGTGTGGGGCTGTGCGCCAATCCCTGGCACTCTGCGTTGTCGTGCGTGCGCGGTCAGCCTGTCGGCTGTTTGAGCCCGAGTAGATGATGGAAGTTGGCCAGACGCTCGGGTGCGATGGATCCCGACTCCACGGCCTCGCGGATGGCGCAGTCCGGCTCATGGGCGTGATCGCAGTCGGTGAAGCGGCATTGGCCGATGTGGGGTTTGAATTCGCGGAATCCCCGATGCAGCCCATCTCGGTCGATGGCCCCGAGTCGGAAGCTGCGCACTCCGGGCGAATCGATCAGCGATCCGTCTCCCGACAGCCGGTAGCAGGTCGCCGCCGAGGTGGTGTGACGGCCGAGCCCGGTGGCCTTGGAGAGTCGACCGATCTGGATCTCACGATCCGGTAGCAACGCCTTGACCAGCGAGGATTTTCCGACCCCCGACTGACCGACCAGGATGCTGGTCTCGCGCGCCAGACGGGCGATCAGCTGGCCGAGCGATTCGGGCTCGCGCAGGCTGACCCAATGGGTCTCGTAACCGATGGCGGCATAATGCGAGAACTGCGTCTTGAAGGCCACCTGGGCGTCTGCGTCCAGCAGGTCCATCTTGTTGCCGACGATCATCGCCTCGACCCCCATCAGCTCGGCTGCGACCAGATATTGGTCGACCAGATAGCCGCTGGGTGCGGGCTCGGGTGCGATCAGGATCACCAGGCGGGTGAGGTTCGCCGCCAGCGGTTTGTCCCGTCCGTTGAAATCCGGGCGGCTGAGCAGGGTCGTGCGCGGCTGGATGGCGGTGACCACGCCCTGACCTTCGCCCGTCACCTGCCAAACCACGCGGTCGCCGCACACCGGGTGCCCGATGTTCTGGCGCGAGAGGCAGTGGACGATCTGTCCCTTATCGTCCTCTACGGCTAGGTTGGCTCCGTGCCGAACCACGACCCGGCCTTCTTGGGGCTCGGATTCGGCATCGGATTCGGCCAGCACCGCGTCCGTTCGGGCCGCGAGCCGTTCGCGACGCCGTTCCTGGATGGTGCGGATGCGCTCGATCTGTCGTTCGGAAAGCCGACGCTTTGGCATCGGATCAGTGCGCGAAGTGGTAGAACTGCTGATTCAGATAGCTAGCGACCTGGTCGACGTCCTCGTCGAACCATTGGAGTCCCAGATCGAGCTCGCAGCGCTGAACCTGGGTCTTGAGTCCCTCGATCGAGGTGATCTTGTGGTCCGTTCGGGTGTAGACCTCGCTGCCGTGACAGCCGAGACAGTTGTTCTTGTAGAGCGTTTCGGCCGATTCTTCGGCGCTCGCGTCGACGGCACAGACGAGCAGTCCGGCGCAGGCAAGGATGCGGAGATGATGGCGTTGGGTCATTCGATTGGGCTCCTGGTGAGGGGAATTCGCGGTCTGCGTTCTCGGGTCTATTGTAGAGGCTGTTGCTGCGCCTCACAGCCTTCGGCATGTGACAGGCGTGCGCGATGAGGATGGGGCGAGTGAGATAGACTCCTTCATCCATCACCCTTCAACCGAGCTGCGACGAGAGTAATTGGAGCATGAGCGAGAGCGATAACAACCTCATCTGGATCGATCTGGAGATGACCGGGCTGGATCCATCCAGCGACCGTATTCTTGAGATCGCCACCATCGTCACCGACAGCAATCTCCAGATCCTGGACGAAGGCCCGGTGTTCGCGATCCACCAGGACGAGGCGATTCTGTCCGGCATGGACGACTGGAACTGCGAGCATCACGGCGCCTCCGGTCTGCTGGACCGGGTGCGTGCCAGCCGTGTGACCGAGGGCCAGGCCGAGGCGGCGACGCTCGCCTTTCTCGCCCATTATGTCCCGGCCGGGGCATCCCCGTTGTGTGGCAACAGCATCTGTCAGGACCGGCGCTTTCTCGCTGGCTGGATGCCCAAGCTGGAAGCCTACTGCCATTACCGCAACCTGGACGTGAGCTCGCTCAAGATCCTGGCGCAACGCTGGGCGCCCGAGGTGGCGCGCAGCTTCAAGAAGACCGGGCGCCACCTCGCGCTCGACGACATTCGCGAATCGATCGAAGAACTCCGTCACTATCGGACGCACTTCATCCGTTCCTTCTGAGCCCGAGGGCGAGCGAAAAGCCGACCGCGTCATTTCCCCGTAATCCGGTCGGACTTGCGGATCGCCCAGGCGCTCTTTAACATTGCCGGCCTTTTCCTCTGCCAACCGACCCAACCCGGTCGGTCGGATGCGCTTGCAACGCAGGTATCCGCCTCGTCCCGGATGCAGGCATGTCTGGGGATCGCCTGACGACAGGACTCTCCGCTGGGTGTGCATCACCCGACGCTCTTTTGGGCGCTCGTGGACTGAGCGTCCGATCCATTCACCAACTGACAGCCGTGGATTGGCTGAGGGAGGTTGCCATGCTGACCACTCATAACGTCGCCGATGCCGCCAGGCACAACGACGGCATCCTGAAGCCTCGACGGTTTCAGGTCTTTACCGACCGCCAGTTCGATCAGATCGATCAGCTGAAGCGGTTGGATTCGGAACACCGTTTCGCCATGCGGGTCGTGGCGAGCGTCATGCCCTTTCGCGTCAACCAATATGTGCTCGACGAACTGATCGATTGGGATCGGGTTCCCGAGGATCCGCTCTTTCAATTGACCTTCCCCCAGCGGGGCATGTTGTCCGAGTCCGATTTCGACCGCATGGCCGATCTGCATCGGCGGGATGCGAGCAAGGACGAAATTCAGTCCTTGGCCAACGAGATCTGGGTGCGACTCAATCCGCACCCGGCCGGCCAGATGGATCTCAACACGCCCATGGAGGAGGGGCGTCCGCTTGAGGGGCTCCAGCACAAATACCGCGAAACCGTGCTCTTCTTCCCCACGCAGGGTCAGACCTGTCACGCCTATTGCAGCTTCTGCTTCCGTTGGGCGCAGTTCGTCGGCGACAAGACGCTCAAGATCGCCAGCAACGAGGTCGGCATGCTGCACCGCTATCTGCGTCAGCATCGCCAGGTCTCGGACCTGTTGGTGACCGGTGGCGATCCCATGGTCATGAAGGCCCGCCACCTGTCGTCCTATCTGACGCCCTTGTTGAACGCCGATCTGGAACACGTTCAAAGCATTCGTATCGGTACCAAGTCGCTAACTTTTTGGCCCCATCGATTCGTCACCGACGAGGATGCGGACGAGATGCTCGGGCTGTTCGAGCGGCTCATCGCGGGCGGCAAACATGTAGCCATCATGGCCCATTACAATCATCCGACGGAGCTCTCGACCCGAGTCGCGCGCGAGGCGATTCGCCGGCTACGCGACGTGGGGGTCGAGATCCGCAGCCAGGGACCGCTGCTGCGCCACATCAACGACGATCCGCGCGCCTGGTCCGATCTCTGGTCGACCCAGGTCAAGCTCGGGATCATCCCCTATTACATGTTCGTCGAGCGCGATACCGGTGCCCAGCACTACTTCGCGGTGCCGCTGGGGCGGGCCTGGGAGATCTATCGCCAGGCCATGCAGCGCGTATCCGGGCTCGGCCGCACGGCGCGCGGCCCCTCGATGTCGGCAGGCCCAGGCAAGGTGGAGATCCAGGGTGTCGCCGAGATTCGGGGCGAGAAGGTCTTCGTCCTGCGCTTCATTCAGGCACGCGATTCAGACTGGGTGCAGCGACCCTTCTTCGCCAAGTACGACCCGGAGGCGACCTGGCTCGATCAGCTCCAGCCGGCCTTCGGAGAGGATCGCTTCTTCTACGAGGACGAGTATCTCGCTATGCGCAAGGGGCAGGTGAGACCCATCCAATAAGTTGTGAGCCCCATTCGGGTTGCATCCTGACAGGCCGCGTCGTTCGACGTCCCCTTTTAGGGGCGTCGGCGCGTCCTGTGCGTTAGAGTCTATGGCATTCCGTTACCTGGGAGATCGTCGATTGGAAACCTTTACCGTTTCGTCGTGGAGCGAGCTGCAAGAGGTGCTGTTCGCCGATTCCTGGGTGCCCGAGATCGGACGTTTCCGCTCGCGCTACGCCTTTCGGGGGCTCTCGGATGTCGACTATGCACTGGAGACGACCCTGATGCGCCTGGGCGGAGGCTATGCCCAGCTTGAACGCCATCTGCTGCGCAACTTTCGCAAATATGCCCATCGGCGGGTGGTGGAGCGCGATTCGGTCTGGCACTGGCTCTCGGTGGCCCAGCACTATGGTCTGCCGACCCGGCTGCTCGACTGGACCTATTCGCCTTTCGTCGCCTTGCATTTCGCCACGGCGCACATCGACAAGATCGATCGCGACGCCGTCATCTGGGCGGTCAATTATCTCGAAACCCACCGTATGGCGCCGGAACGGCTGCACTCGCGACTGGAGATGGAGGGTGCGAACGTCTTCACCGTGGAAATGCTGTCGGAGACGGTCAAGTCGCTTCAAGAGCTGGATCAGCTATCCGAACAGCCCTTTACGCTCTTCTTCGAGCCGCCCTCGATCGACGACCGCATCGTCAACCAATTCGCCTTCTTCTCGGTCAGCTCGGATCCTATGTTGGCCATGGACCGCTGGCTCCTGGACTATCCGGAGATCTGTCGACGGATCGTCATTCCCGCCGAACTGAAGTGGGAGATTCGCGACAAACTGGATCAGTCGAACGTGACCGAGCGGGTGTTCTTTCCGGGGCTGGAGGGGTTGACCGCCTGGTTGAAACGCCACTACAGCCCACGCTGCTAACGCACGGCGCGGTCCGCCGACCCGAAAGCCGAGCGATCCGCACAGCCTGGGTGGCGCGGCCTATTTTTCGTTTTGGATGCGCTTCTCGCCGCACGGCAGATAGCCGGCGGTTGGGGCGGGGGGATTCTTGAGCGCCTCGGTCAGGGTGTCGCAGATGGTGCTCAGGACCTTGATTCGGGCATAGGGCTTGTCATTGCCCTCGACCAGGGTCCAGGGGGCGTGTTTGGTGCTGGTTCGCACGACCATCTCGTTGACCGCTTCCTTGTATTGGGGCCATTTCTCGCGGTTGCGCCAGTCCTCGTCGGTGATCTTGTAGCGCTTGTAGGGCACGTCTTCGCGGTCCTTGAAGCGCTTGAGCTGTTCGTCCTGGCTGATGTGGAGCCAGAACTTGAGCAGGACGACGCCGCTGTCGACGAGCTGTTCCTCGAATCGGTTGATTTCGGAGTAGGCGCGACGCCACTCGGCATCAGCGGCGAAGCCCTCGACCCGTTCGACCAGGACGCGCCCGTACCAGGAGCGGTCGTAGATGGTCATGTGTCCAGCGCGGGGGAGGTGACGCCAGAAGCGCCAGAGATAGTGGTGGGCCTTCTCCTCGTCGGTGGGGGCGGCGACCGGAATGGAGCGGAACAGCCGGGCATCGACCGAGCTGGTGATGCGCCGGATGGCGCCGCCCTTGCCGCCCGCATCCATGCCCTCGAAGACCAGCACGATGGAGCGCTTCTGGTTGTAGGCGGTCCAGGCGAGTTCGTTGATCTCGGCCTGCAGCTTCTTGAGGCGGCTCTTGTAGTCGTCGCGATCGATGCTGCGGGATAGGTCGAGCTGGTCGAGCAGCGTGATCTGGGCGCTGGAGCTCTCCGGGAGCTCCGGGCCGCCGAGCTGTCCGTTCGGCTCTTCCGTCGTGGATTCGGCGAGCCGCGAGCGAATGGCGTGCAGCAGGGTCTTGCCGACCGTGAGATCGCGATAGCGGCGGTCGCCGGCCTCGATCAGGTACCAGGGCGAGATGCCTCGGTCGGTATGGAGAATGATCCGCTCGGCGACCTGCTCGAAGGCGGCATAGTGCTCGGAGAATTTGCTCTTGTCCGGCGCCATCTTCCAGCGGCTCTTGTCGTCGCGGGAAAGCTCCTTGAGCCTGGCCTTTTGATCCTGCTCCGACATGTGGAACCAGAACTTGACGATGAGCGCCCCGTCCTGGGTCAGCATGCGCTCGAAGTCGACGATGCGGTTGAGCTCGCCGTCGAGTTCGGCCTCGCTGCAATACCCCTTGAAGCGGTGCTCGATGGGTGTCTGATACCAGCCGCCGAAGAGGATGGCGATCTCGCCGCGCGGCGGCATGGAGCGCCAGAAGCGCCAGTAGCGCGGGCGTTCGCGTTCCTCGTCGGATTCGTCCCAGAAGGCGAAGCTCTGGACGCCGCGGGTGTCCAGCCATTCGTTCAGTCGGTTGACGACCTCGCCCTTGCCTGCGGCCTCGATCCCCGAAACCAGCACGATGACCGGAATGTTGGAGGCTCTCAGATCACGCTGCACGGCCAGGAGCTGTGTGCGCAGCTCCTCCTGCTGTTCCTTGTAGTCCTGTTTGCTGACCGTGCGGCCGACCTTCGTTGCTTCGAACATGCCTCGTTTCCTCATGGGACTGGATTCAGGCGAGTGAGTGTAGGCCAAATTGGGGGCGTCTCGGCACATCGAGAAGAGGCGCCCGAACCGCTCGTCGACCGCCGGATCAGGGGCTGCGATGGAGTTCGCTTGATTCATATCAAGATTTTAGAATCTTCTGATGGAGCGGCCTCCAGGCATTATTTTAATGTTGCGCTCCGCGCGCTCGCTCGTCGATGTACCGCAAGTATGCCAATCAGATCCTGCGGCCATGACCCGGGATCACAACGACCACCTTGGAGGACTTCTCATGGCTTGGAGCATTCCACGCCTGTCCCGTCGTGCGTTCCTGAAAACATCGGGATATGGCGCGGCCGGTCTGACGCTCTTATCGCCGATTTCGCAGGCCGTGAAGGATGCCGTCGCCAAGGACGAGGTGACGGAAGAGGTTTCCTACAGCATCTGCAATTTCTGCTCGTCGCTGTGCAACCTGAAGGTGACCAGCCATACCCGCAACGGAGACAAGCGGGTGGTGAAGCTCGACGGCAATCCGCACTCGACGCTCAACCGAGGCAAGATCTGCGCTCGCGGTCAATCCGGATTGCGTCAGACCTACGATACCGACCGCCTCAAGACCCCGCTGATTCGTGTCGAGGGCAGCAAGCGCGGCGAGTACGCCTTCCGCGCCGCAACCTGGGAAGAGGCTTACGACTACATCGCCCAGAAGTCGCAGGCGGCCGAGCTCAAGCCCTGGGAATGGACCATGGTCGGCGGCTGGACCTCCTGTATCTTCTACATGAGCTGGGCCGTGCCCTTCGCCATGGCCAACGAGGTCCCGAACATCGTCGCCTCGCCGATGCAGCATTGCGTCACCACGGGTCACATCGGCACCGACCTGGTCACCGGCAACTTCAACATCCACGACGAGATGCTGCCGGACTTCGACAACGCCAAGTACATCCTCTTCATGGGCAACAACGCCTCGATCGGCGGGGTTTCGACCTGTCGTATGGTGCGCTTCGCCCAAGGGCGCAAGAAGGGGGCGAAGATCGTGTCTTTCGATCCCCGACGCTCCGAGACGGCGGCCAAGGCCGACGAATGGATTCAGATCAGGCCGGGGACCGATCTGGCCTTTCTGCTGGCCATGATGCGTATCCTGATGGAGGAGGGGCTCTACGACGCGAGTTTTCTGCGCAAGCACACCAACATGCCCTTCCTCGCCTATCGCGACGAGGATGGCGAGCTGCGGCTGTTGAACGACCCCGAAGGGCGTCCGCAGGTCCTGGTCGAGGGTACCAACGAGGTCCGCGCGCTCAAGGCCTTCACCAACGACAACAACATCGATGTCGATGGCAACGCCTTCACGCCGTCATTGCTGAGCCCCGTGGCCTACAGTCTGGACGGCAAGGCGGTGATGACCGTCTTCGAGGCCCAGCTTCAGGAGCTCGCCTCCTATACGCCCGAATGGGCCGCCGAGATCACCGGCGTTCCGGCGCAGACCATCGTGCGCATCGCCCACGAGTTCGGCACCACGCGTCCGGCCATCATCGATCCGGGTTGGCACGGCGCCCGTTACGGCAGCATCATGATGCAGCGCCGCGTTCAGGCCATGATCCAGGCCCTGACCGGCGGTCTCGACCGCACCGGCGGCTGGATGAACTCGGCCGAGGTCCATCACAAGGCCGCGCACATGTACGAGGCCATGGAGCACGGCTACGAGATGGGCTCGCCGCTCGCGACGCTTGCCGGGATGGCCTTCGCCAAGATGGTCATCGGCGCGCTCTCCAATGGCGACAACTTCTCGCACGGCAAGCCGGGCTGGGCCTGGGCCTGGAACGCCCAGGAGAAGGCGGCGGGGCGTTTTAACGTCGCGCTTCCGGTCATGACCGAGTCCGGCCTGAAGGAGTCGGTCGAGGGCCGCGTCAAGTACAAGGACGAGCCCTATCTGACCCGCGCCTTCCTGATCAACGCCTCCAATCCGGTGCGCCACTATTATCCGGATTCGCGCTGGAAGGAGACGCTCGGTCACGAGAACGTCGAGCTGGTGGTCATGATCGAGGTCCTGCCCTCGGACACCGCGCCCTATGCCGATGTCATCCTGCCCAACACCACCTATCTGGAACGCGACGAGCCGGCCATCTACGGCAACGGGGTCAATCACGACCTGGCGCTGACCACGCGTTACGCGGCCATCCCGCCGCTCTACGACACCGAGGAAACGGCCGACATCCTGCTGCGCATGACCGAGATCATCTCGGGCAACACCGATGTCTTCCACGATTGGGTCGAGAAGCTCACCGGGCTCAAGGCGGAGCCGATCAAGGCCGTCCTGGAGCGCAACCGCCAGACGATGAAGAAGGGCGCCTATCAGCTCGCCTGCCGCGAAGTGGCCTTCAATCAGACGGCCGAGCGTCTCGGCGTGACCCCCGAGCATATCGACGAGGTGCTGCGGACCAAGGGCGTCTATCACGAGCGCGACCGCGAATACATTCTCGATCGTCACGCCATGCCCTGGCGCATGCCGGTGCCGACCGAGTGCGGACGGGTGGAGTTCTTCTCCAGCCTCATGCGCCAATTGCGCGACGACGGTCATCTGGAGCCCAACTTCGGCGTCCTGGCGACCTATATCCCGATCAAGTTGCGCTCCGGTTCGCCCCAGGAGGTGTCGGCCCCGCTGGCCAAGGACGAGTTTTATTTCACCTACGGCAAGACCCCGACCGTCTCGCACGCCTCGACCAACAACAACAACCCGGTTCTGGCCGCGATCAACGACTTCAAGAGCGACGTCTACAAGGGGGTCTGGATCCATCCGGAGCGTGCCGAGAAGCTGGGCATCGCCATGGGCGATCCCATTCAGATCACCAACACCCAGTCCGGTCAGCAGACCGGCGGACACGCCTACGTGACCCGGCTGATCCATCCGGACGTCATCTTCATTTACAGCTCGTTCGGGGTGGAGAACAAGGCCCTCTCGCGTACCCACGGAGACGGCACCGCCACCAGCAAGCTCATTCCCTACCAGGTGGAGCCCGTGGTGGCAGGCTTCCGCTCGCAGGAATTCACCGTTCGCATCGCCAGGGCCTGAGGAGGACCGAGACATGCCACATTTCGCGATGGTCATCGACCTCAACACCTGCGTCGGCTGCAACGCCTGCATGGCGGCTTGCGCGATGGAGAATCAGGCGCCGGTCTGGGACAAGGACAAATGGCGCACCTATGTGCACGACAAGGAGATCGGTCTCGGCTCCGACGTCAACCGCCGCTTCTTCCCCCGGCTGTGCAACCACTGCGACAACCCGCCCTGCATGTCGGTCTGTCCGACCGGCGCGACCCAGAAGAAGGCCAATGGCATCGTCTTCGTCGACCAGGAGCTGTGCATGGGGTGCCGTGCCTGCGCCATGGCCTGTCCCTACCATGCTCGGGTCGCTATCACCCGCGACGACATGCGCGAGGGCCGGGAGTTCTACGGCTCGGACTATCGTCGCACCAGTCCCAGCATGGACAAATGCTCCTTCTGCGATCACCGCGTCGAGCAGGGCATCAAGCCCGCCTGCGTCGAGACCTGTGTCGGCTCGGCACGCATGTTCGGCGACCTGGACGACCCCAACGATCCGGTCGCTCAGATGGTGGCGAGCGGCGCCGCTCGGGCGCTGATGCCCCATATCGGCACCCGGCCGAACGTCTATTACATCGACGACATCAAGTGGAGGGGCTGAGCGATGGACGTCAACATGACCTATGCCACCCAGGACATCTGGACCTGGTGGCTCGCCATCTATCTCTATTTCGGCGGTTTGGGCGCGGCGACGCTGGCGGTGACCTTCCTGACCGATATGTATCTCAAGCCCCACCGCCATCTGGTGATCTGGGGCGCCGGTGCCGGCGTGGTGCTGCTGGCGCTGGGTTCGCTCATGTTGTTCGGCCATCTGCTCGACAAGGTCGCGGTGCTGCACGTCCTCAATCCCATGATCCTCTTCCGCAAGCCGGACGCCTGGATCGCCTGGGGCACCCAGTTCATCATCTGGATGATGGTGTGGGGCGTGCTCTATGCGCTGCCCTACGTGCGCGAGACCGAGTTTCCGCGCAAGGTGCCCGGACTCAGAAGCCTCATCGATCGGCCCTTCGTCGTCGCTATCGGCACGCTGGTGCAGCGTTTCCATTACACGGTCGGCTGGCTCGCGGTCATCAACGGGGTTGGGGTCGCGGTCTATACGGGTCTGCTGCTCCAGTCCTTCCCGGCCGTTGCGCTCTGGCACAATCCGGCGGTGCCGCTGCTCTTCACCGTCTCGGCCTTCTCGACCGCCATGGCCTTCCTGTTGCTGCTGATGTACACCCTGATCAACGATCAGGCCGACGAGTACATCCGGGTGCTCTATGAGCGTATCGACTTGGTGCTCATCGCCGCCGAGCTGGTCATCCTCTTCTCGCTCTACCAGTACCTCAAGAACGGGTCCGAGTCCGGGGTCCGCTCGCTGGAGCTGCTCTGGAACGACTACGGCTGGCTGATCGGCTTCATCGGTTTCGGTCTCATCGTGCCCTTCGTCCTGGAGCTCAAAGGCGTCATCAAGGGCTGGGCGACCCGGGTGCCCATCATCACCGCATCGATCCTGGTCCTCACCGGCGGCTATCTGCTGCGCTACTACTTCATGTACGCCGGCGTCTACGCCTATCCATGGTGAGTCAGAATCCGACCTCTGCCGGGACCGCTCAGGGTCCCGCGCATCTGCGCCGTCTCTCCGTCCTGCTGGCCATGCCCGAGGAGGGGGCGCTCGATGCGCTGCGCGAGATGTCCGATCAGGCCCCTTGGCTCGCGGAGGCGGTTGCCGAACTGGAGGGCGTCGCCCTGGATCGCTGGCAGGCCGAGCACACCCGGCTCTTCGTCAGCGGCTATCCCAAGACCCCCTGTCCGCCGTTCGAGTCGGCCTATCGCCAGGGTCAGATGGGGGGCCGCATGGCCTCGGATCTCGTCGCCCTCTATCGGCGCGTCGGTCTCGAACCGCAAGGGGTGCCGGCGGACTATCTGGGAACGCTCCTGGAGTGCGCCGCCTATCTCGCCGACCTGGCTCGGTCGGCTGTGACCGACTCGGATCCCTGTCCGGCGGTCGCGCTGGAGCGCGAGCTGTGGTCGGACCACCTGGGGCGTTGGCTGCCGCGTTTCGCGACCGATCTGGAGCATGCCGCCCAGCTCAAGCTGTACCGCGTGCTCGCCGTCCGGCTCGGCGCGCTGATGGAGGAGGGCGCGATCGATGACGATGGATGAGCTCGGTTGGCGGATGCCGGACCCCGCGTTCGACGACGACGAGTCGCTTTCCGCCGAGGTCTTGGCGGTGCATCGGTCCTTGCTCGATGGTCCATTGGCGGGCGATCCCTCGCTCAATCTGGCCCTGCCGGTCCAGGTTCGTGCCCTGCGGCGCGTTGAGGACTGGCGGGTGCTTCTGCTGCTCACGCCCTGGATGTTCGCGCGCCTGTTCTTTCCCGACCGGCCCCTCGACCTGGATCTGCCGCCCGGCTGGTCCGCGTCCGAGCGCGACCAGGCCGACTATCTGGTTCTGGGGCCTATGCTGACCCCGGAACTCTTGGGACGGGTCCAGCGCGCCCATCTGAACTATCACCGCAGGCTCGGCCATTATCTGCTCCAGCCCATCTGTCTCGATCTGGAGCGCTATGCCGATCCGGAGTCGGTATTCGAGGAATGGAACGCGGTCATTCGGACGCGCGACGAGAACATGGAACAGGCCAAACGCGACTGTCCCATGCAGCGGGAGATCTCGCGCCGCGAACTCTTTCGCCGCCTCAAGCCGAACCCCTGATCGGTCGCTGTTTTCGGTTCGCCTGGGTGTTCGCGCAATCTGCGAACCAGCTCCCGCTTTGTCCCCCTAGGACCTCCTAAGCTGATATCGACAGGAGATGTTGAGGTAGAGCGAAACCGCTGGAGACCAAATCAATGGTGACGGGTCCGAAAGGACCCGCTCCTCCCGGCCTCGGATACCAGATGTGCGATGGATCGCTCCACGCAGTCGGTCAGTCCATGGGAGGTGTCCAATGACATACGTCTATCAGTGGTTCGGTGCGGTCACCGGTTATGCCTTTCTCTACGGCTGCATGCTCGGGATGACCTCGCAGATGATGCGTCAGGCTGCGAACCCGCTCTATCTGCCGCGCTCGACTGGGGCAGTCAGCAAGACGGCATCCAACGATCCGGCGGCCGATCCCCAGCCTCACCGCTGAGGCCCCCTCGGTCGTTCGCGGCGCATGTAGCCTGGATGAAGCGCAGCGGAACCCAGGAGCGATTTCGGTCAGCGCCAAGGTTTCGGCGCAGCGATGTCCCCGGATTGCGCTCACGCCCCATTCGGGCTATGTCAATCCCAATCGGGTTTCGATCCGCTTCCACAAGGCCGTCACGGCCTGTGTGGCGGCGTTGTCTTCGCCTTCGTCGATCAGGCTGTGCCCGTTGGCGAGGGCACGATGCACCGCTGGATCGAAGGGGATGTCTCCGGCGATCTCGACGCCCGCTTCCTCGCACCAGTTGCGAATCATGGCGCTGTTCCGGGGGCTCAGGTCGTGCTTGTTGATGCAGACCGTCAGTGGAACCCGAAAGTGCGTACATAACCCGGCGACCCGTTGCAGGTCGTGCAGACCGGATGGCGTCGGCTCTGTAATGGCCAGGACCAGATCCGCGCCCGTGATGGCCGCCGTCACCGGACAGCCGGTACCTGGCGGTCCGTCGTTCAGGATCAGCGCGGCGTCTTCCGCCTCCGCCAGGCGTCTGGCCTCGCGTCGTACCAGTGTCACCAGTTTGCCGCTGTTGTCCTCGCCGATGCCGAGTCGGGCATGGACCAGGGTGCCGCATCGGGTGTCGGAGATCCGCCAGTCGCCACAGATGCGGTCTTCCATCTGGATCGCCCATTCGGGACAGATACGGGCGCAGAGACCGCAGTGCTCGCAGGCCAGTTCGTCGATGACATAGCCGGAATCGAAATCCAGTTGGATGGCGTCGAAACGGCAGTGCGACTGGCAGATTCCGCACTCGGCGCACAGCTCGGGATCGATGCGCGGGCTGCGCATGGCGCTGAACGGCTCGACGCTCCGGGGCTCGGGATCGAGCAGCAGATGCAGATTGGCGGCGTCCACATCGCAATCGGTCAGCACCTTGCGATGGGCCAGTGCGGCGAAGGCCGCGCTCACCGTGGTCTTGCCGGTGCCGCCCTTGCCGCTGATGAGGGTGAGTTCCTTCATGAGGCCATGCCCTCTTGGATCTGCGCATAGAGTGTCTGAAAGCGCTCGCGCCAGATGGGATCGGCCTCGACCCAAGGCGTGCCCTCTGCGTAGGTCTCGGCGAGCCCTCGGTCGAACGGGATCTCCATCAGTACGGGGACATCCTGTTCCGCGCAGAAGTCCAGCACGGCGCGGTCTCCGATGTCGCTACGGTTGAGGACCAATCCGCAGGGCAGGCCGAGCCGACGTGCCACGGCGAGTGCGAGTTCCAGGTCGTTGAGTCCGAACGGGGTGGGTTCGGTGACTAGCAGGCAGTAATCGGCCCCGTGCAGCGTCTCCACCATGGGGCAGGCCGTGCCGGCCGGTGCGTCGAGAATGCCGATGCGTCCCGATCTCAGACGTCGCTTGGCCGCCTTGATGACGGCTACGGTGGCCGTTTCGCCTAGATTCAGCAGGCCCTGGGCGAATCCGATGGATTGCCGGCCACGTTGGATCTGTCCGTATTCGATCGATCCAATCTCCTGGGCCGTCTCTTCGATCGCCCCCGGTATCCGGCACACCTGTTCGCAGACCCCGCACCCGTGGCAGAGCTCAGGGAACAGCAGGACCCGCTGTTTGGTCAGGGCCAGAGCGTTGAATTCGCAGGCCTCGGCGCAGTCGCCGCAGCGCGTGCAGCGATCGGGGTCGATGCGTGGCAGCGGTTTGGTGACGGCGGAGCGTTCGAGGATCTCCGGGTGCAGAAACAGGTGTCCGTTCGGCGTCTCCACATCGCAGTCGATGTAGTCCGCCTCCGTCAGGGCGAGCGCCAGACTGGTGGCCACCGACGTCTTGCCGGTGCCGCCCTTGCCGCTGGCGACGGCGATCGTCAGTGGTCTCATGGATCAGGTCCGTCCGCGACGGCCCAATCCCTTGCCGGCACCCGTGCCCCGTCCGGCGCCACGGCCTCCACCACATCCGCCACCATTGCCGCCTCCGGCGCGGCGGCAGCGACCGGCACCCCGTCCAGCGCCCATGCTCGACAGGGGGAGGGCGACGGCGGGGTCTGCGGGCGTCACCGAGGCCGATGCCTCGCGCACACTGCCCGAGGTACCCTCGACGATCCGGATACCGCTGTCCCGAAGCACAGCGGTGGCCTTGGGACCGCATTGTCCGGTGAGCAGAACGTCGGCTTCCTGATCCAGGACCCATTGGGCGGCCTGGGTTCCGGCACCGCCGGCGGCGTCGAGGAAGGGATTGGCGATGGCCTCAAGGGCGCCGGAATCGGTGTCGATGAGCACGAAATAGGCGCAGCGTCCGAATCTGGGATCCAAGGCGGCATCCAGATCCTGACCGGTGGATGTGGCGATGATCTTCATGGGTTGACTCCGATGGCGAGGCGCCCGGGGTGCTTGGCGCCGGATGAAGGGGGCTGAATGCGCTTTGGGATCAGTGTTTGTGGTCGCACTCGGCGATGCCGGTGACCGCGCCTGCGAGATAGGCGTCCAGGGTTTCTGCGACACCCAGGCGGGCACCCGTGACGACCTGGATCCCGAGCTGGTTGAACCATTGGATGGCCTTGGCGCCCATGCCGCCGGCGACGACCACGTCGGCGCCGAGCGAGTGGATGAACTCTGGGATCTGACCAGGCTCATGGTGCTCGGCATAGGGATTGGCATGGACCTGGGTGTCGACGACCTTGCCGTCCGCATCGATCTCGGCCAACAGGAAGTGGCTGCAATGTCCGAAATGCATCGACATCTCGCCAGCAAGGCCGCGGTCGTCATTCGCCGTCAGTACGATCTTCTTCATCTTGAATTCCTGAGTGTTCGTTGGGTGATCGATCGGTCGCCGAGTCGAGGGGCTCCCCTTTGGTGCTTCCCGGAGCCGTGCTCGCGTCATGGGTGTCGGGCGCGACCAGTAGTCGCTTGCCATGGATCAGTGCCTCGGCGAGCTTGCGCCGGGCCTCGGCCAGGGTGCGCGACAGGGTGCTGCGCGAGATCCCCATGCGCTGGGCGCTCTGCTCCTGGTAGAGTCCTTCCAGGTCGGTCAAGCGCAATGCCTCCAGCTCGTCGGCGCGCAGGATCAGCGTCTCCAGCTCGCGACCCTCGCGTCCGCAGGGCTTGAAACAGCGCACGCTGGGCGTGAGTCCGATACAGCGGGCGCGTCTTCGTCGGCCTGGCATGGGGTCTCCTTCGTGAGGGTGGGCCGCTCGGCACTCGGTACCCAATTAAAATGCACATATGTGCATTTACGCATTGAGAATTATCAGACCGATCCGGTGGGAGATCCCGGCGGGGTGGATCTCCCATGCATGAAGGGGCACGGTGGAGGGGCGTTTTCCATGCTTGCGGCGCGAGCGATTCGGGCGGCAACGGCATGAAAATTCATAAAATTAGAAGACTCTAAAATTTGATCGAACCGTGTTAAGATCCGCGAGATTTTGGAGCGAGGAATCAACTAATGACCAACGCAGAGAACACATCCGCCGACGTCAAGTCGGCCTCCGGAGCGCCGCGTCCGAAAGGTCGCTCGCTCGTACTATTGACCTTTATCCTGGCGATCGTCTTCGTCGGTTCCGGCCTCGTCGGTCATGCTCCCTGGAAGCTGCACGAGGTGCAGAGTCTGGAGGTGGTGCAGGCGATGGCCGACAGCGGCGATCTCGTGGTGCCCATGCAGGCAGGGCAGCCCGCACTCGATACGCCCCCACTCTATGTCGACACCGCCACCTTGATCACGGAACGGCTGGCGGATGACGTTCCACAGGCCGATGCCGCGCGTGTGACCAGCGGCCTCTTCCTGGCGGTGACATTGCTGTTCGCCGGACTGCTGGGTCGTCTGACCTGGAAACCGGTCGAGTCCAAGGGCGTGGGGCCGGCCGGGTCCATGACCATCCTGCTCCTGATCGGCACGCTGGGCCTCTTCTGGTTCGGGCATGACGCGGTCGCCGACAGCGCCCTGCTTGCAGGCGCCACCATGGGGTTGTACGGTCTCCTGCTGTTGCCGAAACGTGTCCTTTTGGGCGGTCTGTGGTTCGGTACTGGTCTCGGTATCGCCTTCATGGCGAAGGGGCTGCTCTGGCCGGCGATTCTGCTGATCACCGCCCTGGCGATGCCCTTCCTGGCTACCTGGGGTGGACTGGGTCGACAGATTCGCGGAATTTTCGTCGGACTCTTGTTCGCCGCGCCCTGGCTGCTGTTCTGGCCCTGGCTGCTGCATGAGCGCGATCCGCAGCTCTTCGATCAATGGCTGTGGGGCAACACCCTCGACGTCTATCTGAACAACCTCGCCCTCGGGACCCCGGAAGAGAATCTCCGCTGGCTCTGGACCGGGCTCCTCATCGCCTTCCCGGCCTGGTTGCTGGCCCCCTTGGCGCTGCTGGTGCGTCCCTTCGCCTTCTTCGGTCTGCCCGGTGTGCGCCTGGCGCTGCTGGTGTCTCTGGTCGGCTGGGTGGTTATGCTGGTTGCCGAGCCGGCCCAACCGATCGATGCACTGATGTTGCTGGTGCCTCTGGCGGTGCTGGGAGCGGGTGCCGTCACCCGCACGCCGGGCATCCTGGTGCTGCCGATCAAATGGGTCTCCGCGCTCCTGTTCGCCGCCGTGGCCATCGCGCTTTGGGGGCTGTGGGGCTATTTGCGCTTCGGTGCCCAGCTGCCCGAGATCGAACAGCTGAACGCCTTCATCCCGGCCGACTACAGCTTCATCTTCCAGCCTGGGCTCTATCTGGTTGCGGCCTTCGCGACCGTCATCTGGCTCTGGATCGTCATGCGTTTCCGTTCGCCCAATCCGTCGGCGCTGCTGGCCTGGCCGGCCGGTGTCGTCATGGCCTGGGCGTTGCTGACCCTGCATCAGCCTCTGATGGACCAGGTCATCGCCGAGCGTGGCATGATCAAGGAGCCCGTCGTGGGTCAGATCGCGCTCATCTTCCAGCAGCCGACCGAGGCCGATGCCTCTCCGGCCGCTTCGCAGACCTTGGCGGCGCCCGCCACCGAGCAGTCGCCTGCTGCTCAGGCCGTCGAAACGCCTTGAGCCCTGTCCCGGAGGCGCGTTCCACGCGCCTCCGGGTTATCCCTCCTCGATACCCTCTGGTCTGGATGGAGCCGAGGCCGTTCCCTGTTTTCGCTACGCTGCCCCCAGGCTACGCATGTGGCGGGGGCTCGATCCGGGGGAGTTCGATCCTGAATTCGGCGCCTGGATCGCGGTTGACGATCTGGACTCGACCATCCATGGCGCGAGTGAGGCGTCGGACCAAGGCCAGTCCGATACCGGTTCCAGAGATGGCACGCCGTTTGGCTTCCTCGCCACGATAGAAGAGTCTGAAGATGCGGTTGCGCTGGCCTCTGGGGATGCCCGGACCGAAATCGCGCACGCTGAGACAGATCCGTTGTCCGCCCCGTGACTCGCATGCGATCCGGATGCGACGCTCGGGGGCGTCGGCCGCGAATTTGAGCGCGTTGTCGACCAGGTTGATGAAGATCTGGACGAAGGCATCCGCATCTACCTGGATCCAGCCGGGCGTCTCGCACGCGATCTCCAGGGTGAACCCAGCCCGCTCGACCTGTGCAGCGACACGCTCGCGCACCGTTCGCATCAGCGCCTCGACGGCGATCGGCTGGATCTCTAGGACCAGTGCGTCGCGTCCGATACGGGCGAGTTGCAGCACGTTCGCAATGAGTCGCGACAGACGTTCGCTCTCTTCGTGGATCAGGCGGTAATAGGTCTGCTTGCGATGTTCGGCGGCGAATCCGACGCTCAGCATCTCGGCATACATGCGGATCGATGTGAGCGGCGTCTTGAGTTCGTGGCTCACCGATGAGACGAAGTCCTGTTGCTGACGGACCAGCTCGATCTGTCCCATCCCCAGCCGATACATAAGCCAACCGCCGGCCAGGAGCACCGAGGCCAGGGCTGCTGCCATCCAGCCGATGACGGCTGCGCCTGGCGGGTTGGGCAATCGGGTGACGCTGAAGATGAGTTCGAGTCCGCCGAAGGGCTCTTGCATTCGTGTGCGATAGAGCGGGCTGCCGCTCAGCGCCGGCGTGCCGCTGACGAGGGTGCGTTCCGGTGGCGAGCGGAAGCTGGCGAGCGATTCGCCTCGATAGGTCAGTGTCAGATCGCAGTTGCGGGCCAGGGCCGTCGTCTCGAAGGTCTCTCCGGCGATCGCCTCCAGGAAGGCCCCTTGCTCGATGAGCGCGCCCTGGATGATGCGCTCGCCGTCGCGCCAGACGCTGCGGAACAGCAGGAAGTGCCCGCTGTCGAGCCGACCGACCTCCATGGGCTCGATAGCGGTGTCGAAAAGCTGAACGGGGTGTCGGTTCGACAACTCGGCAACCGGTGCGTTGGGCGTGCTTGCAGTCGCTGGCGGTTCCTCAAGCCCAAGGGTGTCACTCGGTTCGCTCGGTGATGATTTGGCCTGTGCTGTTTCGGCCTGTTCGCTCAGCTCGGCAGACCGCTTGGCACGTCGCTTTGTGAGCGACGAGACGTCGCTCGTCGCATCCTCGGCGAGTCGCTCGAAGGCGGCCTGAGAGAGTCGATTGGATGCCGGACGGGGTGATGGGGGCGCGTCGAGCGAATTGTCCTGGGTCCTGTCGTATCGGTAGGCGCTCTGTTCGTTCGCATGTCGTTCCAGCTCCGCAGTCTGGATATCGGTCCGAGCGGTGGGGGTGTCGAGTTCGCGCGCGCCGCGCTCGACCAGCCGATTGCCGACCAGGATGTCTTCGATCCGCTGAGATTGTGCCTGGCGTAGCGCGATCTGGCCCGAGTCGAGCCCGAAATCGGATGGCGATACGCCGGGTTCCGGGACCAGCGGTGAGCTGAAGCGGCCGTCCGCGCGGACCTGGAACCAGCCGACGAGTCCGGGGATGGCCTGGGTCGCCGTCAGCTCGGACAGTGGCGAGCGGCGAGGATAGGCGCTTGCGGTCCCGATGACGAAACCATAGTCGTCGATCCCGCGCGATTCCTCGTAGCGAACCAGTTGGGCCAGGGCGCGGTCGATCCGGGCAGCGAATTCCTCGGCGGCGATCTGTTGCTGGCGGAAGGACTCCCATTTGATCTGGTCGTAGGCCTTGTCGACCAGCAGGAGGCTCGGGATGGCGAGCGCGAGCACGAACGACAGGATTCCGAGCCGCAGCCGGGTCCGGGCGTTGCTCATCTCCAGTCCGCTCATTCGACCAGGCGGTAGCCGACACCGCGCACCGTGATCAGGCGAGACGGATCGCTCGGGTCCGGTTCGATCTTACGGCGCAGCTTGGCGATATGGATGTCGACGGTGCGTGTCTCCAGACCGCAATCGCGGGCGTATCCCCAGACCTTGTTCAAGAGTTCCTCGCGCGAGACCGTGCGTCCGCGATGCGCGGCCAGGTAGGCGAGGATGTCCATTTCGCGGCGGGTGAAGAGGAGTTCTTCGTCGCCGCGTCGTCCGCACAGCGACTGGTTGTCCAGCTCAAGATCGCCGATACGGATCGGCGACTCGGTGTCCTCGCGTCCCTGAGCGCGGCGCAACACGGCCTGGACCCGTAGAACCAGTTCGGTGACCGAGAAAGGCTTGGAGACATAGTCGTCGGCCCCGAGCCGCAGCCCTTGAATGATGTCGCTGTCCGCGCTTCGGGCAGTCAGCATGATGATCGGCTGGGTGCGGTCGACCGCGCGGATGCGGTCGCAGATGGCGAATCCGTCGAGTCCAGGCAACATGATGTCGAGGAGCAGCATGTCGAAGGTCCCGGTCAGCGCCTTGGCGAGCCCGTTCGGTCCGTCGGAGGCCGTTCCGACCTCGAACCCGTGGTAGACGAAGAGGTCCTCCAGTCCGATGCGGATGGCCGCTTCGTCCTCGACGATCAGGATGCGCGGCTTGGTCGAGGTGCTCATGGTCGGTGAGAGATGCTCCGGTTTGGGCGCTTTCGGAAGGCTAACACCCGTGCGTTCTGGCACGGGTAAATTCACTGTAAAAGATGCGTGTCGGGTTTTACCAAACCCTGTCTGGGTGCGTCGCCGCGTTCTCCATAGACTGAAATCGCTATCACACGAGCGATGTCGGAGGTACGACGATGACGATCCTGTTCCGAATGGCGCGACTGCTGCGCGCCGATATCCATGCGCTGCTCGATCGGTTCGAGGCGCCCGATCTCATTCTGTCCCAGGCACTGCGCGAGATGGAGCAGTCGCTGGATCGCGGCCGTCAGGAACTGGCGCGACTGGAGCGCGAGTCCAGATGGTTCGCCGAGCGCGAGGCCGAGTTGCAGCGCCAGGTACGGGACGAGGAGGGGGCGCTGGCCGACTGTCTCGGCGCCGATCAGGACGATCTGGCACGTTCGGTCATCCGGCGTCGTCTGGAACGCGAGCGCCAGGCCGAATCGGTTCGTCGCGGCGCGGCGCGCATCGCCGAGACCCGCGAGGAGCTGGAGCGAGAGATTGCGGCAAGGTCGGGGCGTCTCGCCGAGCTGCGCGCCCAGGCCGCGCTCCATGAAGAGACCCGAGCCGAGGATCCGGTGAGTCCGCGTGCGTTCGACCTGGATGCCGTCTCGGTCGTGCGCGATGCCGATGTCGAGGTCGCCCTGTTGCGCGCCAAGCGCGCACGGGAGTCGCGGTCATGAAAGAACCCGGTTTCGGTGAGGGCGTCCTGGTCGCCCTGGTGGCGGCGATCCTGGGCGCGGCCCTGTTCGACGGCTTGGCCCTGTTGGTTTCGGCGTCTGTCGCGGCGAGCTGGGCGCTCGTTGCGCTCGGGTTCGGCTATGTCCTCTATCTGCTCGGACGTGCCGATCCCTCGGTGGGGCGTCTGCCGCTGCTTCTGCTCTGGTTGGCCGTCGCCCTGGTGTCCGGGGCGTTGACCTCGGATCTCGGGATCCTCGCGCTCTCTCAATTGGCCAGCCTCTGGCTGGTGCGTGCGCTCTGTTTCCATGCCGGTCCGGTCGCAGCGGCGATGGATCTGGGGCTGTGCCTGCTTGGGGGGCTTGCCGGATTCTGGGCCGCTCAGCGTACCGGAAGCCCATTCCTCGCCATCTGGACCTGCTTCCTCGTCCAGGCGCTGTTCGTCTACATCCCTCGGCCAATAGGGTCGGGGGCTGTTGCGGACATCGATTCCAACGCCTTCGATCGGGCCGAAAGGGCCGCCGAGCGCGCCTTGCGCCGCCTCTCCCGGTTCGGATGAGTCCTGGTCTTGGAACATGAACCGATCGAAGTCACACGCCAAACTCCACATCCAGAGGTCGATCGCTATGAAATCGCAGACCATCCGATCCGCTTTCAAGAACAGCCCCGCGCTCAAGACGCGGCTGTTGGCCGTGAGTCTGCTTGGGCTCACCGCCGCTGCTCTGGTCTATTACCCGAGTCTCATGTCCGCCGAAAGGGGCGTCCCCGATCAGCCGGTCCAGCAGCCGATGCTCAGCCTGCCGGATACGGCCCAAACGCCGGTCATCGAGGCCGTTTTCGTGCTCGACACCACCGGCAGCATGGGCGGTCTCATCCAGGCGGCCAAGGACAAGATCTGGTCGATCGCCACCAGTATGGCGTCGGCACGGCCAACCCCCGAGATTCGCATGGGGCTCGTCGCCTATCGCGACCGGGGCGATGACTATGTCACCCGGGTGGTCGATCTGTCGTCCGATCTGGATGCGATCCAGGCCCAGCTCATGCGCTTTCAGGCCCAGGGCGGTGGCGACGGGCCGGAGAGCGTCAATCAGGCGCTGAACGATGCGCTGCACCGAATCGGATGGAGTCAGGGGACGGGTGTCTATCGGGTCATCTTCCTGGTCGGCGATGCCGAGGCGCACATGGACTATCAGGACGAGGTGCAGTATCCGGCGATTCTGCAAGAGGCCCGCCGTCAGGGCGTCCGCATCAACGCCATCCAGTGTGGCGATTTGTCTCGGACGCGGAATCAATGGCAGCAAATCGCCCAACTGGGCGATGGCAGCTATTTCCAGGTCGGCCAGTCTGGAAGCGCCGTGGCCATCGCTACGCCGTTCGACGAAACCTTGGCTAAGCTCGGCGCCGATCTCGACGACACCCGGATCTATTACGGTGCGGCGGATGAGCGTGCGCGCAAACGCGAGAAACTGGCCGCGACCAAGGCGGTTCAGGCCGAGGCGTCTGCGGCCAGCCGGGCGCGCCGCGCCGAGTATGCCGCGACCAAGAGCGGCGCGGCCGGTCTGTTCGGCGATAAGGAGTTGATCGAGGAGGTCTCGACGGGGCGGGTGGCGCTGGAGGATCTGCCAGTCGAGCAATTGCCCGAGCCGCTCAAGAGTCTGGAGGTCGAGCAACAGCGTGAGTTGATCGCCAAGCAGGAGGCCAAGCGCGATGCGTTGCGCCAGGAGATTCAGCGGGTTTCGGCCGAGCGCGCCAAATATCTCAAGGATCGGCTCTCCGAGTCGGGTGCTGCCGAGGCGTCGCTCGACAACAAGATCTTCGGCGCGGTACGCGAGCAGGCGGCGGATGTGGGTCTTGAATACGACGCTGCGGCACCGGCCTATTGAGCATCGACGGGGATGACGCCCCATCTTGACCCCGCAGACCCGTCACGGGATAGTGCCGCGCGTTCCCTCCATCCCCTCCATCAAGCGGGTCTGCATCATGTCGACATCCACTCGGGAAAGCGTCTCTCTGGCACTCGGAAGCGGTGGCGCTCGGGGGCTCGCCCATATCGGAATCATCGAATGGCTGAACGATCACGGCTACCGCATCGCCTCGATCAGCGGCGCATCGATGGGATCCCTGGTCGGAGGCGTCTATGCCGCTGGCGAACTGGACGCCTACAAACGCTGGGTCTGTTCGCTGGGGCGAACCGATGTGCTGCGGTTTCTCGACTTCGCCTTCAGCGGTGACGGTCTGCTCAAGGGCGATCGCATCATGGATACGCTGCGTGAGATGGTCGGCGAGTGCGCGATCGAGGATCTCCCGATCAACTTCACGGCGGTCGCGACCGATATCGAGCGTCAGCGTGAGGTTTGGATCACCGAGGGACCGCTCTTTGATGCGGTGCGGGCCTCGATCGCCGTGCCCGGTATCTTTACGCCTCATGAGTATCAGGGCATGACCCTGGTGGATGGCGGCCTGCTCAATCCGGTTCCGATCGCGCCGACCTTCCGCGATTTCACCGATCTGACCATCGCGGTCAATCTGAACGCCAAGGCGTCTCGATCGAAGCGGACGGATCCGCCGTCTACGCCCCACAAGTCCGAGCCGGATCGCGGCTATCAGACGCGGATACGGCAGTTTCTCGATGCGATCGGGGGGAATTCGACGAGTTCGGGGGATTCGCGGTTGGGGGTCTTCGAGCTGACGACGCGTTCCTTCGAGACGATGCAGAACGCCATCGCGGCGACCAAAATCTCGGCCTATCGGCCCGATGTGCTCATCGATGTACCGCGCGACTCCAGCGCCGCGCACGAATTCCATCGTGCACGGGAGCTCATCGATCTGGGGTATTCGCTCGCAGAATCGGCGATGGGGGCTCGCTGATGCTGAGTCGCTGAGATCGGGGGCGCGAGCGTTGGTGGATGAGGCGACTCAGTGCGCGGATGCCTTGATGGCCTCTTCGCGGGTGAAAAAGGCGTTGTCGCGGACGAAGCCGGAGACGATTTCCCTACGTGCCGCCGTGACATGACCTTCGGCATCCCGATCGGCGATCCAGGACTCTGGCAGACCGTCCAGTACATGGATCGGTGCCAGGGTCCCGTCACTGAAGCGTGACAGCTGATATTCGCCGGTGCTGCGGTTGAGATAGCCGGGGCGGAACCCGTAGTCTCGATTGTTCTGGCTGATCCCGCGTGTCTGGGCATAGAGCCGGTTTTCGTCACGTAACGACATCTGGGTCAGTGCTCCGCGCAGGCGTTGTGCGCGCTCGCGGTCGCGCTGTACGTCCTGAGTGATCGTGACGGTCTGAAGCTGTTCGTTGTACATGTCTTCACCCCTCATTCGGAGATTCGGTGGCGGGTCTTTTTGGCACTGTTGAACTAAGCAAACGCACTAAGCAAACCTTGCGCCAGTCTCGCCGAATTCGCATCGTCCAGTGTTGGGCGATGCGCTTCGTCTAGGTTATCGGCAGATTCGTCCGTTCCAGTACCCTCCTGAGCACGAAACTGGAATGTACCCCCGAAACACCGTCGATTCGTGTGATCCTGTTCAATAAAAGCTCTTGATAGGCATCCATGTCACGAACAATCACCTTAAGTTGGTAATCTGCGTCACGTCCTGTGATCAATAGGCACTCCAGCACCTCGGGCATCTCCTGCACGGCCGTCTCGAAACGCTCGAAGCGCTCCGGGGTGTGTCGGTCCATCGAGATGCTGAGAACGACCATGAGGTTGAGCCCCAGCCGTTGGGCATCCAGCCAGGCCCGATAGCCACGGATGATGCCGGATTCCTCCAGTGCCCTGACCCGTCTTAGGCAGGGCGAGGGCGAAAGCCCGATACGCTCTGCAAGGTCCTGATTGCTCATGCGTCCATCCTGTTGGAGTTCTTCCAGGATGCGTCTGTCGTAGCGGTCCAATGTGGCTCTCTCCCTTGCTCGCGCATGCGAAGGTTATCTTTGGTGAATGTCGTGCCGATGAGGTGTAATTTGGCAGAATATTGCTGATTATCTGCTTCATGCGCCTCCATTCGCAATCGTCTGCCGTGCGGATCGACGTATCCTTTCAACCGTCGACCAACCAGTCGGCATCTGCGGCAAGCGCTCACGAGGCGTGCGCCATCAGGCTCCGGATCCCAACCCGGATCGGAGCGGCCCGAGCCCCACCAGGGAGAGGCCAGAGATCCTTTTCACGCTAGCCAATTCCGATGACCAGGGAGAATTTCATGAGCAGTTTCGACCACCGCAGATATCGCCCCGGCCCGGTGGTGCATTTGCCCGACCGCCAATGGCCGAACCGAACCGTCCAGGCTGCGCCCATTTGGACCAGTGTGGACCTGCGCGACGGCAACCAGGCGCTGATGGAGCCCATGAGCGTGACTCAGAAGCGCCGTCTTTGGAGCCTGCTGGTCGGGATGGGATTCAAGGAGATCGAGGTTGGTTTCCCCGCTGCCAGTCAGCCGGATTTCGATTTCGTCCGCTGGCTGATCGACGAGCGCCAGATTCCCGAAGACGTGACCATTCAGGTTTTGGTGCAGGCGCGTGAGGATTTGATCCGCAAGACCTTCGAGGCGTTGCGGGGCGTTTCCCGGGCCATCGTGCACGTCTACAACTCGACCTCGCCCGCTCAGCGCGACTGGGTGTTCGGCCAGGATCGCGACGGCGTGAAGGCGATCGCCCGCCGGGGCGCCGAGTGGGTGCTGGCCGAATCGCGACGCTATCCGCAGACTCGCTGGACCTTCCAGTATTCCCCGGAGAGCTTCACGGCCACGGAACTGGATTATGCGCTGGAGGTTTGCGAGGCGGTTCTGGACGTTTGGGAGCCGACCCCCGAGCGGCCGAGCATCATCAATCTGCCGGCGACGGTGGAGGTGGCCAGCCCCAATGTTTTCGCCGATCAGGTGGAATATTTCTCCACCCATATCGGGCGGCGCGAGGCGATCGTGCTCTCGGTCCATACCCATAACGATCGTGGCGGCGCGGTCGCCGCAGCCGAGGTGGCCCTGTTGGCGGGGGCCGATCGCGTCGAAGGGACCTTGCTCGGCAACGGTGAGCGGACCGGCAATGCCGATCTGTTGACCCTGGCCATGAACCTCTACAGTCAGGGCCTGGATCCGTGTTTGGACCTGAGCAATCCGGACGAGATCGTGCGGATCTGCACCGAATGCACCGGTTTGCCCGTGCATCCGCGCCATCCCTGGGTCGGTGAACTGGTCTACACGGCCTTTTCGGGAAGCCACCAGGATGCGATCCGCAAGTGCCTGGCGCGCCAGACCCGCGAGGAGCCCTGGCAGGTAGCCTATCTGCCGATCGATCCGCAGGACTTGGGTCGCAGCTATGAGGCGGTGATCCGGGTCAACAGCCAGTCGGGCAAGGGCGGCGTGGCGTTCGTCTTGGAGCGGGATTACGGATTGGTGCTGCCGCGCTGGATGCAGGTGGAAATGGCGCGTCTAGTCCAGCAGGAGACGGAGAGGTGTGGCGGCGAGATGGATTCGGCCAGGATTTATGCCATCTTCGAGCGTTGTTTCATGACGGATCGCAGCCCGTACTGCTTGAGCGGATATCGTCTGGACCGCAACGGTAGCGATCGCATCGAGGTCCGGATCGGTTCTGCTGCGGGCGAACAGATTCTGCATGGCGCGGGACAGGGGGCGCTTGCCGCCTATGTGGACGCCTGGACGCGCTGGAGTGGGCGAGCGCTGCGGATCATCGACTATCAGGAGCATGCGATCGGTGCCGGGACCGACGCCGAGGCCGTGGCCTATGTGCAGCTGGAGATGGAGGGTACCCGGGTTTCTGGCGCGGCGATCGATCGGGATACGGTTGCGGCATCACTGCGAGCGGTGCTCGCGGCACTGAATCGGTGCGGGGCGGAATGGATGCAGGCCGCTTGAGGCTTGGGGTCTAGGTCCGCGAGACATCTGAGGCGACTGCCAGGGGGGGCGGATCATGCGATCCGCCCCCCTGGAACTTGCCGGCATTCAGGAAGAGAATCTCTTCCGTAGGATCCGGTGCATGTGTTCGCGGAACCGCCTGCCGTCAGGCTGACAGAAGGTCTGTCTCGACGGCTGAGGCTTCGAGCGGGGGCGAAGAATCCTGCGGGACGACGTTCAGTGCATTGCTGAGTACGCGTGGCGTCCGGCGAAGAATTTCGGGATGATCGCTCAGAACCACCACAGTGGCTCCAATGCGCTGGAGCTGTTCGTTCAGCATCCAGAGTAGCGCAAGCCCCGAGTCGAAGACGCGGTCGAGCCTGGTGAGATCCAAGATACAGGTACGCAAGGTCGTGGGGATGGTGGCTGAAATCAGACAGACGTCTTCGGATATCGTCAGGTCGAGATCGCCATGGAACGACAGATCCAATCTGTCTTCACTCGGAATAAACGACGTAATCATCGGCATGAACCCATCCTCCTGTGGTGCGCCGTGGGCCGATACCCCAAGGCTGCAGCAATGAAACTGGTCCTGATCGGACCGCTACAATCCCGGAAACCGGCTGCGCGTCGATTATGGACCCATTGATCCGTGTTGCCCAGCGTTCTTTTTTAGGTCGTTATTGCAAGGCTCTGGGCTAGATCGGAGGGATCGGTATTCAAGCCCATATTATAGAAGGAAATAAGACGGGCGTGTAGTCCGTAAGATTACTTAACCATGACCGCTGCGGGGTGCGATCCATGTGGGTTCATGTCGGCAAGTGGCATTGAGCCCAGCCCCATTGAACGGTCAAGAGGGAAGCAGAAGCAGCTCCGGTGGGTCGATGCCCCAGCTTTTCGGCAGTTCGGCGCTGACGATGCGCTCCTCGGATGCCTTGTTGATACGGGATAGATCGAGATCGCTCACGGCGAGGAAACGCCGCTGCTTGGCGTCCATGACGATTCGGATCACCGGCTTGAAAAGATCCTCGCGTCCGGATTCGATGACCACGCCCAATCTGCCGCTTTGCAGTTTTACCAGGGTACCCACAGGATAGATGCCGACGCAGCGGATAAACTGCTGGACCAGAGCCTGATCCAGATGATGGCGCCATTCGAGTAGTTTGCGCAGCGCCTGATGCGGCTCGACCCCCTTGTGGTAGACACGCTCGCTTGAAATCGCGTCATAGATGTCGACGATGGCGGCCATTTTGCCGTGGAGCGAGATGGCTGGTGCGGTCTTGTTGTTGGGGTAGCCGCTGCCGTCCATGCGTTCGTGGTGCTCGATGGCGACCGCCAGGGAGATCGGCGGAAAGTCGGGAATCTTGGACAGGATGTGATGGCCCTGATCCACGTGCCCGCGCATGATGTCGAATTCCTGCTCGGTCAGTCGTCCCGGTTTGTTGATGATGCGACCGGGGATCATGGCCTTGCCGATGTCGTGCAGTATGGCCCCAAGGGCGATGTCCTCGATCTCTTGTTGCTCCATGCCTAGCGCCCTGGCGAAGCATGTCATGAGGACGGCAACGTTTACCGAGTGCTCGAACTGATAGAGCCCGACGCGCCGAATCCGGCTGAATGCAAGCAGCGCATCCGGATTGCGAAACACGGAAGACACCATCTCGCTGACCAGTGGGCGTGCCTGATCCAGAGCGGGGGCCTTGCCGAGACGGGCGGCGCTCATGAAGTCGCCGATGAGGCCGATCGCTTCGGTATGAATGCGTCTCGCCGCGAGGCGCTCGACGCTGAGCGGAACCTCGTGCGCCTCTCCGCCGCCCTCTTGGGCGACCTCGGCCAAATCCTCTTCCAGCGCCTGGGTGACCTCCGTTTCGGTCGGTGCCTCTTCGACGTCCAGCCCGTACTCGGTATCGATGTAGAGTTCGCGGATTCCGAGCGTGCGGATCTTTTCCAGGGCGTTGTCGCTCTTGAGCATGAAGCGGCTGCGGATGAATCCGTGATCCAACCAGCCACAGTTCAGGTCGTGGATGTACATGCCGATCTGGAGCTGATCCACCCCGATCTTCTTGATCATATCGATACGTTCTCCGGTCGTAGCAGGGATGGATGTTCGCTTCGCCCTAGGCGTCTCTCCGGTCTAACATTTCGCTGGCGTGTTCGCGCGTCTTGCGTGTGATCTCCGTTCCGCCAAGCATGCGGGCGATCTCCTCGATTCGATTTGTGTCGTCCAATGGCTCGATATGCGTATGGGTCTGGCCATCGATGGCCTCTTTGCGCACCCGATACTGCTGGTGGGCTTGGGCTGCGACCTGGGGCAGGTGGGTGACGCAGAGCACCTGGCGCGAGGCGCCGAGACGGCGCAGAAGACGCCCGACGATCTCGGCGATTCCGCCGCCGATCCCGACATCGACCTCGTCGAACACCAGGGTCGGGACGCTGCCGCAACTGGCGGTGGCCACCTGGATCGACAGGCTGATGCGCGAGAGCTCGCCGCCCGAGGCGACCTTGGCCAGTGCCTGAAGCGGCTGTCCCGGGTTGGCGCTGACCAGAAATTCGATCCGCTCCAGGCCGCCGCCTCCGGCGCGTTCCGGCTCCAGGTCGTCGATCCGTACTTCGAATCGGCCTCCGGCCATGCCGAGTTCCTGCATGGACGCGGTGACCGTTTCGCCAAGACGCGACGCGCTCTGGGCGCGGGCCGCGCTCAGTTCGCGCGCTCGGTCGAGGTAGTGCCTATAGGCGGCGTCGCGTTGCGAACGCAGCGCGTCCAGGGTGATGTCGGCCGCCTCCAGTGTTTCAAGCTCGGAGCGACGTTCGACCAGAAAATCCGGTAGCTGGTCGGGAAAAACCCGGTATTTGCGCGCCAAGTCGTGGATATGGGCGAGACGCTCGGCGACGCTGTCCAGTGCGCCCGGATCGATCTCGAGTCCGTCGAGATAGTGTCTCAGGCTGGCGGCGGCCTCTCCGGCATTGATTGCCGCCGTTTCGAGCAGATCCCGGCAGACGCCGAGTTCGGGGTCGATCTCCAGGAGTTCGTCGACCTCGCTGGTCGCCGATCTCAGTTGATCCTCCACCGAGGGTTCGGTCTCCGATAGGGTCTGGAGGATGCGCGCCGCGCTCTGCTGAAGCCGATCGATATGCCCGAGCCGGCGCTCTTCCTGGTTCAGCGTGTCGATTTCGCCTGGGCTCAGGTCGAGGCGCTCCAGTTCATCGACCGTGAAGCGCAACAGGTCGAGCCGGGCAGCCCGGTCATGGCTGGCTGATTCCAGGGCCGAGAAACGCTGTGCCAGCGCGCGGTATTCGGCAAAGGCCGTAGCGACGGTCTGGGCAAGAGCGGTTTGTCCGCCATAGGCGTCGAGCAGATCGCGCTGCGCAGTGGCTCGCAGCAGCGACTGGTGGGCGTGCTGTCCGTGGATGTCGACGAGCAGATCGCCTAGCGCCCGCAGTTGGCCGCCATTCGCCGGTCTTCCATTGATATAGGCCCGCGATCGGCCTTCGCGCGGGATCAGGCGGCGCAGGATGCAGACGCCTTCGTCGTCCAAATCCTGTTCGGCGAGCCAGCGGGTCGCCGAGGGGCAGTGCGTCAGGTCGAACTGCGCGACGATTTCGGCGCGCTCGGCGCCCGCGCGGATGAGGCTGGCCTCGGCCTTGTCGCCCAGAACCAGACCGAGTGCGTCGATAAGGATCGATTTTCCGGCGCCGGTTTCGCCCGTGAGTGCGGTCATGCCCACGCTCCAGTCGAGCTCCAGGCTGCTGACGATTACCAGATCGCGAACGAGCAGGTGGCTCAGCATGTCGGCCCCCGAGTCGCAGGCGCGTTGTGTCCCCAATGCAGTTTGGCGCGGAGGATTTTGTAATGATCGTGTCCCTTCGGGTGCAGCAGGCGCACCTGATTGGGATGACGTGCGATCTCGACGATCGACTCGGGCGGCAATTGACGGATGGTTTGTCCGTCGCATGTCACCTGGACATGCCCTAGATCGTGTCCGAGCACTCGGATCTCGATGCGCCGGTTGCCCGGCACCACCAGCGGACGGTTGCTCAGGTCGTGCGGGCAGATGGGGACGAGCAGGATGGCGTCGAGCGCGGGATCGACCAGCGGGCCGCCGCCGGAGAGCGCATAGGCGGTCGACCCGGTCGGCGTGGACACGATGAGGCCGTCCGAGCGCTGGCTGTTGACGAAGACCCCGTCGATATAGGTCTCGAACTCGATCATCCGTGCCGTATTCCATTTATGGATGGCGACCTCGTTGAAGGCGGGGTAAGGCTCGCTGGTCCGCTCGCTGGCGCGTACCAGGGCGCGGAGCATGGAGCGGGACTCGGACTCGAACTCACCGGCGATCATCTGGTCGATGGTGGTCTCGATCGCGTCTGGGGACACGTCGACCAGGAAGCCGAGCCGGCCCAGGTTGATGCCCACGAGCGGGACTTCGTAGGCGGCCATGCTGCGGGCGGCGTGCAACAATGTGCCGTCGCCGCCAACGATGATGATGAGATCGCAACGGGCGCCCAATTCCGAAGCGGCTACTGCCGCGCCGACATCAGCGCCGATGAGGTGTGCGCCCTCGGCGTCCAGCAGGACCTCCAGGGTGTGCGAGCGCAGATGATGGACGAGACGGTGCAGCGTCCGTTGCACCCGCTCGGGATCTCCTTGTTTGGCAACGATGCCGACGGTTTGGAATAGCGGCATGGATTTTCTGAATGATGGATGGACAAGGCCGGTGGGCAGGAACGCGCAAACGTTAGCATGGGGCCCAAGTGACGCCAATACCGCCGCTGGAGTCGGGGCTTCGGCGGCCCTTATCGAGTTTCATCGCGTCGCGTTCTGGTGTCGGTGGTTTCGGTGTGTCTATTTTTCAGTCGGTTAGATGCACTAGATGCGATCGTTCATCCCCGCGTCATCGCGGAAATGCCAGCGATTTCAGCCTTTGCGTGGGCGATTCGGTCCTCGGTTCGGCTGGAACGCGCCTTGACAGCATCCGTGCGAATCCCTAAATTGCGGTGTTAGCACTCTATGTTGGTGAGTGCTAAAGCGCGGATCCGGGAATCGGCCCGGTTACGGCACAACAACCAACGGGTATCGGTGGCAAGACTTGGCTAACGACACGCGAAGCGGTGATTCCCAGGTAAGCGATCGTGCGCAGCATTTCCTGAAGGCGCTGGTCGAGCGCTATATCCGGGATGGGCAGCCTGTTGGCTCGCGAACCTTGGCGAAGGATACCGGGTTGGAGCTCAGTCCTGCCACCGTGCGCAATGTGATGTCCGATCTGGAGGATCTGGGGCTGGTGGTGTCGCCTCACACCTCGGCCGGACGGGTCCCAACGGCCGCCGGATACCGGATGTTCGTCGATTCGCTGCTCACGGTGCGGCCGCCCTCGCCGGATGATATCGCCTCGCTTCAAGGGCGTTTCGAATTCGGTATGGATCCGAAAACCCTGGTCGAGACCGCATCGAACCTGCTGTCCGGGATCACGCATCTCGCCGGTGTGGTGATGCTGCCGCGCCATGAGCGTAGCGCTTTTCGCCAGATCGAGTTGCTGCCGCTGTCCGACAATCGGGTGCTCGCCATTCTGGTGACCAGCGAGGGCGAAGTCCACAATCGGATCGTCAACACCGACCGGTGCTTCACCGCGTCCGAATTGGAGCAGGCGTCGAATTTTCTGACCCAGCTGTTCACCGGTCAGGATATCCGCGAGGTGCGCAAGCGCCTTCTGGACGACCTCAAGCACACGCATGCCAACATGGATCAGATGATGGTGCGTGCCCTGGCGATCGCGCAGGGGGTTGTCGAGTTCGCCGAATCGCATGACGACTGCTTCATCGCCGGGCAGACCAATCTGATGGAGTTCGGTGAACTGGCGAGCATGGATCGGCTCAAACAGCTGTTCGACGCCTTCAACAAGAAGCGTGAGATCCTGCATATTCTGGATCGCTGCATCGCCGCCGACGGCGTACAGATCTTCATCGGCGAAGAGTCCGGATACGGACTGCTCGACGATTGCAGCCTGGTCACGACCAACTATCGCGTCGAAGGCAAGGTCATCGGCGTGCTCGGCGTGATCGGGCCGACGCGCATGGACTACCAGCGCGTGATTCCAATCGTCGATATCACGGCGCGGCTGCTGTCCGCCGCGCTGCGACAGTAATCGAAAGTCACATTTATCCCCGCCGTCCCCGGTGCCGACAGTTGGTGCTGGGATCAGGCTGTACAGAGAATCGGAGGTCATGATGAACGCGGATCCACATCGCCCGGAGTCCACGGAGGAGGGCAGTACCCCGCAGGTGGAGGATGCGTCTCTGCGCGCGGCCGTGGATGCCTACATGGAGACGACGGCCGCCGAGCCACCGGCGCAGCAGGCCGCATCGGGCGAGCCGGAGGCCGAAGCCGAGGGCGAGTCTGAAACGATCTCGGTCGAGGAGTTGATCGCCGCGCTCGATGTGGCGAAGGCCGAGGCCGACGACCACCGTGAGCAGGTCCTGCGCACGCGCGCAGACATGGAGAACCTGCGCCGCCGTCACAGTGCCGAGCTGGACAAGGCGCACAAATATGCGCTGGACAATTTCGTGCGCGAACTTCTGCCCGTGCGCGACAGCCTGGAGCTCGGGCACCAGGCCTCTATGGACGAGGCGGTCGACATCACCAAGCTGCGCGAGGGGACCGAGCTGACTCTGAAGCTTCTGGGCGACGTCATGGAGAAGTTCGGCGTGTCTCTGATCGATCCTCAGGATCAGCCGTTCAACCCCGAACTGCATCAGGCCATGACGATGCAGTCGCGCGAGGACGTACCGCCCAACACCGTGGTAGGGGTCATTCAAAAGGGCTACTCGCTCAACGGCAGACTGGTGCGTCCAGCGCTGGTCATGGTGTCGCAGCAAGCATCCTGAGCCCAGGCTTGAATGGGGTCCGACCCTCCCCAATTCGACTGAATTATTCGGCGCCTCAGCGCCCCTGAGAACATTTTCGGAGAAGAAAAAATGGGAAAAATCATCGGCATCGATCTCGGTACCACGAACTCGTGCGTCGCCGTGATGGAAGGCGACAACGTCAAGGTCATCGAGAACGCGGAAGGCGATCGCACCACGCCTTCGATCATCGCCTTCACCGGCGATAGCGAGGTTCTGGTCGGTCAGTCCGCCAAGCGTCAGGCCGTCACCAACCCGGCCAATACGCTCTTTGCGATCAAGCGTCTCATCGGCCGCCGCTTCGAGGATAGCGTGGTCGGCAAGGACAAGGACATGGTCCCGTACAAGATCGTCAAGGCCGACAACGGCGACGCCTGGGTCGAGGTGAACGGCAAGAAGATGGCCCCGCCGGAGATCTCGGCCAAGGTGCTGCAGAAGATGAAGAAGACCGCCGAGGACTATCTCGGTCATACGGTCAGCGAGGCGGTCATCACCGTCCCCGCCTACTTCAACGATTCGCAGCGCCAGGCGACCAAGGACGCCGGACGTATCGCCGGCCTTGAGGTCAAGCGCATCATCAACGAGCCGACTGCGGCCGCGCTCGCCTACGGCATGGACAAGCAGCGCGGCGATCAGAAGATCGTCGTCTACGACCTGGGTGGCGGCACCTTCGACGTCTCCATCATCGAGATCGCCGAGATCGAGGGCGAGCACCAGTTCGAGGTGCTCTCCACCAACGGCGACACCTTCCTCGGCGGCGAGGACTTCGACCTGCGCATCATCGATCATCTGGTCGAGACCTTCAAAAAGGAGCAGGGCTTCGATCTGCACAACGATCCGTTGGCGCTGCAGCGTTTGAAGGAGGCTGCCGAGAAGGCCAAGATCGAGCTCTCCACCAGCCAGCAGACCGATATCAATCTGCCCTATATCACGGCCGATCAGACAGGTCCGAAACACCTTAACGTCAAGCTGACCCGCGCCAAGCTGGAGTCGCTGGTCGAGGATCTGATCGAGCGCACCATGGCGCCCTGCCGCACCGCGCTCAAGGATGCGGGCGTCAATGCGGGTGAGATCAACGAGGTCATCCTGGTCGGTGGTCAGACCCGCATGCCCAAGGTGCAGGAAAAGGTCGCCGAATTCTTTGGCAAGACCCCGCGCAAGGATGTCAACCCGGACGAGGCGGTCGCCATCGGCGCAGCCATCCAGGGCGGCGTGTTGGGCGGTGAGGTCAAGGACGTGCTGCTGCTGGACGTCACCCCGCTTTCGCTGGGTATCGAGACCCTCGGCGGCGTCATGACCAAGCTGATCGAGAAGAACACCACCATTCCGACTTCGGCCCAGCAGGTGTTCTCGACCGCCGACGACAATCAGACCGCAGTGACCGTGCACGTGCTCCAGGGTGAGCGCGAGCGTGCGGCCAGCAACAAGTCGCTGGGTCGCTTCGACCTCACCGACATTCCTCCGGCGCCGCGCGGCGTGCCCCAGGTCGAGGTCAAGTTCGACATCGACGCCAACGGCATCCTCAACGTTTCGGCCAAGGACAAGGCGACCGGTAAGGAGCAGTCCATCGTCATCAAGGCCTCTTCCGGTCTGTCGGACGAGGAAGTCGATCGCATGGTGAAGGACGCCGAGGCCCACGCCGAGGAGGATCGTCAGTTCCAGGAACTGGTCGCCGTGCGCAACCAGGCCGAGGGAATGATCCACGCAGCCCGCAAATCGATGGAGCAGCTCGGCGACAAGATGGAAGCCGGCGAGAAGGACGCCATCGAAGCCGCGATCAAGGACCTCGAAGAGGCCGTCGCGGGCGAGGACAAGGATCGCATCGAGGCGGCGAACAAGACCCTGGGCGATCTCTCCGGCAAGATGGCCGAGCGTCTCTACGCCAATGCCGGCGATGCCTCGGCGTCTGGCGCTGAGGCCGGCGAGAACGCCTCGGCCGGGAAGAGCGCGGGTGGTCACGACGACGTGGTCGATGCCGAGTTCGAAGAGGTCAAGGACGACAAGAAGTGAGGTGACGAACTAGCAGCTGACCCTGGGTCCTAGGAGCGAAAGCGTACAGGTGCCAACACCCGTGCGCTTTCTGCTTGATGGGGCTGGTAAACTGATCAGTTGCCGGTAGCTGGAAGCAAATCAATGTCAAAACGCGATTACTACGAAGTCCTTGGTGTCCAACGCAATGCGAGCGAGGCCGATATCAAAAAGGCCTTTCGCCGTCTGGCGATGAAGTATCACCCCGACCGAAATACGGGGGATGCGGACGCGGAAACCAAGTTCAAGGAAGCCAAGCAGGCTTACGATGTCCTGAGCGATGCGAAGAAGCGCTCGGCCTACGATCAGTTCGGCCATGCTGGTGTCGATTCGGGCGCTGGAGGCTTCGGTGGCGGTCCCGGTGACTTCGCTGGCGCGGGTTCCTTCTCCGATATCTTCGGGGATGTCTTCGGCGACATATTCGGTGGACGGACTGCCGGCGGTAGACGCAGCCAGCGCGGGGTGGACCTGCGCTACGACCTGTCGTTGACCCTGGAAGAGGCGGTTGCCGGCAAGGATGTCAAGATCCGTATTCCCACGCTGGTGGATTGCCAGTTCTGTGGCGGCAGCGGGGCCAAGCCGGGCACCCAGCCCAAGCAATGTCCGACCTGTGCGGGCATGGGGCAGGTGCGGATGCAGCAGGGCTTCTTCTCCATTCAGCAGACCTGTCCGGACTGCCGCGGCGCGGGCGTCGTGATCGACGAGCCTTGCTCGCACTGCCGGGGTCGCGGCCGAACCCAAGAGGAGAAGACGCTGTCGGTGAAGGTTCCGCCGGGCGTCGATACCGGGGACCGCATTCGTCTGGCCGGGGAGGGCGAGCGTGGCGAGCAGGGCGGCCCGCCAGGGGATCTCTATGTGCAGGTCCAGGTCATGGAGCACCCCATCTTCACCCGCGAGGACAGCAATCTCTATTGCCAGGTACCGATCGGCTTCGTTACGGCGGCGTTAGGAGGCGAGTTGGAGGTCCCGACGCTCGACGGCAAGGTCATGCTGAAGATCCCGGCGGGTACCCAGACCGGCAAGATGTTCCGGGTGCGCAATAAGGGCGTGAAGCCGGTACGTGGCGGCGTGGTGGGCGATCTCATCTGCCGAGTGACGCTGGAGACGCCGGTCAACCTGACCGACCGTCAAAAGGAGTTGCTCCAGGAGTTCGAGCTCAGCGTGCGGGAGGGTGGCTCGCGGCACAATCCGCAGTCCCATTCCTGGCTCGATGGCGTCAAGAGTTTCTTCGAGAAGATGGGTCTTTGACCGATCGGACCCGATAACAGTACAGGTTGGAGGCCGCCGAATGCATGGCGGTTTGACCTCGCCAGCCCCGATCCGGCATGCGCGAGCCTTCCGATGAGGAGTCGAATGAATCATGAGTGAGATCAGAATCGCCGTTGCCGGCGCGGGCGGACGTATGGGGCGCAACCTCATCCAAGCGGTCACCGAGGCCCAAGGATTGAGATTGGGTGCCGCGACCGAACAGCCCGAGAGTTCGCTGCTCGGCGCCGACGCGGGCGAGTTGGTCGGTGTCGGGCATCTGGGCGTTCCCCTCGTCGCCGACTTGTCCGAGGTGATTGACGATTTCGACGTCCTGATCGACTTCACCGTGCCGACCGCGACCATGGTGCACCTGGCGCTCTGTCGTCGTTCAGCAAAGCGGATGGTGATCGGCACCACCGGGCTCGATGAGGCGCAGCGGGTTCAGGTGACCGCCGCTGGCGAGGAGATCGCCATCGTTTTCGCGCCCAACATGAGCGTCGGCGTCAATCTCTGTCTCAAGCTGTTGGATATCGCGGCGCGGGTTCTGGGTGATGACGTCGATATCGAGATCATCGAGGCCCATCATCGCCATAAGGTGGATGCGCCTTCTGGAACCGCGCTACGGATGGGCGAGGTCATCGCCGACGCGCTCGGGCGCGATCTCAGAGAGGTTGCGGTTTACGGTCGGGAAGGGCAGACGGGCGCGCGCGCCCGTCGGACCATCGGATTCGAAACCATCCGCGCGGGCGATGTCGTCGGCGAGCACAGTGTCTGGTTCGCCGCCGAGGGCGAGCGGATCGAGATTGCCCACAAGGCGTCGAGCCGCATGACCTTTGCGGGCGGTGCCGCGCGCGCAGCGGGCTGGATCGCGGAGCGCGAGCGCGGTCTGTTCGACATGCAGGATGTCTTGGGGCTGCGCTCCCTCTGAGGGCTCGGGCTTGCGAGTGGCGAGGTCTCGCTGCGTCACTCCTGATCGATGGCGCCGGGCTTCGCCCGGCGTTGTTTCAATCCTCGCAGGAATACCCGTGGGCGATGAGCCCTTCCGTCAGGTGATCGGCGATCATGGGGTGCGATAGCAGATAGGCCGCCGCGTTCAGCGAATAGTCTCCGATCGCGTCATCGACCGCCGATTCCCAGTCCTCGATGCTGTAGTCGCCGCGTCCGAGCCACATGAGTGCGACCAGCTCGGCGCGTTGGCGCTCGCTCATCGTTCCAATCGCCTGCATCATCTCCTGGACACTGTAGTCCTCACTGTGATCGGCGAGTATCTGTAGGGCCCAATCCTCTGTGGGGCTCGACGGGCTGTCGGGGATAACCACCTCCTCCTTGGCCTGGAACTCCCGTGCCTTATCGATGATGCGGCACAGGGTTTCTAATTTCAGGTGCAGCATAGTTGGGAGCCTCTTCCCCCTGTTTCAGGTCGACCTATGGCTTCGCCAGGATGGCTGTCCGCAGGGTGACGCTTGGTCTGGTTGGAGTCCATTGTACTGCGATCTGCTCGGTTGTCTGGCCGAACTCAGATCAGTATCGGCATGATCGTTGGTTCTCTTGTGCGTTGTGGTGCGCTCCGATTTTGCAACGTTCTATCCAACAGGGTAGCGGTTCGTTACTGGATGCAAACGCGAGCGGATCCGAGATACGATAGGCTCGACGGGCAAAAATCGAACAAGGGTTGCGCTCTGCCGATAAGGTCTCTATACTTGGTTCCTCTGATGCGGGGTGGAGCAGTCAGGCAGCTCGTCGGGCTCATAACCCGAAGGTCGTAGGTTCAAATCCTGCCCCCGCTACCAAATCCAAAAAGGCTTAGAATTATAACTCTAAGCCTTTTTTCGTTGCGTCCGGCCCTAGGGTCGAGCCTCGACGCTTGCGCGCAACGGATCCTGGCGATAGAAGGCCCTGAGCTGCCGGTAGACCTCCGGGTATGGGGTGGCCAGGGTGTCGGGGATTTCGAAGAAGGCCTCGGTTGCGACGGCGAAGAACTCGGCCGGCGATTCGCTCGCATAGGGATCGATCGCTGTGTCCTCATTTCGGCTGACGCGCTGGCAGAGGTCGTCGAAGGCACTGATGAAGGCCTCTTTCCAATCTGCGGCCGACATGTCTGCGTGGAGCGGTGGACAGCCGTTGGTGGCTCCGGAGCGCGCGTCGAGTTTGTGAGCGAGTTCATGAAGGACGACGTTGTAGCCATCGAGCTTGCCGCCCGCCTTGATGTCGGCCCAGGACAGGATGACCGGCCCGTGGCTCCAGGACTCGCCACTCCTGCTCTCTCGCTCGGTTTGGACCAGTCCGTCTTCGTTGATGAACTGGTGCTCTGGCATGAAGACATCTGGATAAAGGATGACGGAGTACCAGCCTCGATACCAATCCAGACCCAGTTCGAGGATCGGCAAGGCGGCCTGAAAGGCGATCGTCAGGCGCATCCGGTCGGTTACCACGAGACCTTGGGCGGGCTCCAGCGTCTTGTCGCGCAGGAAGCGCATGGCGAGATCGGCGAGGCGTTCCGAGGTGTCTTTGTCGAGTCGGTCGAGGAGCGGCAGTCGTTTCCAGGCCCAACTCCAGTCCGCCGAGTCGAAACGCGTCCGCTCGCGCGCGATGCCGCGTGAGCGCCACCAGTCCATTAGATGTCGCATGCTGCTGGTCTCTCGGTTCCAATGGATTCTGGTACGCCTGGGTTCTCGACTCAGGCTACAGGTCCTTTCAGAGGGTCCTGCTCTCTGCCGCTGACGACGGGCGTCGTCAGCGGACGTTCCGCGACGTCAGACTTTGAACTGCCCCATCTCGTTGCGCAGGGCGTTTGCCAGACGTGACAACTGCTCCGTCGATGCGCCTACCTGCTCGGTCGCGCTGGCAACGCGCGCCGTCTGCTCCTTGAGGTTGCCGACGTTGCGCGCGATGTCTCCGGCCACGGCGGTCTGCTCTTCGGTCGCGGTGGCGATCTGGGTGGTCATTTCATCCATCGTGCGCACCCTGGAGACGATGCCGTCCAGTGCCTGGTCGACATGCTGGGCCTGGTCGACGACGTTTTCGGTCTGCTCACGGCTATGGTTGATGCGCTCCACGGCCAGGCGCGTACTGCTGCGCAGCTGTTCGATGGTCTGGCGGATCTCCTCGGTCGAGTTTCGGGTGCGTCCGGCGAGCGTTCGCACCTCGTCCGCCACCACCGCGAATCCTCGACCCTGCTCTCCGGCCCGGGCGGCCTCGATCGCGGCGTTGAGGGCGAGCAGGTTGGTCTGCTCGGCGATGCTCTTGATGACCTCCACCACAATGTCCACGGTCTCGCTGGCGCGCCCGACCTCCTCGATCACGCTCGCGCTCTCCTGGATGTCGCTGCCCAGGGTGCGGATCGCGATCAATGCCTGAGCCTCGGCCTCGCGACCTTGGCTCGCCTCGGTACGGGCCTGATCGGTTGCCCTCGCCGTGTCGTGAACATTGCGCGACACCTCTTGCAGGGTCATCGACATCTCTTCGACCGCAGCGGCGACCTGCTCGGTTTCGGCGACCTGTTGCTGAATCGTCGTGCGATTCTCTTCGCTCACCATGCTCAGCTCTTTCGCTGCGGATGCCAACTGTGCGACGGAACCCTGAACCGAGCCGACGATGCCTTGGAGCTTCTCGACGAAGCGGTTGAAGCTGTGGGCGAGCGTGCTCAGTTCGTCCCGTCCGTCTGCGGGAAGACGGGCAGTGAGGTCGCCATCGCCATCGGCGATATCGGCGAGCATCAGGTTCATTCGGTGCAAAGGTCGCGTGATGGCCCGAATGACCATCCAGGAGAGCAGCGCGCCGAGCATGACGGCGATGCTGGTCAGTACGATCAGGCGCAGATCGGTCTCCTTGATCCGGTCCTCGATGCGGTCGGATTGCTGGTCCAGGGATTCGGCGACGCTCGTACGCAATGCCTCGGCCTTTTCCGCGATTTGAGGGCCGATTTCGTCCAGCGTTTGAATCCCTGCGTTCCGGGCTTCGATGACGGCGACCACTTCATCGAAGGCCTCCTCATAGCTGGATAGAAGTCCCTGCACCTTCAGGCCAGGCGCACGCTGTTCGGGTTGATCGACAATGGCGTTCAAGGCGTCGTGCAGCGGCTCGAGCTCTCCTTTCACGCCTTGCAGCGAGTCGGCATTGTTCTCCAGCAGATATTTGACGACAAAGAGGCGCGTTTGCAGCAGGTGGCGTTGGGCGACTCCCACGCGGTAGCTCGTCTCGATGTCGCCATTGCGATGCGCGGTCTCCATCATCTCGGTCAGCGTATCCGCGATCTGGGGACCGATGACATCGAGCTTCTCTGCGACGAGCGTATTGCGCTGCTCCATGTTGGTCACGATCGTCGAGTCGAACGTGTCGATGTATCGGGCATTCAGTGCGGCGATGTCCTCCATCAGCTTTACCCGGCGCGGTTCCTCGATCGCCTGACGCGCCCGCTCCAATTCCGTCTGGCTCGTTGCGCGCTCCTCTCGGAATTGCTCGGCATCCTTCGGGTCGCGCGATTTCAAATAGGACTTCACCGCAAGGCGCTGTCGCAGTAAATCTGCAAGGACCTTGGAAGCGACATCGGCGTCTGGGATCAGATTCTGTGTGATCGTCCCTACCGATTGATCCACCGCTCGATTGGCCTCGAAGGCCACGATACCCTCGATCACCAACAGGAGGATCAATACTCCGGGTACGAGCCAGATCTTGAAGCCAACGGATAGCTTGTTGAGCAATAGCTGCATGTCCTCGTTCCTTCATCAATGTAGGAATGGTCCCAGCTGAATCGGCATCGGACGATGACAGCGTTGACTGGGAGGTTAAGGTTTGGCCTGGTCGTTGAATCGGACTCTACGCCGTTCTTGCGCACCTGTATTTGACCGTTGTGAAGAATAGCGTCGTCGCCGGAATCGAACTGAGGTGGGTATCGCAGAATTCCTTACTAATACAGTCTGGATTGTGGATTGTGGCGTGGGGTAGGGTAGGGTGGGCGACGGCCAAATACAATGTATTGGAATGAAACTGAAATGCCGTGCACACAGGAGGCCAGTCGTAGTGGCCAAGCGGTCTCATTGCGACTCCGGTCGCACTTGCGAGTCGTACTCTGCGACCAGAACTCGGTTGCGACCTTGTGCCTTGGCTTCTAGAAGGGCGTCGTCGACGCGTTTGAGCAGGGATTGGAGCGGCTCCTCTGGCTCGGCTTCGGCAACCCCGAGGCTCACGGTGAATGGTGTCAGCGGAGGAATCCTCAGCGATGCAACACAGGTGCGCACGGTTTCGGCCACGGTTACGGCGGCCCGCAGCTTCGTGTTCGGGAGCAGGACCATGAACTCCTCTCCACCCCAGCGCGCTAGTTCGTCGGTTTTGCGCAGCCGCTCCGAGAGCGTTTGGGTGAGGCGTGTGAGGGCGAGATCGCCTACATCGTGCCCGAAGGTGTCGTTGATCGATTTGAATCGGTCTATGTCGAGCATGATCAGCGAATAGGGCGTTCCATAACGCTCGGTCTGAGCGTGTGCCGTCTGTAGCATCGTTTCGCAGTAACGACGATTCCAGGTGCCGGTGAGCGGGTCGTGATGCGCTGCGTACTGGAGTTCGGCTTCCAGGGTCTTGCGCTCGGTGATGTCGATCAGTACGCCGTTGAAGAGCGTGGAGCCGTTGGTATGCTGGCGCGGCTGAGAGCGTCCGAGCAGCCATTTGACGCCTTGGGGGGTGTTGACGCGCCACTCGCATTGCCAAGGGTGGTGGCCGCGAACGGCGCGCTGGATGCTTCTGCTGAGCAGTCCCTGGTCGTCTGGGTGTGTCGTGGCCAGCAAGGGAATGGGATTGCGCAGATCCGGCTCTTCCAGTAGACCGAGCAGCGTTCCCAGTCCGGCGCTGACGAACAGCATGTCGATCTGGCCGTTGGCGTCGATCTGCATCTGGAAGACGACACCGGGGAATGAATTGGCCAGATCGATGACCTGCGCCTCGCGCGCCTTCTGTTCGGTTAGATCCGAGAAACTGACGACGACGCCGACACATGACCGTGCTCGCGCGATGGGGGCGGCGTAGAGAAGGGTGGGTATCTGTACGCCGTCGCCACGGATCAGCCATTCCTCGTGGTTTTTGAGTGCCCGTCCGCTCGTTCCCACGCCTTGAATCGCGTAGGTTTTTGCTTCGTTTGCGTCGGGGATGATGGTTCGCAGATGGGAGTTCAGCAGTTCGCTCTCGTGGCGATATCCGAGCAGGTGCAATGCCGCTGGATTGACGAAGGTGAAGCGGCCGTCCAGGTCGATGCCGAAGACGCCGTCATGGATACTGTCGAGCAGGAGTCGATTGAAATGCTCCGTCTCTTTCTGCGCGGTGATGTCGTGGATGATCGAGAGCAGTAGACGCCGGTCGTCCACCTCCACCGGGCCCGCGTAGGTTTGTACGTCGCGCAGGCTTCCGTCCGCGAGACGATGCTTGAAGTGCAGCGGTTTGTGGCCGCCTTTCCAGGAGGCGATGCGTTGGGCGATGGGCAGGGCGGATCTGCCCAGTGAGTTGATTTCCCAGATATGCAGGGAACAGAGTTTGTCGTAGGGGTATCCGTAGAAGGCGACTGCGGTTGGGTTGGCGTCGACGATGGCGCCTTCACGCTCCGGATCGATCAGCAGCATGGGGGCCGTATTGGCGCGGAACAGGCTTTCGTAGAGCGTGCGTTCGCCATTCCGCTCCGGGCCGGATACGTGCGCCGTTCCCGCACCCGGATGCCTGTGGGCGTGGATGGTGGCTGAGTTTCTATGGTGTCTCTCTGGCTCTGGATGTCCCTCTGCAAGCCAGCCGATGCGGCCGTCGGCGAGCCGAGTCTCGAAGCAGCGGCAGGTCATGAGGGTCTCGGCTTCGGGCGAACGGATGTGCCAGATCTCGGAGACCGCTGACATTCGGTCGGCTGGAGCTGGGCAGGTGTCGGACAGCGACGCATCTTGGTGTTCGTCGACTCGGCGCTCGAGTTGCCCGTTCGCTGGACCATCCCAGTACTCCCGCGCGCTCAGATTCGCCCAGAGTAGGGCGTCCGTTGCGGGATCGATGATCCATACTGGAATTCGAAGTCGGGTCAGGATCTGCAGCGCGTCTAACATCGGGAGGTCGCTTTGTGGGGCACGGGGGCTGGGTGGAACTTGGGTTCAGGTGATTGCCGGATACCGAATGACTCAACGCTTTCGGCATGGGTCGATGGTAAACGAGAGCGAACTTGAGAGTGGCGTCTTCATCCGATCTGTCGATCTGTATGCGAATACCCGCTCGATTGACCGCGTGGTTGCCTGACCTCATGCTTGAGGGGCCTTAAGCCAATGCCGTCGATTTCAATGGTGTCCTCTGCGCGTTTCTTGTGGTGTTTGCCGATCATCCTCCTGTGCCTTTCCGCCCCATCGATGGCGGGACATTGGCGCTCCGCCGAGGCGTTCGACGCAGCGACCTCGGTCTCGGATCTCAGCGAGGTCAGCCGTCACCTGATCCGGGCCTCCGATGGGGATCAAATTGAGGCGCATCTGGTTCTTTTCACTTCCCGCGCCTTTCGTCTCAAGGTCGTCGATCTCGGAGACAGGGCGTTGGCCGGCGCTATCGATTTTGCCGATGCGCTCAGATCCGCCGGATGCGTTGCCGGCGTCAACGGCGGTTTTTTCCATCATGATGGCCGTCCGCTCGGTCTGGTGATCGCATCGGGGCGGAGGATCAACCGCTTCGAGACCTCAAGGCTGCTCAGCGGCCTCGTCTATGGCGATGCGCGCGGGATTTATCTGATACGCCGGAGCCGATTCGAGGATCGCCCGGACATCAATGCCTTGCTGCAAAGCGGGCCTTACCTGGTCGAGGCGGGCAGGGCGGTTCGAGGGCTCTCGGACGCTGCGAGCGCCTCGCGAACCTTCGTCGCTACCGACTGGCGCGGTCGTTGGCTGCTCGGTGCGGTGCGTGCTCGCATCACTTTGGCCGAGTTGGGTGAGCTGCTCGCGACGCCCGGACTGCTGACACCCTGGCGGGTCGAGCGCGCGCTCAATCTCGACGGAGGCTCGTCGACTGGCTTCTTCTTCGCCGGTGCCGCCGATCGGGCCCCCGTGATTCTCCGCCCGCGTAAGGCCGTGCGCACGCTGCTCGGAATCGCGCCACGCTGACATTCGCCGACCACCCCAATCGGAGACCGCACGATGCCTTTCTCGCACGGCTATGCGTTCGACCCAAGCTACGGCTTCGACCTTGAGCGGCTTTTCGCAATCGCGCCGCCCCAGGAGCCGGACGATTTCACCGCCTTCTGGCGTGCCAGGCTGGAGCGTGCGCTGAGGGTCGAGACGAATCCGCGTCTATCGACATCCACGCTGGTGGATCCGCACTTTCGCCTCATCGATCTCCAGTACAGATCGACCGACGGCTTTCAGATCGGTGGCTGGCTGCTGGTTCCAGTGCATGCAGACATCCAGCGCGGCATCCTTCTGGGGCACGGCTACGGGGGGATCGACCGTCCTCCCGTCTCTCTTCCGCGCCAGGATTGCGTCTATCTGGTTCCCTGTTTCCGAGGTCTCTCGCTCAGCCGTCGGTCCCCCATCTCGGAGGATCCGAACTGGCACGTCCTGCACGACATCCAGAGCCCCAATCGCTACATCATCGGCGGCTGCGTCGAAGATATCTGGACCGGCGTCAGCGTGCTGCTGGAACTCTTTCCCGAGGTCGAAGGGCACGTCGGCTATGCCGGAACCAGTCTTGGGGGCGGATTGGGGGCCATGGCGATGGCCTGGGACGCCCGGATCGGGCGCGGACACCTCAACGTGCCGACCTTCGGTCATCAGCCATTGAGGTTGAAGCTGCCGAGCGCCGGCAGCGCCGAGTCGGTGCGAAACTTCGTAAGCGATCGCGGCCGCGTACCCAACGCCCTGCGCTACATGGATGCCGCAATCGCCGCGCGTTACATCCGCCAGCCGATGCACATCGCCGCCGCGCGTTTCGATCCTGTGGTGCCGCCGCCTGGTCAGTTCGCGGTCTACAACGCCATTCCGGGCGACAAGCGACTGATGCTGCTGCAGGCCGGGCATTTCGACTATCCGGATCGGGCGCGCGAGGAGCGGGAACTGATCGGTCAGCTATGGAGCTTCTTCGCGCCCTTGTGAGGGCGCTGGACTCAGACGGCCCAGTCTCAACGGCTCATTGGCAACAGGAGCGCGAGTCCTGGGAAGGCGATCAGGGCGCCGATGCGGATGAAATCCATGAAGACGAAGGGCAGGAGTCCGTGAAAGATGGTCGACAGGGGCACGGTTTTGGTGACCGATCGCAGGACGAAGGCATTCATGCCGACCGGCGGGGTGATGTAGCTGATCTCGGTGGCGACGACCACGAAGATGCCGAACCAGATGAGATCGAAACCGGAGGCAGCGACCACGGGATAGAGGATCGGCACGGTCAGCAGCACCATCGACAGGCTTTCGAGCACGCTGCCAAGCAGGAGATAGACGCCCAGGATGGCCAGGATCAGCAGGAGCGGAGTGTCTGCGAGCGGCCCGAGCGCCTCCCGGATGTCGGAGGCCATGCCGGAGAGGTTGACGTAGTTGGAGAAGGTGAGGGCGCCGAACAGGATGAAGAACATGATGGCCGTCAGCTTGGCCGTCTCGGCCAGGGTCTCGACGGTGCGCCGTACCTGGAGTCGCCCCCTGAGCGCCGTCAGCAACATGGCGCCGGCCGCGCCCATGCCTGCCGCTTCCGTGGCGGTGAAGACCCCGAAATAGATGCCGCCCATCACGAAGGCGAACAGGACCATCGCCCCGGCGACCCCGCGCAATGCGGTCAGACGCGCGCGCAGTGGCAGCTTGGGCTCGACGGGGATCTCGCGACCCGTGCCGACCGATACGCTGAATCGAACCGCCACCATGTAGCCGACGACGCCGAGCAGTCCGGGCAGGATGCCGGCCAGGAACAGCTTGCCGATATCCTGCTGGGTCATGATGCCGTAGAAAACCAGGATGACCGACGGTGGAATCAGGATGCCGAGCGTGCCGCCGGCAGCGACGGAGGCCGTCGCCAAACCGTCCGGATAGCCGAAGCGCCGCATCGAGGGCAGCGCGATCCGCGACATGGTCGCCGCAGTCGCCAGTGAGGAGCCGCACACCGAGGAGAAGCCGCCGCAGGCGACGACGGTGGCCATGGCGAGCCCGCCGCGCCGATGACGCAGCCAGGCATAGGCTGCATCGTAGAGTTCGTGGGCGATCCCGGACTGGACCACGAAATTTCCCATCACCAGGAACAGCGGCAGCACCGAGAGCGAATAGGTGCGGCTGTTGTCGAAGACGGTCTGTCCGAGGAGCGACAGCGCCGGGTCGACGCCGATCAGCGTCGCGGTGCCGAGCGTGCCGACGAGGAGCATGGAGGCGGCCAGCGGAACGCCGGCCAGCATCAGAATCACGAGCAGAAGAATACCGTAGGGCCAATCCATCAGGGTCTCGGGGCGAGTCGGTGGGGTGGGCGCTCGAACTCAGTCGGCGCAGGGGGCACTGTCGGTCTGGCGATGATGCCCCGGGGTACGGAAGATCACCATGCCGATCAGCAGAGCGGAGGCCAGCCAGCAGAGTACCGCCGCGCCATAGGCGAAGGGGGCGATCGGCAGACGCAGATAGATGCTCGTCTGGCCGTAGCCGGCGAGCATTCCGCCCATGACCAGAAGCCGCCAGCCGATCACGCCCAGCACCAGGGCGTTGACGAGCCGTGCCAGGGTGAGCAGGGGTGTGCGTGTCCAGGCCGGCAGGCGCTCGGTGACTAGATCCACCGTGACGTGACCGTCGGACAGCGAGACCAGCGGAAGGCCGAGGAAGACCACGCCGACGAGCATCAGCTCGGTGAGTTCGCCCGCCCCCGGCAGGGGCGCGGCGAACAGATAGCGGCCGATGACGTCCACCACCGTCAGCAGAATCATCGCCAGCATGGTCAGGGCGCAGGCGCCTCCGAGCAGTGCCGAGCCGATATCAGCGAGCGAGCGGTTCGATATGAACGGCGGTCTCATCGGGTCTCGGCGGCGATCCGGGTCTTCATCGCGTCCAGGGCGGCTTTGGCGTCGACACCCGTCGCCGCGATCTCATCGAGTTTCGACGCGATGACCGGATCCAGCATCTGGTGCAGCGCACCGAGCTGTGCCTCGGTGGCGACATGGAGCTGGACCTTGCCTTCCAGCGCGTCGCGCCCGGCCGCGTCGGCGGCGTCCCAGGCCTTGCCGGCGAGACGGGCCAGGGCCTCGCCCGAGACGCTGTCGATGGCGGCCTTGTCGGCCTCGGACAGACGATCCCATTTACGCTTGTTCATGACGAAGAAGAACGAGGTGTTGTAAAGACCGCCGGGGACCACGAATCCCTGATCGACCAGTCCGTCGAGACGGAAGAAGGTGACGGATTCAAAGGGGAATAGGATGCCGTCGGCAACGCCGCCCGAGATGAGCTCATAGGCCTTGGACGAGGGGCTTTGGACCGGGACCGCGCCGAGCGCGGTGGCGACGTCGTTGGCCATGCCGCCGCCGATGCGCAGCTTGGCTCCGGCGATACCCGCGAGCGAGGAGAGATCGCGTCCCTTGGTGAATGCCTCGCCGGGGCCGTGGGTGAAGACGCCCAGGACCTTGACGCCGGCATATTCTCCGGCCGCTGCGAGCCGTTCCTCGAACACCTGCCAATAGGCGACCGAAATGGCCTCCGAGCTGTCGCCCAGGAAGGGAAGCTCGGCGAGCATGGAGGTCTTGAAGCGGCCCGGCGTATAGGCCTGGGCGCCGAAGGTGATGTCGGCGATCCCATTGGCCGCCAGATCGTAATGGGCCGGCGGTGGTCCGAGCGGGGCGTCCAGAATCTGTATCGAGACGCGTCCCTCGGTCGCCTTCTCCACCGCCGCCTTCCAGGGCAGCATCACATCTTTCACGATCGGATGGCTCGTCGGCAGCCAGTTCGAGAGTCGAAGCGTCTCGGCGGAGGCCGATCCGGCAAGCGCGATCAGTCCGGCGGCCACGCCGGTCAACAGGGTACGGAGCATAGGGGTCCCCTTGGATTGTCGATGCGTCCGTGCCGAGCGTGGCATTTCCGGACACTTTGTCCGGAAAACGTAACATGGCGAAAGTTGCCGAGAAAGTGGAATCTCAAATCAGGCCACCAACCTCCCAGCCGATCCTATCGATCCTGTCTCGTTCGCGCCCGCCCAATGGGGCCATTTGCCTCAAATAAGGTCATGCGATCGTCACTCGCACGTCACAGATCCTCAATCGGTGCTGCTTAGCATCCTTCCCGAACGAGGCGAAGGGCGCCATTCGTTTTTGACGTCCAGACACGCGCGCAACGCGGTTTCGGACCCATTTTTACAGGACGAGAAACACTGATGCAGACACCGACACGGGGAATTTTTCTGCCCTCCTTGCTTGCGATGGGGGTGGCTATGGCGACCCAGGCCCAGGCCGATACCGGCTGGGATGGGGTATCCGCCACGATTTCAGACCTGAGATCCAACGCGGTTGGCATGCACTTTCAGCGCATTGCGACGTTCGGCAACTATCTGAACCTCGATGCGGAGGACATCGGCGAGGAGACCGTCTCCGAGATCGTCGCCGCCACCAAGAACGGCGAGACGCTCGTCTATACCGACAGCCCGGGCAAATCGATCGGGTTCGTCGACATCGCCGATCCGACCAAACCGACGCCGCTCGGCCGTGTCGCGGTAGGCGGCGAGCCGACCTCCGTGGAGGTGATCGGCAACCTGCTGGCGCTGGTCGCGGTCAATACGAGCGATGATTTCGTGAATACCAGCGGCCGGTTGCTGGTGGTGAACATCCCGCGACAAAGCGTTGTCGGCTGGATCGAGCTCGGCGGTCAGCCGGATTCCATCAAGATCAGCAGCGATGGTCGCTATGCCGCCATCGCCATCGAGAACGAGCGCGACGAGGACGTGACGGTCGACGGCGTTGAGGGCGGTCTGCCGCAGGATCCGCCCGGCTATCTGGCGATCATCGATATTCATGGCACGGATCCGACCGGCTGGAATCTGCGTCGCGTGGAGCTGACCGGTCTCGCCAGCTACGGCAGCAGCGATTCTATCAGCTCAATCGCGGCAGACCGGACTATCCGCAGGTCCTCTCCGCAGACGACGGCAGCGGTGCGCCGATCACCTGGGCAGCGCTTTCCGGGATGGTTGCCGACCCCAACGATTCGAACCGCCTGTTCGCCGTCTGGGACTCCTTCTTCTCCGAGAGCCGCATCCTCACCATCGATGTCTCTCAGTCCCCCGCCGTCATTACGGGCGCCATGACCATCAGCGGCGGCACCGGTAACTATGACCCCGAGGGTATCGCCATCGCGCCGGACGGCAGCTTCTGGATCGCCAGCGAGGGCAACAAGGACGACTCGCGCCCCAACCGTCTGCTGCAGGTCGACTCCAGCACCGGCGCGGTCCTGCAGGAGATCGGTCTGCCCAGCGAGATCCTGGCCTGTCGCGCGGCCTCCGAGGAGACCGCGACGCTTGGTTCGGGCTTCGAGGGTCTCGCGGTCCAGGGCGATGCATCCGGGTACCGTCTGCTGGTCGCCCAGCAGCGCGGCTGGAACTACACCAGTTCCGGGTGCGAGGATCTGGACGACGATGCCGGTGGGCTCGACGCCAACGGCCAGCCGCTGCGGACGCGGATCTGGACCTATGATCCGGTTAGCGGCAGATGGGGCCACATCGGGTGGGAGCTGGCGGCGGTTCCGGAGCATGCGAGCTGGGTCGGTCTGTCCGAGATCAGCGCCATGCCGAACGGCGCCTATGTCCTGATCGAGCGCGACAATCGTTCCGGCGATTTCGCCGCGATCAAGAACCTGGTCGAGGTGAGCGCGGACGCCATGACCGATGGTCTGATCTCCGAGTCGGAGAAATCGACCTTCGATCTCATTCCCAGCCTCAAGGCCACCAACGGCTGGATGACCGACAAACCGGAAGGTGTCGCCGTCACCCGTGAAGGACGCGTCTATCTGGTAACGGACAATGATGGTGTCGACGACTGGTCGGGTGAGACCTGGTTCCTCGACCTCGGTCGTTATCCGCGTCTCTTCGACTGAAGCCGACCCTGATCGGAGGTCCCGCCCCTAATCAGGGGCCTCCGATGGCACGACCGGGCGGGTTGGACTGAATGCCCGGTGGATATATTTCGTCAGTGCTGTAGCATACCCCTCGGCTACGCAATGTGGCCGATTGGATCGGCACCCTCGTGTGCCACATCAAGACGGCGGCTTCTGACCGCCAACTCAATCACAGTCTCTGTGTTCAGCGCGGGTCTATTCCCGCACGACACGACGCAGCATCCGCGTCGATCGATCGTTCGTGTCTTCTGGAGTCGAGCACTTGCGTGCCTTGACTTCGCAAAAACAGGGGAGGCGTGTGCCTGCTCGGCGTGCGTCATTCGCTGCCTGTAGTTTCATTCCATTGACGGGAGCCGAGATCGCATGATCAATACAGCAGTCAAACAAGAATTCGGGTCGAATCCACTCAAGGTTCGCGATACGAATCACTATCAGGCCGAGTACGTGCATTCGTTCGTCGACAAATGGGATCAGCTGATCGATTGGGATCGCCGGGCCGAGAGCGAGGGCGACTTTTTCATTCGTCTCCTCAAGGAACAGGGGGCCAAGAAGGTCCTGGACGTCGCGACGGGGACCGGTTTCCACTCGGTCCAGCTGCTCAAGGCGGGTTTCGAGGTGACCAGTGCCGACGGCAGCCCGGTCATGCTCGGCAAGGCGTTCGAGAACGCGCGCAAGCGCAACCATATCCTGCGGACCGTGCATGCCGATTGGCGCTGGCTCAATCGTGACGTTCACGACTATTACGACGCAGTCATCTGTCTCGGCAACTCCTTCACCCATCTGCACGACGAGAACGATCGACGCAAGGCGCTGGCCGAGTTCTATGCGACGCTGAGGCACGACGGCGTGCTCATCCTCGATCAGCGCAATTACGACGCCATCCTCGATCACCAGATCGAGCCACGCCATAACTTCTATTACTGTGGCGACAACGTTCGTGCCACACCAGAGCACATGGATGAGTCGCTGGCTCGCTTCCGCTATGAGTTTCCGGGCGAGGAGGTCTTTCATCTCAACATGTTCCCGCTGCGCAAGCAGTATATGCAGCGACTGTTGCACGAGGTCGGCTTTCAGCGCGTCACCACCTATGGCGATTTCAAGGAGACCTACCGCGAATCCGAGCCAGACTATTTCATCCACGTTGCCGAGAAGCGTTACATCGAAGGGGGTGACGAGGGATGAGCGCAACCTATTCCAACGTGGTCGAGACGGCACGGACCTATTACAACAGCGAGGATGCGGACAACTTTTATTTCCATGTCTGGGGCGGAGAAGATATCCATATCGGTCTCTATGAGAGCACCGATAGTCCGATCGCCGAGGCCAGCCGCCGCACCGTCGAGCGCATGGCCGCGCGCGTGAAGGGATTGGGTGCCGAGAGCCGCGTGCTGGACCTCGGCAGCGGTTACGGTGGTGCGGCGCGCTACCTGGCGAAGACCTTCGGCTGCAACGTCACCGCGTTGAACCTCAGCGAGCGCGAGAACGCACGCAATCGCGAGATGAGCCAGGAACAGGGTGTCGATCACCTGACCGAGGTCGTCGAAGGCAGCTTCGAGTCCGTTCCGGCGCCGGACGCCTCGTTCGATCTGGTGTGGTCGCAGGACGCGATCCTGCACAGCGGAGAGCGCGATCAGGTCATCCGCGAGGCGGCCCGCGTCCTGCGTCCCGGTGGCGCGCTGATCTTCACCGATCCCATGCAGACCGACGACTGCCCGGATGGCGTTCTGCAACCGGTCTACGATCGCATCCATCTCGACTCGCTCGGTTCAATCGGTTTCTATCGCGCAGCTGCGGCTCGCCATGGTCTACAGGAGGTCGATGTCATCGAGCTGACTCCGAACCTGATCGTCCACTATGCTCGGGTTCGTCAAGAGCTCGAACGGGTTCGGTCCAACCTCGGCGGTTTGGTTTCCGATGCCTATATCGACCGCATGCTGGCCGGATTGGGCCATTGGGTCGAGGCTGGAGAGAAGGGCTATCTGAGCTGGGGTATTCTGCACTTCAGCAAGCCGAGCTCCTGATCCCGAGGCACGGCGGGCCTGGCTCGCCGCGCCGGCGCGAATGGATTCGCTCAAATGCCCGTATCCCGCCGCCCGGATGAAGCGCAGCCGAATCCTGGGCCGTCAAGGCAGACTGCTGCCGCTTCGGCCGGGCGTCCACCCCATCGTCGTGCGCTCGAACTCCCAGCGCTGAGCGACGCTGAAACGCGTGCCATCCCAACGCATGGCGTCGATACGGATCCGCTGTCTCGACGCCTCGATCCGATTGAAGGCGTTCGGTTCGCCCTTGCGGCGCCTTGAGATGGCGGTGCCGGCCTGTGCGACGACGATCCCATGGGTCGTTCCCGCATCGCTCTGGTGCAGGTGTCCGCCGAGAATGAGGTCGATCCTGGCCGAACGCAGTCCGCCCAATACATCCTGCGCGCGACCGACCAGGCCACGTCGACGCATGGCGTCGGACAGCAGGAAGGGATGATGGGCGACCAGGATGCGCATCGCATCGGGTTTGGCGGCACTGGCGAGCCGTACCACACGTCCCAACTGATTCAGATTGATCCGACCCCGCGACCAGTCCAGGTGCAACCCCCAGCGCCGCGCGGTCTTGACCCCGATCGCAATGAAATCCTCTCCTGAAACGCTGGATTCCAGCTCCTCCGAGATGTGTCTGCGCCAAGCCCGCCAGGGATGGATGAAGCGGCGCCATGGACGCCAGCCGGGCAGGTCGTGGTTGCCCGGTACCACCAGCAGGGGTTCGGGGAGCATGCGGATGAACTCGGCTGCGGCGGCGAATTCGCGCGCTCGGGCGTGCTGAGTGAGATCGCCGCTCAGGGCGACCAGCGTGGGGTCCATGCGATGGATCTCGGTACTCAATGCCTCGGCCAGTCGCGGCAGATGGGTGCCGAAATGCAGATCTGAGATATGAGCGATACGCATCATGCTGAACAGGGCGGCCTGGCCGCGAGCAGAGGATTCAGGTCGAGGGCGCCAGCATCGCGACGCGGCGCGGTTCGATGCGGAATCGAAGCGGCGTTTTCAAGCGCCGGATCTCGCCATCCAGCATGACGCTGATCGTTCCGCGTCCGGAGATGGACAGGCTCGCCTCGGCGGCGGCGGTGGTCAGCACGGCGTCGTCGGCCTGCCAATTGCCGAGCATCAGCCGCGTGAAGAGGCGCGTGAGTTCGCGCAAAGTCGCCTTGCGGACCGCATAGATGCCGAGCAGGCCTGCATCCAGGTGCGTTCTCTGGAGCAGTGTTCCGAACTCGCTATCGAGTAGGTTGTTGGTGACTACCACCGTGTGCGAGTGCAGCCGTTCCGAATCCTTCTCCGTGACCAGTTGCATGCGCCGATGCGGATAGATCCGAAGGAGTTTCAGACCGCGCCAGACCAGTTTGGGCCAACGGGTCCAAGGCGCCGTGTATCGCTCGCGCTCGCGTTCGCGTCCCACCAGGGTTCCGACGCCGATCATGCAGGCGCAGAGAAAGGGGCGATCGTTGACCTGACCCAGATCCAGGAGCTGGATGCGGGCTTCCAGCAGGGTTTGGATGGCTGCATCCATATCGAGCGGGATGCCGAGATCCTTGGCCATCCAATTCATGGTGCCGCGCGGGAGGATGCCCAATGGTATGGAACACGGACCGAGTGCCTCGACAACGCTCAGCAAGGTGCCGTCGCCGCCCGCAACGTAGATGGCGCGGACATCCTCGTCGAGCGCGGCGCGCAGACGAGCGGCGAGCCCGTGCGGTCCGAATGGAATGATCTGGATTCGGAGGCCGCGTTCACTCAGGCGGTGCTCCAGCAGATCGAGCAGTGGATCGACCCCGTTCGCATCGGCGTTGCCCGATGCCGGGTTGATGACGACGAGGATGCGGGATCCTCTCGTGTCGGACGCTGTCTCGATCGGCGTCTCGATATCGCGTGTCGCAAGCATGCCCCGTCTCTACGAGTGGAGTGAACCGTTACAATGAGATTGGTCCACGGAGGTTGATGTTCGGGCTATAACCGTGCCGCGCCGCCTGTGTTGCGTAGGAACCGATGCGCGAACTCGTTTTGATCTGGGGTTGAGCCCAACCTTTTGCCAAGTACCCAGCGTACGTCTGTCTGGCGCATGGCCTTACTACATTGCATGAGGGATCGAATCGATGACAACGCCCCCAAATGCTTGGTCAAGTGCCTTCACCGGCGATCCGCTCGACAGGATTCGCTATGGACTGATCGTGGCGGATATCCATGATAGCCGGATCATCCTCGCCAATCGCGTCGCCTGCCGTCTGCTGGCGGCCAGCGAGTTTCATCTGCTCGGAACCCTCGTCGAGTCTCTGCCGATCTGGCCGGAACGTCGGTTTTTTCAAGATGCCGTCGGAAGCCCTGCCCGGATGGTTCGAAGCGTGGTCGCTTGGACCCTGAGCCTGGTGCAGGGCCTCGTCCTAATGGAGCGGAATTCGGCTTCGCTCTCGGTGGATTGCTCTGATGGTCACAGAGTATAAAATGGCTTGATCTTTGCTTTTGATTCGATCAGTCAGCGCCTTCTCGCGCAGGCTGGATTGGAGCGTCCGGATGAGGGGGCAGGTAGGCCCGCTGCTTTCAGGCCGACTCCATTGGGTCAACCAATAGATCGATTGCCGCTATGTCGTCCATGCCAGATCAGTCCGCTTTTCCATCCTCTCCGCTCGATTCGGATCGGGAGCGTCTTGCCGACCTGGAGCGGCGTTCGCTGCTTGCCGAGCAGGCCCGCCAGCAAGCCCATCACCTGCGTACGCCGCTGAGCGTGATCAAGCTGATTTCCGAGACCTTGCAGTTGGAGCTCTTCGATGATCGGGGCCACCGCGAGCGATTGCAGCGCCTGCTGGGGGCCGCCTCGACCCTGTCTAACGGTTTGAGCGACGCCGTGCGCTCGACGGGTTTCGGCGACGGTCCCCAGCAGCGGCTCGATGGACAGGCCATCGCTGCCGATGTCATGCGCCTCCACGGTGGCCGAGTCGTCGCGTCCGACGAGGGCAGGCGGCATTCCACAGAGATCGAAATCGAGCCCGACAGCTTCGAGGCCGCGCTTGTCCATTGTCTGCGGCTCCTGGGGGTCGGCACCGACTGCGGCGGGAATCGTGATTCGCGCCCGGTTATGAACTGCGAAGCGGGCGAGGGACGCCTCAGGCTGCGATTGAGCGTGGAGGGGCGCTTCTCTCCCGATATCCCCACCGAACGCGCCGACCTGAAACTCATGGCCTTGGCGGCGGAGCGTTGCGCACGCGATGGCGGCGGTACGCTGACACTGACCACCGAGAGCGTAACCTTCGAACTGCCATTGGCGCCGCCGCTGGAGGGGCGTGCCTCCTGACGCCTACGCCTAATTTCACCGCATGGGTTTTCGCGCTCGGGCATGATGGCGCTGGCGCTCGAACGGCGTGATTGCCGTGGACGTCGCTCGGCCTGGGTTATGGCCGAGTTGGAAGCGAACGGGGCTGGAATAATCCAGATTCGAGACCGAAATCGTTCGTATCGGGACCAATCAGCGTCGCTGATACTGGGCATTTGAAGGAGATTCGATGGGGAACTCCCTGCTGATCATTGAAGACAACGAGGCGCTCGGCCAGGAGCTTAACCGGCATTTCAATAACAAGGGCTGGGATGCCGAGTGCGTCGCGACCCTAGGAGAGGCCCGTTTGCGCTTGCTCGACGAGCGTCTCGAACCCCAGGTCGTTCTGGCCGACATGAGCCTGCCCGACGGCAATGCGTTGGATCTGCTCGACGAGGTGCGTCGGGAAAAAATCACCGGCGAGTGGATCTTGCTGACCGGATACGGCGGGGTGTCCGATTCGGTTAGGGCTTTGCGTCTAGGGGCCTACGACTTTCTGGAAAAGCCCTGCGCGCTCGCGCGGCTGGAGCTGGTGGTGGCTGGGGCCCGGCGCGCCGCATTGGCTCAGCGGCGTCTGCGCAGCGAGAGCCGGGATCGCAGCCGTCGCTACGGGATCGACTCCTACATCGGTTCCAGCGAGGTCACGCGGGCCACCCGCGATATGATCGCTCGGCTCGCCGAGGTTCCCTTCAGCGCATTGATCATCGGCGGCGAGACCGGCGTCGGCAAGGGGTTGGTCGCCCGTATTCTGCATCACTCCGGACCGCGCGCCGACGGTCCCATGATCGAGGTCAACTGCGCCGCCTTGCCACGCGATCTGCTGGAATCCGAGCTGTTCGGACATGAATCTGGGGCCTTCACCGGCGCCAAGGGTCGCCATCGCGGTTATCTGGAGCAGGCCAACGAGGGGACGCTGTTTCTCGACGAGATCGCCGAGATGGATCTCGATCTACAGACCAAACTGCTGACGGTACTGGAGGACCGGCGCGTACGCCGTCTCGGTTCGGAGAAGGCGCTGGACGTGGACGTTCAGGTCATCGCTGCGAGCAACCGCAATCTGGAGGAGCGCGTGCGCGATGGCGAGTTCCGCAGCGACCTCTACCATCGCCTCAGCGTCTTTCGTCTGGACCTGCCGCCGCTGCGCGAGCGTCTCGACGATCTCCCACAGATCGTGCCGGCCTTGGTGGAGGAATACAACGCGCGTTCGGATAGCCGGGTCCATGTGATCCCGAACGCGGTCTACGAGCGGATGCGTGGCTATCGTTGGCCTGGAAACGTGCGCGAGCTGCGCAATGTGGTCGAGCGGGCCGTGCTGCTGGCGCGGGACGAGGTATTTCCGATCGAGTGGATGCAGCTCGGCAGCAGCCCGGCTTTGACACAGGAGGGCCGAAGCGGGCCAGACGTCGACGGGGACCGTCTCATCATTCCGCTGGACGGCACAATGGCCCTGGACGAGATGGATCGCTACATCATCCGTACCGCGCTGGAGCGTAGTGACCAGAATGTCACCGCCGCCGCGCGAGCCCTCGGCACGACTCGCGAGACCTTGCGCTATCGCATCCAGAAATATGGGCTCAAGGACGCGTAGCGATTGGGCGCGAACGGCGATTCGGTCTGAACCCTCTCGGCTCGTCCTCCCTCACTTCCCGCTGGTGTATTTGCCCCATTGATCGGGGCTAAACCACCAATCCCATGCGTTTCACCAGGCTACGGGCGTAGCCCGAATGGTGCAGCGCACTCTCAATCGATTGAGGGCCCTTGTCATGTCTAGAAGCAAGCCAAGTGCGGGTCTGTCCCGCGAGGAGCGGAACGAGGTCTCCGAGCGCCTGGGCCTGCGGTCGTTGCAGGTGTTCGAGATCGTGCGCCAGGAAGGCGTGGAGGAGTTGTCGCGGCCGATCAACTCGCTGTTCTGGTCCGGGATCGCTGCGGGGCTGTCGCTCAGTTTGTCGGTTTATTGCATGGCCTTCCTGCACCATGCGTTGGAGGGCACTCGACTCCAGCCCGCGCTGGTCGGTTTTGGCTACAGTGTGGGATTCGTCATCGTGATTCTGGGACGTCTGCAACTCTTCACCGAGAACACCATTACGGTGGTGCTCCCGGTCTTGACCGATATCAGCCGCGTCAAGGTTCAACGGACCCTGCGGCTCTGGGCCGTCGTCTTCATCGCCAATATGATCGGGACCCTGGCTTCTGCGCGGGTCGCGATGTCGGGCGGCATTCTGCCGCCCGAGCAATTGGAGGCGGCGCTTCTGGTCTCGCAACACCTGCTTCAGTATTCCGCGCTTCAGACCCTGCTCTACGGTATCCCGGCCGGATTCATGGTGGCCTCGATCGTCTGGCTGATCCCGAACGCCAAGGGCGGCGAATTCTGGATCATCGTGCTCATGACCTACATGATCTCGGTCGGTGGACTGACGCACGTCATAGCCGGATCCACCGAGTGGTTCCTGCTCGCCATGGAAGGGGATTGCACCTGGGTGTATGCGGTCTTCTCGGGAATCCTGCCCGCCCTGGTCGGGAATGTGATCGGCGGGACTGGACTGTTCGCCCTCATCACCTATGCCCAGGTGAAGGATGAGATCTGAAATCGGGTGGCGCGGATGGGGGCGTTTCGCGATTCGTGGACCATTCGAATCCAGACATTGAAGCGGGGGGGGCATGCGCTTCGATCCATCTTCAGAAGTGGTGATCGAATGCAGGGTTTTAATTCAATGACAAATGTCATTGATGCCGGTCGGCGATTAGGGCTACGGCAAAAGCGCTCATTGAGATCGGGGCGGTGGCGGGTGAATGCCCGTCAACGCAGACTCCATCGATTCGGTATGGGGTTTGCGGGGATTGGTGAAATTAAGCGAATGTTTTTTATTGTATTTTTTCTTTAAATCAAGGCTTTGCGTTCATTTTTTCCTGTGTCTGCATAGGCGCTTCATGTGCTATTTGTGAACTGGTTATCAGGCTCCTGATTTCGACGCTGTTAACCTGATTTGGCTCTTGCATACCGTCGCCAGACGGTTCGGGAGAGGATTGTTTTAAACATCATGGAAATGGAGAAGTTAAGATGAAATTCCGTTTTGCCCTTGCTGGCGCCATCACCGCACTTCTATTCGCTTCGCCCGCCGCTTTTTCCGCTGACGAGTTCGCCACGCCCCAGGAGGCGGAGGCGATGGTGCAAAAGGCCATCGATCACATTCATGCCGTCGGCAAAGAACAAGCCTTTGCGGACATTACCGGCAAGAAGCCCGGCTGGATCGACCGCGATCTCTATCCCGTCGTCTTCGATCGCGAAGGCAACAATCTGGCCCATGGCCAGAACCCGAAGATGGTCGGAAAGAACTTCCTCGGCGTGACGGATGCCGGCGGTACGGCATTCATTTCGGAGCGCATGGAGCTCGCCAAGACGCATACCAGCTATTGGCACGACTACAAGTACAAGGATCCCGTCACCAAGGCCATTCTCCCCAAGACGAGCTATTGCCAGACCAGCGACGATCTCATCGTCTGCGCCGGCGTGTACAAGCGTTAACTGATCGCGCGCCGGGATTATCTCGCCATGAAACTCAGGCACAAGATATTTGCCGCACCAGGCATCATCCTGATATTCCTGGTCGTTTTCGGACTCCTCGTCCTCGACTCGATGCGCAGCCAGAACGCGGCGCTCGACGAGATCTACGTTGTCCGATTCGGCGACTATGAATTCGCGACGCGCCTCGCGGGCACGATCGACGACGTTCAGGCCCGCGCCTATCGTCTGATCAACTGGATGAGCGCCTTCGACGAGTCGACGATCGACAGCGAAACACAGGGAATCGTCAAGAGCCTCACCCAGGTGACCGATGCGCTTGCCGAGGCTTCTGAAGCGGGACAAGGAGACGCCGATCTAGATCAGACGTATGGCGAGATTCTCCCGGCGGTTAAGACGTATTCCAAACAGATCAGCGATGCCCTCGACCTCGCGACCATGGATCCCAATATGGGCATGGCCATGATGGAGAAGGCCGACAAGAGCTATCAGCAGTTTGCGGCTCGGCTCAAAAACCTGATCGAGACGGATCGCAAGGCGGCGGGCGAAAGCTATGACATGGCTCGGGCGCAATTCGGTCGCGCCTTGGGCATCGCCGGGGTCGTGCTGGGTCTGGCGCTGCTGACGGGGATTCTGGTCAGCTGGATCCTGGGACGCAGCATCATGAAGCCGTTGCGGTATGCCGCCGATGGGTCCAAGAAGATCGCGGCGGGGGATCTGACCGTCGCTCTGCGCAGCTCGGCGAACGACGAGGTCGGCGATCTCATTCGCGCGCTCGACGCCATGCGTGACAATCTCAAGGGTATGATCGAGTCCATCCACGAGACGGCCGGGCAGCTCGGCGCCGCCACCGATCAGCTCGTCGATGGGGCCACCAAGGTTGCCGAGGCATCGGAATCGCAGTCGGAGACGGCGTCCTACGTCGCGACGGCCGTGGAAGAGCTCAACTCATCGATCAATCATATGGCCGACAACGCGCGTCAGGTGCAGGAACTGTCGCGCAACTCCAGCCAGGTTTCCCATCAGGGCGGCGAGATCATTCGCCAGACCTTGGACGAGACTCAACGGATTGCCTCCGAGATCACCCAGGCCGCCCAGACGATCGAGGGGTTGGGCGAGCAGTCGGCGCACATCTCGGATGTCGTCGGCGTCATCCAGGGGATCGCCGCCCAGACGAATCTTTTGGCGCTGAACGCGGCCATAGAGGCTGCGAGGGCAGGGTCGCACGGTCGAGGGTTCGCCGTGGTCGCCGAGGAGGTCCGCGAGCTCGCCCGGCGTACCGCAGGCTCGACCGACGAGATTCGCGAGATGGTCGAGAAAATCCAGCAAGGCTCCAACGACAGCGTCGCGGACATGCGGCGCGCGGTCGCGGCCGCCGATGGCGGCGTCAATCGCGCTGTCGAGGCCGGTGAGTCCAGTCGCGAGATCACGGCGGGCATGGAGGCCATGCTGCGCGAGGTCGAAGCCATCACCGGTGCGCTGAACGAGCAGGGCACCGCCAGCCAGGAGATCTCCTCGCACATCCAGCGCATCGCCGACATGGCCATGGAGAACAGCACCTTCGCCTCCCACTCGGCTGGAGCGGCGAAGCAGCTGCAGGAGATCGCCGCAATCATGGTGCGCCAGGTCAGCCGTTTCCAGATCGTCGCCGTTTCCGCGCCTTCCTCCGAACCGACCGCCCTAAACGAGGGGGCGGAGGGGTTCGGGACGCATCGAATCGATGGGGAGACTGTCGGGGTACTCCAGACCTGATCTCGGCGCCGGGTGGCGGGGTGGAGATGCCCCGATGCTCGGCGCCGGTCTTCTCGTATCGTTCTCCAAGTCGCCCGCCACACAACCTGCCCGGCCTCGTCCGTGAGGACGATTCCAGGGCGCATGCCGCACGGATGCCGGTGTGTCGTGGCTTTCTTCTGAAGGCGGGCGACTTCCTCCGGTTCAACCCAGTTCGCGGTTCAACCAAGCCTCAGGTGAAGACGGGAGTAGTACATGATCAAAAGCCTATTTGCCACGCGTCTGCTGACCGGAGCGGTCCTTGCCGCCTCGACTGCGCTCGCGGCCGAGGACTCCATCAAGACGCCGAACGGCGCCATGCGGCCCACCGTACAGGTCATGAACGCCGCCGTGTCGGCGCCGGATCAGTATTCGGCGCTCGCGGCCATCGAAATCTTCAAGGCCGGCGGCAACGCCATCGACGCCGGTATCGCCGCGACCATGGTCTCCAAGGTGACTCAGCATGCTCACGACAGTTGGGGCGGCGAGACGCCGATCATGATCCACCATGCGGCGACGGATAAGACCACCTTCATTGCAGGCATCGGCCCGTCGCCGCGTTTGGCGACGGTCGACTATTTCCAGAAGGTCCATGGCGGGATACCCACCGAGGACAGCGTCGATATCGCATCCGTGCCCGGCAGCCTGGCCGGCCTGGCCCTGGCGCTCGAAGAGTACGGCACCCTGCGTTTGGCGGACGTGATGGCGCCGGCCATCAAGCTCGCGGAGGAGGGGTTCCCCATCTCGCCCATTCAGGTGATGTGGCTCAAGAAATATGCGCCTGTCTACTCGAAATGGCCTGACTCGAAGCGCCTCTTCATGCCCGAGGGCAAGGTGCTGGAGGTCGGCGACATCTTCAAGCAGCCCGATCAGGCCAGGGTGATGAAGGCGATGGTCGCCGCCGAAGGCGCATTCCCCAATGATCGGGTGAAGGGCATTCAGGCTGCGGTCGACTATTTCTACAAAGGGGACGTCGCGAAAGAGATCGATCGTTTCATGCGCAACCTTCCTGATGTCGGGATCCCCGACAAGGGTCTCCTGAGGTATGGCGACTTCGTGAGCTTCGTCGACGAGGTGCGTCTGGAGTATGCGCCGCTGCATACCACCTACGAAGACTCCAAGGGCAACCGCTACGACTTCTACGCCCCCAACACCACGACTCAGGCGCCGGCGCTGCTGATGGCGGTCAATATCCTCGATGCCTACGACATCGGCGCGATGGAGCACAACAGCCCCGAATATCTGCACCTGCTGGTCGAGGCCATCGATCTGGTCATGGCCGACCGCTACAAATATTTCGGCGATCCCGACCTGGTGGACGTCCCTCAGGAGCAGCTGGTCTCGAAGGAATATGCCGACGTTCGCCGTCCCCTGATCGATCCGAAGAAGGCCGCTCCGCACTTCGAGCCGGGCGATCCCCGCGCGATGAAGGCGCGTCTGGCAGGGTCCCTTGATCTGGCCCAATCGGACGGCCCTCCGAGCGATTGGGAGACCAGCACGGTTCAGCTCGCCACGATGGACAAGGACGGCAACATGTTCAACGCCACCTCCAGCAACAACATGGGGGTCAAGTTCGGCGTGGTGCCGGGCAACGTCGGCTTCCTGCTCGGCGGGCGCATGCGCATGTTCTACATGGATCCCAATAGCGCCAACCAGGTGGGACCCTTCAAGCGTCCGCGCATCACCCCGTGCCCGGTCCTGGTGTTCAAGAACGGCAAGCCCTGGCTCAACCTCGGCACTCCGGGCGGAGACCAGCAGGTCCAGACCATGCTGCAGCTGTTCATGAACGTGGCCGAGTTCGGCATGCCGCTGCAGAACAGCGTCGAGCAGTACCGCTTCCGCAGCTTCGCCTTCCCCAAGGCCTTCTATCCCGGCGAGATCCTGGACTATCAGATGGGCATCGGCCACCTGGCCAGCCCGCAGGTCGTGAAGGGACTCCAAGCCTTGGGGCATCAGGTGAAGATCGAGGATAGCTGGAAGGAACCCTATGGCGGCGCCGCCTTGGTTTCGTTCGAGAACGGGGTGCTCTCGGCGGGAGCCGATCCCAGGCGCGAAACCTACGCGCTCGGATACTGAGGGAGTCCGGGGTTCCGGCGAGTGGAGAGAGGAGACCTGGACGTTGGCGCGTTCTGAATGCCGTGGCCAGCGTCCATGAGATCCTCGCCAACGCCCGCCATGGAGCCCCGGTCAGAGCAAAATCAGGGTGGCCAGTCCCAGGAAGGCGAAGAAGCCGACGATGTCGGTGACCGTGGTCAGCACCACGCTGCCGGCCAGTGCGGGGTCGATCCCGATGCGCGACATGAGGAGCGGTATGACGACCCCGGAGGCGGCGGCGCACAGCAGATTGAGCAGGATGGCCACGGCGATGATGCCCCCAATGGTCCAATTGCCGAACCAGACGATGGCCAGCGCGGCGACCACCAAGGCCCAAAGCAGCCCGTTGAGCAATCCGATTCCCATCTCCTTGAGCAGCAGGATGCGGGTATTGCCGCTGCCGAGCTGACCGGTCGCCAGTCCTCGGATGACCAGGGTGAGGGTCTGACTGCCGGCGATGCCGCCCATGCTGGCGACGATCGGCATCAGCACGGCGAGCGCCACCACGTGCTGTAGGGTGCCTTCGAACAGGCCGATGACCCAGGCGGCGAGGAAGGCGGTGATGAGATTGATGCCGAGCCAGACTGCGCGTCGACGGCTGCTGGCCAGCACTGGCGCGAACATGTCCGTCTCTTCGTCCAGGCCGGCCATGCCCAACAGCGCATGGGCGCTCTGTTCGCGGATGACGTCGACCACGTCATCGATGGTAATACGCCCGAGCAGGCGTCCCTCGGCATCGATCACCGGGGCCGAGTTGAGGTCTTCCTGCTCGAAACGCTGCGCCACCGCGTCGCTCTTCTGATCCGCCGGGACCGGCTCGAAATCCGTTTCCATCAGATCCGACACCGAGGTTTCGGGGCGCGCGGTAAGCACGCGTTCCGTCCGCAGGATGCCCTGGTAGCGGTGCTTGCGATCGATGACGAAGAGTTTGTCCGTATTCGGCGGCAATTCCTCGCGCAGACGCAGATAACGCAGCAGTGTGCCGACCTTGATGTTGCTGCGCACCTCCACCTGGTCCATGTTCATGAGTCCGCCGGCGGTGTTCTCGGGATAGGAGAGCATCGACTGCAGTCGTTCACGTTCGCGCTGATCCATGGCGTCCAGGATCTGACGCCCGGTGGCCGTCGGCAGATCCTGGATGAGGTCGACCAGATCGTCGGGCTCGAGCCCGCGCGCGGCCTCGATCAGATGCTCCAGATCCATCTCTGCGGCTAGGCGCCGACGCACCTCCTCGTGCAGATGCCGCAGGACCTTGGCCGTGCGCTCACCCTCCACCATGTCCCAAACTCTGGCGCGCTCGGTCGCCGGCAGGGATTCCAGCAACCCGGCGATGCGCGCCGGATGCAGCGTGTGAAACAGTCGGGCGATTCGCTTGAGCTTGCCCTGATCCAAGGCATCCAGAACCAGGCGCAGCTGGGTTTCCGGTTCCTCGTCGACACGACCGTCCGTGGGCGACGCGCCGTTCTTGGGCTGGGTCATATCCGCATCCAGGTCATAAGCTAGCTGGGTGCGGAGCGCAGTGGACAGGTAGGAGAGAACCTTGGGCTCGGTGCGGGCGTCGAGCTGATGCAGGGCGTCGACTCGCTGCTGGGGTGTGAGTCGCTCCAGAAGGCTCGCAATCTTCGCCGGGTGCATCGTCTTGAGCAGCCGGCGGGCACGTTTGCTCTGATCGCGCGAGAGCATCTCGCGGAGCTGGTCGACTTCGGTTGCGACGGGCTCGGATTGATTCTGCTGAGGTGTCTGCTTCAAGGGTCGTGTCCGATGTTTCAAGGCACTGACATTGCCAAAGGCTGGATGGAGAAGTGTAGGGCGACTGGTGGCTTTCAGTCTCTAGCATATGCAGACTCACGGCTTCGATCTCATCCTGGAACGCGTCTCATGATTTACCGCGCCGGTCTGGCTGGGGCGTTCCTCAATGTTTGATGTATTTCATGGATGCTCCGTCGATCATGGTGTCTCTGCGCTGTTTTGGGATGGGGCAGCGGTATCGCGTTTGTATTTATTAAGGTCGAATGGAGCGCGGTGAGACTGGGTTTTCGCTATGATTTCATTGTTGACTTAGCACATAAATCATGAGAAGTCTAACGGTGTTTATTTAGTTTGTTTTTTGTTAATTTAAACATTGGTTTATGTTTAATTTTCGTGTGTTTTCTATTCGTTTTCTGATGGCTGGGTTGTATATTTCGATTCGAGTGCGTTAGCATGTTTAGCAATAGGGGCAGGTAATGGCGAATCTTTTATCGATATTGCCAGGTAACTATTCAGGTACGACATGCTGTGCGCGACCTAGCGCAGAACACTATATCTTGTGTCTACGGTTCGATAAGCACAGCCATTTTAGGCGGATTTGATGGCAGGTGTCACCATCACGAACCGCAAGCCACTGTTTTATAAAGGGCTAGCAGTCGATAGGAGACCTGAATAGTTACATTGCCAGTATGCGTTTCGGGTTCGGATGCCCATAGCGCGGCATTCAAGTTTCTGCGGTAACCGTTCTCCAGTCGCACCGGATTCGGTGTGTTTCCGCACGTTCTCCAGTCGCACCGGATTCGGTGTGTTTCCGCATTCGATCATCGAATTCCATGCGTCGAGTTGATGCGTGCGATACTCTGCAGTTATCTTGGTTTTTACTTTTTAGCGTCTTCCTGCTTGCGCCACATTTCTTAAGACGAATGAATTCCTCATTCGTCAGACATAGAAGGAGCAATCATGACGGACACTCAATCCGCCCACACCGAAGAACGCGATGTCACCAAGCTGATCGGCGTGACATCCGCCAAGCTCGACGAGCTGGAAAAATACTACGATAGCTGGTCCGCTACCTACGAGAAGGATCTGACTTCCATGGGGTACGATGCCCCGCAGAGGGCGAAAGCGATCGAGAAGCACGGGATCGATCCGTCCCTTCCGATTCTCGATGCCGGTTGCGGTGTCGGTTTGACCGGCCATCATCTCGGCGAGCTGGGCTTCAAATCCGTCGTCGGTGTCGATTACTCCAGCAAATCGTTGGAGCGCTCCGAGGAGCGCGGCTGCTATTCAGAGCTCATCCGAGTGGATCTGAACAAGCCGCTGAATTTCCCGGACGATCACTTCGGTGCGGCCCAGTGCATCGGAACCCTCACCTACATCGAAAACATCCACGGGCTGATGTGCGAGTTCCATCGTGTCGTCAAGCCGGGCGGGATCGTGCAACTGAGCCACCGCGTCGACCTCTACGACGACGACTACAGGAAGGCGCTGGCGAGTCTGACCGAAAAAGGACTCTGGGCACACGTCCACCATTCGGACCCGCATCCCTATATTCCTGGTCACGAGGACTTCGGCGACGACCAGGCGATCATCTTCGACATCTTCCGGATCAATTGATCCGAATGTTGTTTCCGAATCCCGGTTGAGCCGGGATTCTTTGGCACCATCCGGGCTGCGTCCCGGATGGTGCGCCATCAAGATTTCCCCTTCGTGCCGAGCAGTCGGTTACAGCGGTGCATTTGAACCGTTCCATGGTTCATAGAACCCGATGCAGGGTTGCGGCACCCTCGGTATTTTGAAAAAAGACTTTTCGAATAGCGGCTTGCCTAGTTTGGCATTTGATTTGCTTTAAATATAGGGCGAGTGCGAGATCGGCGATCCAGTCTTTGATCGGGCGGCGCTTCAAACAGGACGCTTGATCTTTTCAGATAGACGCCGAGATCCGCTGTGCCCCCTACATCCCCTGTCGCCACCGAATGTGGCGCAATTTTGAAGGAGCGACCTTTATGAAGATCACGAACATGAGCAAGACCGGATTTGCCGTTCCTACCGCCATCGTGCTGGCCCTGATGCTGACGGCGTGCGGCGATACGGACGACGGAAAGGCCGAGAAGATGGGTGCTCAGATCGACCAGGCTGTTGAACAGGCCAAGAGCAAGGTCGAGGAGGCGAAGGATTCGGTGTCGAACGCCGTGGAGAATGCCGGCGACAAGATGGAAGAGATGGGCGATCGCGTCGAAAACAAGACCGACTGACCTGCGGTTCGCTCACGAGGCTCGCACAGGGCTTCGTGACTCGATGATCCGAGATCCCGACGGTGCTCGCCTCTCGGCGCCCCATGCCTGGGCGCGTGGGGCGCGCCCGTCTCCGTTCATCCAGTACACCTCAATTTGGAGCATTCAAGATGAATCAATCCGCGATCGCCGAAGAGCTTGAGTCTCTGCCTGGAGACCTGCCTCGCAACTGGGGCGGGTTGGTGGCGCTCGGCGTCGTATCGACACTGCTCGGTCTCTTTGGACTGTGGTCGACCTTCTGGCTCACGCTTGCGGGCGTGCTGATGTTCGGTGCGCTGCTGGCGCTCGGGGGAGGTCTGCAACTCTTCGACGCCTTCAAGTGCAAGAGCTGGAATAGCACCTTCGCGCATGGAGGCATCGCACTCATCTATCTGATCGCCGGCGGGCTGATGATCTTCGATCCGGTCGGCGCCGCCGTTGCGCTCACGCTGGTCCTGGGCGTCGCCTTGCTGACCGCCGGCTCGCTACGGTTGGTGATCGCCTTCCAGCATCGCAAAGAGGTCGGTTGGAAGTGGGCCGCCGGAGGCGGTCTGCTCTCCATGCTGCTCGGCGCGCTGGTTCTCGTGCAGTGGCCGGTGTCCGGCGTCTGGTTGATCGGTCTGGTGATCGCCGTTGAATTGCTGATCAATGGCTGGACTGCGATCTTTCTCGGTCTCGTGGTGCGGCGGGCCAAGCGTTTGGCCTGAGCCGGTGAGCCAGACGTGTCTTGCGCTGGTCGATCACACGAGAACGCGGTGCGACTCATATGGAGGACGATGCGATGTACGGTTTTGCTATCGAGGTCGATCTTGAATTCGACGCGGCCATCGACCGCGTGATCGAGGCATTGCAGGCCGAGGGGTTCGGCGTGCTCACTGATATCGATGTTCAGGCGACGCTCAAATCGAAACTTGGAATCGACAAGGGGCCTTATCGGATCCTGGGTGCCTGCAATCCACCGCTTGCCAGTCAGGCGCTGGATCTGGAACCCGACATCGGCTTGCTGCTCCCCTGCAACGTCGTGGTACGTCAATCTGACGATCACAAGACCCGTATCGCCTTCATGGACCCGAAGGCGGTGTTGGATCTGGTCGACAACCCGCAGGTGGCCAGGGTCGCCTCGGATGTCCGGGACCGTCTCGACCGGGTCGTCACCGCTCTCGGCACGCTCTGAGGGTCGGCGGCATCCCGGATTGGGTCGAGCAGCGTCATCCGGGGTGCCGTCACATGCTATCGGGCTGGCGTCAGGATGGCGTACGTCATATCGGGCATGTATCCGGTATCCGTGGACGGGTCGAACGGCCACTGTGGGTCGCCCGAACGGAATTGCCCGCCGACATGGATCAGCTCGCAGGCGTAGGACATCGCCGCAGAGGGCGCCGAGCCCGTCGCATGATTCGGAATGAGGATTGTGCATGCGTCGCTCGACGCGCATCCGCGCGGCCTCAAATCGCGTCGAGCCTGCAGTGTGCCGCTGTCGCTTGCGGCGACGATCGCCTTGACCGCGTCGCATGCGAGGACGCCATATCCGGCGAAGTCGGCCGGGTACCCACCATTGAATGAGCTGTCGACGAATCTCAGGTCGTACAGCCCGCCTTGTATCTCCACGCCCACCACAGCTGTGATCTCGCCGTTGTCGACGACGAGCGATTCCGCTTGAGCCTGGCCGATTGCGCCACTGCATATGGCGGCCATGGTCAATCCTAAGATCTTGTCAAATCGCATGTCTGTCTCGGTTCTCGTGCGTCGGTATGAGATGTCTTCCCTCTTGTCGATCCCCGCTCCGCCCTCGATCCGAACGAAGAACGATCGATCGGGCCATCCAGCGAGATAGATTCCACAATTTCGATCGAAAGATGCGCTGGGTAAATGCAACCAGCATTAGTGGTAACTTATACTCCACGGGCAATCGTCATGCGGGCATCGCGATGATCTTTATCACGTATGAATCGAGTGATGAAGCCATGTCCATGACATCTTTCAGATATTCTGTAGGTGAGGGGTGCGAATGCACACGATATGGGTAATGAATGGCAAGGGGGGCGTCGGTAAATCGGTGCTCCTCATGGCGTTGGCCTGGCTTTACGAAGCCATGGGGCGCCCGCTGCGCCTGGTCGATGTCGACGACAAGTCCAAATTGGCGGAATTCGTAGGGGCCAGCAATGTGCTGTCGCTGCACATCGGTGCAGACGCGGAGGCCCTGCGCGCCGATCCATCGCTGGCCTACAGCTATTGGGATCAACTGGCGGCCGAGATGCTGGAGCAGGACACGGCTGTGGATTTCGGGGCCAACATGGATCGGCACATCCTGGAGTGGGCCAGCAAATCCGAACTCGGTGAGCTGCTGACCGACAGTGGGGTCAGCATGGACATCTATGTCCCGATCACCGCCGATCCGGTTGCGGTGATGGCGGGCATCGAGGTCTTGGAGGCCACGACCAAGATCTTTCCGCAGAGTCGGCGGATTCTGGTTTTGAATCAGGTCGCCGGTTCCTTCAATGCCTATGAGTCCACGCCCGAGTTCAGCCGCATCGCGGCGATGCGGAGCGAAGGGGTGCTGGTGGTTCCTCTGGAGTCCTGCATGAGCGAGGCATGGATCGACTTCGAGCGGCTCAAGCTTCCGCCGTGGCGTATCATCGAGATGAATGCCGCCACCGTGGCGCAACAGACCGGCTTGGGTATCCTGGCCGCAAAGCGCGCGGTCGGCGATTACGCCTCCTGGCTCAAACAGTTTCAGCAGCTCTATGCGCCGCTCATCGTGAAGCAGGCCGACTGAGGCACTGGACTCGAGATCCTTATGGAACCACGCTGGCTCTCTTACCTCGACGCCCATATCGCCAGGGGAATGGTCGCGACCGAGGCGGAAAGCGCAGACACCCTCAGTTGGCTGCTGAAGCTCGAGCCCGAGCAGCGTTGGTGTCTTCTGCTTCGACGCGACCCCTGTCTGAAACGTCTGGTCGCGGACGATTATCGACGGATCTTGACCCTGATGGTCGAGCTGGAGGCCGACGCGCTGTCGGAGGCATCCACGTCCACGGAGCCCTGCGTCGATCCGGGATCGCTGCCGTCGTCGGAGCATCGGTTCATGATCGCTCCGCTCCACCAAGAACAGGAGTCGAGCCTCGGCCGACGCTCGACGGCCAGACTCCGCCCGACGCCCTGGATTCTGACGGCCCTGACGCTGGTCGGGGCGGCGGCCGGCCTTTGGCTGTTCGTCCAGCATGAAGGGCATCGCGTGCAGGACCTGGCGCAGACGACGGTCGCGCTCCAAGGGAATGTGGAGCGCAGACTGACGGAGCTGGATCAGGTCCATCGGCAGGTCGTCGCGGCTGTGCGGGACATCGATCGGCAGCGTCATGCGACTCAGTCCCTTTTGGCGCTTAGCGATCTGTCCGAGAAACTGACCGCCGGACAACCGTTCGTGTCCGAACTGGCTGGGCTCGAAGCCGTTTGGAGCGAGCCGGCGCAACTCGAATTTCTCAAGCCGCTGGCGGAGCAGGGCATCGCAACACCGGCGACCCTGATCTCCGAGCTGACCCGACTGAACGAGACGCTGGACCAGCGCAACAGCGTCCGATTCGATCGACGCACCCCCTACGGACCGGCCTCGGCCTATCCTTACTACCCCGCGTTCGCCGCCACAGGCGTCCAGCAGGCCCGAAGCCAAGCCGGAACCAAGGCGCTCGAACAGGCGCGCGCAGGGCATTGGCAGGCGGCCATCGACATCCTGCGAAAGCATGGCGATTCGGTCTATCGGGATTGGATCGAGCGGGTAGGGCGTTGGCTTGCGACCTATCGTCAGCTCGCGGATCTGCGTCAGCGTGTCTGGTCGCGGGGGAGCGACGGTCTGGCGGCCTCCACCTCGCGCACCGCGACCAGCCCCCCGCCGTGATGAGCGGTCTGTCCATCACCCTGGCCATCCTGGTGGGCATGGTGGTGATGATCTGGCTCATCCGATGGTTCCAGGTTCGCGCGCGCGCCACCTCGCCGAGGCGTCTTAGTGCCTACGTCCTGGCGGCTCCGACCGATTCGTCCATCACCGATCATCCCAGACCGCCGATGGTCGAGCTGGGCGTCTGGCGTCCACCTCCGCGCCAGCAGCTGCTGGCGCGTCAGATCGCACTGCGGCTCGCAGCGGCCGAGCAGGCCGGCGCCCCTTCGGCGGACCAGAATCCTCGGCGGATCCTGACCGCTCGATCCTATCGCCAATCCATCCGCGCGGCCGAGACCATCGGCTCCAGTGCTCCGGAGCGCGCGGAGCCGCGTGCGATCGATCGGGTCGCCATCGCGCCTGCCGTCGAACCGTATGCCTCGCGCATCGGACGTAAACGCCGGGGACTGGAGAGCCTCATCACCGAATTGCCTGCAGTCACCGAGAACGATCGCCATGACTCGAACGCTTGCTGAGCGGCAGAAGAACGCGCCCGAAATCATCGCAGTGGCCAGCCAGAAGGGCGGGGTCGGCAAGAGCACAACGGCCCTCAACCTGTCCATCGCGCTTGTCGCCGCCGGACGCAACGTTCTGCTCATGGATCTGGATCCGCAGGGCAATAGTGGCTACACCCTCATGTCAGGGATCCAGGCGAGCGGGACGGAACGCATGCTGCGCGAGGCCGCGCTGACGCGCGACATGATAACCGCCACCGAGATTCCGGATCTCTTTCTGGCGCCGGCGACTCCCGGACTGAGCGGTCTCGAAAACGAGCTGGCCCAATTCGGCGACAGTCGCACCCGACTGCATCAGGCGCTCGCGACACTGCCCGCGCTGCCGGTTCATTTCGATCATATCGTGCTCGACTGCCCGCCCTCCGTGGGACTGCTCACCCTGAACGCACTGGCCGCCGCGCATCAGATCCTGTTGCCGCTGCCCTGTGATACCGTCTCGCTCGAAAGCCTGCCCGCGCTGCTCCAAACCATCGAGCGATTGCGTGCCGGCCTGAAGCAGCCGCTGCACGGCGTGCACCTGCTGCTCGTCCATCGCGCCGCCTTGCACGCCTCGGCCCTGGCGCTGGCCAGAACCCTGCGTCAGGACTACGGCCATCTGGTGCTGCGGACCGAGATTCCCTACGGCGACGCCGTCCGAGAGGCCGCCGATCGTGGCCGGCCACTGTTGGCGTACAACCCGCAATGCGATGTGAGTCAGGCCTATCTGGAGCTGGCCTGCGAATGGATGCTGGAATACGACGAACGTCTGCAACCGGAAAGCAGTTGGTCCTTTCGCGGACGGCAGGAACGCATGGAGGTCTATCACGACAGGATGCGCAAACGGATCAGAGCCTGGCTCGTGGATCCCACGTCGCTGCTCTATGACGAGACCTGGGAAAGCCGCCATCTGCAGGACGCGCTGGTGCTCAATGAGCTGTTCGCCACCAAGCGGGCGCCGAGACGGGGACGATTCCTGGCGCTGCTGCTATTCATGCTGGCCTTGTCGGGAGGTCTCTTCCTTCAGCTCCGATTGTCGGATCTGAACTGGTGGTCGAATCCGGGCGAGCTGCTTCTGACCGCGAGCGAAGAGTCCGTCACGCGAGAGACCGGGCCGGCTGAACCGAAGCAGCCGGGGTCTGCTGTCGAGCCCGACCGACAGGAACGGGCGGCCGAATCCGATCGAGCACCGATGGTGGCCGATTCGGACCGGACGGAAGGGATCGTCGAGCCCGAACCATCGGAGGCGCCGCTCGCGTCCGACCCACCGGCGGTCGAACCGGATCGGGCATCGGACCTGTCGCGGAAACCGCCGTTGCCAGATTCGGCAACGGAACCGCAGCCCCGTGATACGAGAGCGGATGAAGAACACACCGGGGAAGATGCTGCGGCGTCCGACAGCCCAGTCCCGCCAGCGGATATTCAGGAGATCAGGTTGACGCCCAGCGTCTACCGCTGGCAGGTGCAGGTATTGGCGGGACGCTCGCTCGACAGGGTCAAGGAGGACAGCCAGCGTTTTATGCGGGAGTTTTCATCCATGCTGGAGGGGCGCACCCTCACCATCAGTCAGCCGCGTGAGGACGGTACAGAGAGCCCTTTCTATCGGTTACGCGTCCTGGACTGGGAGAGCCGAAGCGAGGCCGCGAATTGGTGCGCTCGCCTGCGTACTCGCGGCCAACAATGCTTCGTGACTGGGGCTGCCGTGGAGAGTCCGTAACCGGATTCCGCCGTCGACATCCCTGGTTTCCCGTCATGGCATCCGCATGCGTTGCGGCTGGGACATGGACCACTGCACGGTCAGCACGCTAGAGAGCACCATAAGCAAACCCACCAAAGAGGTACCGGTCATCGCCTGCCCCAACAGCACCCACCCCAGCACCACCGCTGTCAACGGACTCAGCAGACTCAGCGAAGACACCGCCACCGAAGGCAGGCGCGCGATACCGCGAAACCAAAGCGCGTAGGCTAACAAGGCGCCCGCGAGACATAGATAGGCATAACCACCCATCTGCGTCAGGGACAGCGCCGGCAGGGGAGCGTCCGCAATCCAGGCCACCGGGGCTAGCATCAGACCACCGAGCAGCAGTTGCCACCCAGTCAGTGCGAGCACCGGCAGGTCCGGTTTCCAGCGTCGGGTGAGAAAGGTGCCCGCCGCCATGCAGGCCGCGCCCGCCAGCGCGGCAATGATTCCCACGGGTTCCCAAACGCTATTGGGCGAGAGCAACAGCACAGCCATCCCGAAGACACCCAGGATGCTGGCCCACAGGGTCAATCGGGCTGGTGTGTGTCGGTCCAGGCTCCAGGCCAGCGCCATGACCAACAAGGGCTGGGTCGCACCCGCCACGGCAGCCAAACCGCCGGGAAGCCGATAGGCCGCAACGAACAGCAGCGCCTGAAAGACACCGATATTCAAGGCGGCCAACACCAGCAGCCGGAGCCTATCTCCAGGCGCGGGCAAGCGCTTCATAAACAACACGAGCAGCAGACCGGCGGGCAGTACCCTAATCAGGGCCGCAGTGAACGGTCGGTCTGGTGGCAGCAGTTCAGTGGTGACGATATAGGTCGACCCCCAGATGGTCGGGGCCAAGGCGGTCAGCAAGATGTCGCCCCAGACCGAGGGCGTCAGTGATTTCGGCATCGAACTATCTTCAACTCAAGATAAAATACCAGCCTGCCGGCAAACTATCTTGAAGTCAAGACATATGGGGATTGCAATGACCGATAGGCGACAGCCCGATGCAGTGGATGCGATCCTTGCGCAGTGGAAGAGAGAGCGGCCTGATCTCGATGCCAGCCCGATGGGGCCAATTGGGCGCATCATGCGCTGCTCGGCGCTGCTTCAGCGCCGGCTTGGGGAGACCTTCTCTCGATTCGGAATGAGCGCGGGGGAGTTCGATGTTCTGGCGACGCTTCGGCGGTCGGGGGCGCCTTACTGTCTATCCCCCAAGGCATTGTTCTCGACCTTGATGATTACCTCGGGGACCATGACCCACCGGTTGCAACGATTGGAGGCCAATGGGTTGGTGCTGCGTGTACCCAACAGCCAGGATGCGCGCAGCATGCTGGTGCAATTGACGCCAGCCGGGCGGGATCTGATCGATCGCGCGGTCGAGGCCCACATCGAGACCGAACGCGCCATCCTGGCCTTGATCGAACCAGCGTCGCTGACGCTTCTGGATGAGCATCTCTCGGCGCTCCTGTCCGAATTGGAGCGCCCAGAGTGCGAGACGCCGGTCAAGGACGGTCGCTAAAACGGCGGGGACTCGGTCTCTCCACCTTCTTGGATGGCCGCACTGACTGCGTCTTCCGATTCGGCATCCCGGTAGTAGCGTGCCCGCACCGCTGCGGGTGCGTAGATCGGCAGCGTTTGGAGCAAGGGGGCGTCGCAGTCGAAGACCACGTCGCTGCGCTGGCGCCGCCGCGCGCTGAGAAAGGACGCCGCCGCCGCATCGTGCGGCCAGTGCCCGAGCTTCCCGGAGCGCACCAGCGGACGTCCTGGCTCGCCCGGATAGAGTAGCGGCAGCACCGCCTGGTGGATCGAGCGCCGTCCATCCATCCAGGTGAGATTGGCCTTGGGGTGGGTGTGAGCGGCGTTGATCCATGCCAGCCGAATGGGTTCATCGAGATCGTGACGCCGCTGCAGGTCGAGAAAGATGCGCCAGTCGGCCTGCAGGCGGCTGTCGTTCTCGATGGCTCCGCGCAGACGCTCCAAGCGCGTGCGCAGATCCTCGATCGAGATGGACTTGAGCCGGCGAGGCGAGGCCCAGGTGAAACCCACCGATTCCGGCGCTTCCTCCAGCACCTGAAGCTGGCGTTTGATGCGATGCAGATGTGCCCGGACGAGACCGAGCGAGTGAAGCAGGTAGGGCAGCAGCGGCTTGCCGACCTGGATGCCCGAGCGGTCGTCCTCGGGGCCGACCAGCAGCTTCTTGGCATTGATCTCCTCGACCACCTGAGTAACGGCCGCTTTGGCGGCGTTGACGGCAAGGGCGGCTTCGATCAGACGCGGGGAGGCGCTGATGAGACCGGGGGCGAGATCGTAGCGCAGGTACTGGTTGCGCAGCTGCGCCGAGAGCGCCTCGGAGGGGTCGCGCTGGCGCGGCACCTCATCGTCCTCAAGGGTCAGGCGGGTCGCATTGGCGATCGCACGCTGGCGCAGCTCCCGAGGGTCGGCGTCGTCTTGCCACGCCGGCGGTCGCCACCACCACTCGGCATAGATCTGCGCATCGTCGTCCATCAGGGTGGCGAAGTCCTCCTGCGCCTCGCGCAGCCGGCTGATTCCCGCGATCAGATCGAGCCGGTATTCGATATGGCGTTTCGTGTCGTCTGCTGGCGGTGATTTCGTCATCTCCGATACCCACAATCGCACTATATCCAAATAATATTATGCCAGTTCAACATTATGAATTCCACAAAGCATAAATAACTCAACCCTCAGAAGTAAAATTACATAATCAGCCTCAAATCAAATCGGCATTATTCTCGGTGGTAACTGAGAATCTGACCCTTGAACGGCTGTTCCAGATAAGCGGAATGCTGTGGTCTTTCCTGGGTATGGGAGTACCCCAAGCTCACCATTTTCTTACTGAAGCGGGCGTGATACCCCCGACCTGGATCGACGAGGATCACATCGCAGGCCGCGTTAGCGTGCCGTTCGATGAAAGACGCCAGCAATTCGACATGCCCACGCTCATAGAGCAGGTCGCTGCCGATGATGAGATCGAATTTACCCAGCTCGGAATCCTCGTCTTCCCATCCGGTACAGACGAATGGAATCTCCTTTCCATCGTTGAGCTTGACGTTGTGTCGAAGAAAGCCTTCCGCTTCCGGGTGATAGTCGGTGGCCGTGATATCCATCAGACGCTGATTCAGGACCAGGCTCGCCAGACCGATTCCGCACCCGATTTCCAAGATTCCCAAGCCTTCGACGTCCTGGTCGTGCATATGGTGGGCGAGAATCTCTCCCGATGGCCAGATGACGCCGAACAGCGGCCAGAGTGCCGAGGAGATACCCCGTTTCAGGGCCTCTCCGTCATCATCCGAATACTGTTGTTTGTCGCGCAGCGTCCGAACATGAATATCCGTATCGCCGAACTCGATGGTTTTGTAGCACACGCGTATTTTGGGCAAACAATGGACCTTTGATGTGAACGTCCTCTACGGCCCAAAGTGCAGCTCATAGCGGTTGATGTGACGGCCAGCGTTTAGACAGCCGTGATGGGTCGGTTCGAATGCCGGATTTCAGTTCGACGGGCAGGGATTCGACCGCGATCCGGCCGGCGGATACAGCGGCTGGCGCGCCTTCGCCTACTATCCGGTGCCCGGAACCTACTATTGGCGAGGTGGCAACTCGCCGAAGGGCAGGTCCATCTGGCCGCCGATCTCTTTCCCGACTGCGAGGCGGCCGAGCGGCGAGAGTCTGAGAATAACACCGTCAAGGCGGCACCTGGAGATTATGAGCGCGGACTCTTTCGAGCCCGACGGTACTCCCAAGGACGCAGCATTCGAGCGTCTACACACTGATCCTCCTCTTGAAAGTGGACTTAAGTTCGCTAGCGCACCGAAGTCGCGATCCGTTCGGGATAGAGTGCTGAGAACCGGGGGATCGTAGGCGGGCCGGAGTCATGCAGGCTCAGCGTCGAACCGCCGCACTCGATCTAACACGCCCGGCATCCGTCGTCGCGCCTAAGCCGATGACCTCATTGTGGCGCAGCGACAGCGGAACGAACCGCTAACAGGTAATGATGATGAAAAAGCTCGGAGCACTGATTTTTCTGATCGCAATGGCTGGATTGTCCGGCTGCAATACCATCGAGGGCGCTGGCAAGGATATTCAAAGCGGCGGTGACGCCGTGAGCGATACGGCCAGGGACGTCAAAAAAGAGATGTGAAGCGGCGCAGAGGCCACGACCAATCGTCAACCACTGGAGCGCGCGTGATGAATCTTTAGCGATATAGCACCGCTCTCCGGTTCGGTTATCTGGTCGGGCAGGGGCGCCGATATGGATACTCAGAAATCTTGTTACCCGCTGTCGAGAGATCACCCCATGACCAAAGAACGCAAAAGCAACAAAGAAGCAAAGAAAAAACCGGGCCAGACGCTGAAAGAGAAGAGGAATGCGAAGAAAAACAAGGAGGAATCCAAGACCTTGCTGGGTAACGTCAAGGGTGGACTGGTCTAGGCGGAGGACGGAAGAAACACCTTTGTTCCTGGACCGTTGCAATGGATCTCATTCGCCCAAATAGGCTCGCGAGGGCCAGTTTAGATCGAACCGAGTGGCCGACGCCCCAGCGAAGACGGGCAATCATCAACGACTGGTGGATAGCGATGAGAACGACAACGGCGATGCTGGTGGGGCTGTCGGTCCTGGGGGTGTCTGGTTCGGGTCTGGAGACCGCATGGGCGGCGTCCGACTCCACGCCGAACATCCTCTTCGTGATCATGGACGACGTGGGCATCGATCAGATGCGGGTGTTCGGCTACGGCAGCGTCAGTTCGCCGAGCACGCCGACCATTGATCGGATCGCCCGATCCGGGGTCCGCTTCCGCAACACCTGGTCGATGCCGGCCTGCACCACCAGCCGGGCGGTGGTGTTCGACGCCCGTTTCCCCTTCCGTACCAACGTCCTCGGCGCGCTCGGTCCCGACGACCTGGCCAACTCGATGGTCTCGCCCTTCGAAATGACGACGCCGAAACTGCTGGCGCAGCAGGGGTACGAGAGCGCCATGTTCGGCAAGTTTCATCTCGCCCTTCAGGGCAAGGATCCGGCCGGCGATGCGATGCCGCACAACCTCGGCTGGGACTATTTCGCGGGCTGGCTCGACGAGACCGGCGATCCCTCTTCGATCGACCTGACGGCCGGGGGCGTCGCCACGGACGGCAAGACCTATTCCTGCGGCTTCGTGCCGGGATCGCGCGCGGGCGGTGCCGATGGCGGCGCCTGCTACATGGCGGATGGGTCCTGCCGCAACCTGCGCGGCGTGGGATCGGTCCCGCCCGGTCGTCTCTGCCTGGATGCGGGCGGCATCCTGGATCCTGACAAGCGCTGCGAGACCTCGCCGCCCGAATATCTGGACTTCACCCGGCTCAACGGCCATTACGTGTCCCCACTGGTCTACAACTATCCGGACGGCTCGGTTGAGCGGGTGCCTCCGACCGACGCGCGCGCGCGTCGCTTCCGCGCAACCCTGGCGGTCGACGAGGCGATCGAATGGATCAACACTCGCCCGGAGGGGCAGCCCTGGATGGCGACGGTCAGCTTCGCCTCCGTCCACACCCCGATCATGCAGCCGCCCGTGGACCGCTCGCTTTTAGCCAACGTCAGGAGCAGCGACATGGACTGCTCCGACACGCTGGTGCAGCGCGTGCTGTCGAAGCTGATGCTCGAATCGCTCGACGCCGAACTGGGACGCCTGCTGCTGTCGGCACATCTCGCGTCCATCGGCCCGAGCGGCAACCTGGTCTATCGGCCGGAGCGCACCGATACTATGCTGATCGTCCTCGGCGACAACGGCAGCCTGGGGTATACCGTCAGGCGTCCATTCGATACCTCGCGCGCCAAGGGTACCGCCTATCAGACCGGCGTCTGGGTGCCGCTGATCGTCGCCGGTCCTCTGGTGGAGCGTCCGAGCCGCATCGTTTCCTCCATGGTGAACATCGCGGATCTCTACGCGCTCTTCGGTGAGATCGCCGGCATCGACGATGTCCGGAAGGCCGTCCCGAGACCGATCGACTCCGAACCCATGCTGCCCTATCTGATCGACCCCGGTCAGGACGGCATCCGGCAGTGGAACTTCACCCAAGTGGGAACGAATCTGCAAGCGAACGGAGCCATCAACGGCCCCTGCACCATCAGCAGCACCTGTACCCAGATCCCGGTCACCAAGGGCGTCTGCGAGGACAACAACGGGACCTGGTGGGGAACCGGTCTCGACGCGCCGGACACCGAGGGCGCGCCGTCCGAGGGCTTCAGCTATTGCTGCGAGGTCGATGCCTTCCTGGTCGCCAGGGGCGAGGAGCCCTACGATATCAGCCCGCTCTCGGCGGTCGGCATCCGCAACGATCGCTACAAGATCGTGCGCAACAGCCTGAAGGCCTATGTCTCTCTGGACCAGCCCTGCGTGGACACGACCACCACGGAATTCTACGCGATCGACGAGGAGATCCCGAAGCCCCAACTCGACGAGGCGGGCACCGAGCTTCCGCTCGACCAGCTGACCGCCGATCAGCAGCAGAATTTCGACGCACTCTCGGCGCAGCTGGAGACGCTTCTGGCGTCCCAGAAGGCGTGCCCGGGTGACGGCAATCTGGACCTGATCGTCGACCAGAAGGATCTTGACGACTGGCGTCATTACAGCGAGTCGAGCGGACTTTCGAGCGTCTACGACTTCAACCTCGACGGACTGACCGACGCAGCCGACGAGGCTATCATCAAGCAGAACCTGGGGCTGCAATGCCCGAACGATTGAAACGTCTCGTGGGCGATGGCCTTCAAGCGGCAAGCTGCTCCAGTCGGTGCCAAAGAACTGCAGACGCATCAAAGGGATGAGTGTGAGTGCATCAGGGCTGTAACGGTCACATGAAGTGAACATGCTGGCCCCTGCCGTCTTTGGGTTCGCTACGCTGCCGAGTCGTCCGGGATAGCGATCCGAACGTCGCCGCTCAACCATCCGGCGCTTTTTCGTGTTGGATCCTGTCAACACCGATAAGAAGATTCGAGTAGTGTATAGATCTCTCATTCGGGAAGGGCCTCCGCTTCCCGGCCGACGATATTCTAAGGAGTACGGTGATGGCCTCAGAACCGATCATCCGCGCCATGACGCGCAACGAGCTGGACACACTGGTGGACTGGGCGGCCGAGGAGGGCTGGAATCCAGGACTCAATGACGCCCAGATCTTCTGGGATACCGACCCCGATGGTTTCATCGCCGCCGAGCGCGATGGGGAGTTGATCGGCGGCGGTTCGATCGTCGCCTATGGCGAGCGCTTCGGTTTCATGGGGTTCTTCATCGTCCGTCCCGACCAGCGCGGCCAGGGGCTCGGTCGCCAGCTTTGGCACATCCGTCGCGATCGCCTCATCGCGCGGCTTCGCGAGCCTGTCACGATCGGCATGGACGGTGTGTTCGGCATGCAGGACTTCTATTCCCGTGGCGGTTTCGTACTGAGTCACCGGGATCTGCGTTTCGAAGGGGTTGGCTTCTCGGTCAAGCGGGATGCGCGTCTGGTCGATCTGGCCGAGGTGCCCTTCGAGCTCCTGGCCAGCTACGATGCCGCCCACTTTCCCGCCCCGCGCGAGGAGTTCCTGCGCGCCTGGATCGCCCAGCCCGGCAGCCGCGCGCTTGGCGCGATGGATGGCGTCGGGCTCCAGGGGTACGGCGTCATCCGTCCCTGTCGCCAGGGCTTCAAGATCGGACCGCTGTTCGCCGCCGACATCCAGACCGCCGAGGCGCTGTTTTACGGGCTTGTCGATCATGCGCCCGGCGCGCCCATCTTCCTCGACGTGCCAGAGAACAATCCCCAGGCATTGGCGCTCGCCGCGCGCCATGGTCTGCACGAGGTCTTCGGTTGTGCCCGCATGTACCTCGGTCCCTTTCCGACTGTGCCAGACGCGGAGGTTTTCGGGGTCACCACCTTCGAGCTCGGTTAGCCATGGACGCCTGGCATCCGCGCGATCTCCAGGGCTATGGCCGCCATCCACCCCACCCGCACTGGCCTTGCGGTGCGCGTCTAGCGCTACAGTGCGTCGTCAATGTGGAGGAAGGGGCCGAGCGCACCCTCCTCAACGGCGACGACGGTTCGGAGGACTATCTGTCCGAGCTGTCAGGTATCCGGCGGCGTTTCGGAGAGCGCCATTACAGCGCGGAAGGGCTGCACGACTATGGTGCCCGGGTCGGCTTCTGGCGTCTGCTGCGTCTGTTCGACGCGCGCAAGATCCCCTTCACCGCCTTCGCCTGCGGGCGGGCGCTGGAACTCAATCCCGAGATCGGCGCTGCGCTCGGCGAACTGGGGCACGAGGTCGCCGGTCACGGCTACCGTTGGATCGACTATCGCGATGTCGACGCGGCGACCGAGCGCGAGCACATCGCCCACACCTGCCGGATCATCGCCGAGACCTGCGGCCAACGACCGGTCGGCTGGTACGGCGGACGGGTCAGCCCAAACACCCGCAGGCTCCTGGTGGAGCACGGGGGCTTTCTCTACGACTCCGATGCCTACGACGACGAGCGGCCCTATTGGCTGACCGAGCGCGGCCAGTCTCACCTGATCGTGCCATACAGTCTGGTCACCAACGACATCCGTTATCTGCTGTCTCCCGGTTGCGCCACGGGGGACGATTTCTTCATCCTGCTGCGCGATGCCTTCGACACGATGAGGGCAGAGGGCCGGGAGCGCCCGGCCATGATGAGCGTCGGGCTGCATTCGCGGATCAGCGGCCATCCGGCGCGGGCGCGGGGCCTGGCACGTTTTCTCGACTATGCCGCCGGATTCGATGACATCTGGTTCTGTCGCCGGCGCGAGATCGCCGAGCATTGGGTCGCGCACTTCGGGCAGCCGACGGCCAAGCGGAGCACTGCATCATGAGCCTTTCACCGACCCCAGGTTTCGAGCCGAAAAAAGACACATGGCGAAGTTCCCTCGGTCCGCACGGCCGCGCGGGTGCGGTTCTGATCGCGGTGTTGCTCGGCGGTTGCGCGCAGCCGCTGGGCACGACGCGACCGTCCCTGACGCTGCGTGTGACCGCACCGATCGAGATCCCTCCGCAGCGTGCGCACGCGATCCTGCAAGGCGGACGGTTGGCCAACTACGGCAACCGGACCGAGCCGTATTGCGAGCTGGAGGTCCGTCGGGTTTCGGGCGAGGAGCCCCAATGGATCCGGCAGGGCGAGTTCCAGGTCGGTCGAATCAGTCAGCAGGTCCTGATCGATCCCACGACCCGGATTCCAGACTTTCTCGTGGTCAGGGGCTGTTCGGATCCGGTCTTCCAGGAAAGCGTCTGGTGGCTGGAGTCGCCTGCGCCGAGCGAGGTGCTCTTTCTGCGCTGCATCGCGCCTTACTTCGATTGCCGCTCTCGGTCGATCAGGTCCAGCAGGTAGTCGGTGAGTATCTGAGCGTCGGTATTGGCGAACCACTCCATGGGAGCGCCGACCCTGGGGGCGAGGCCAGGACGCCTTGAGTCGCTCGCCGAACTCTTGTCTGCTACCGGCCGATTCCTAGACCGCATAAAATACGTGGATTAGGACAGTCGAGTCGAACCAACCCTCATGCCAGAAACGGGTCAGCCATTCGGATTCAGCCCCGCCGCGCGTTTTCTGCTGGTCGCCGGCGCCTTTGTCGTGGTCATTGCCGGACTCAAGGCCGCCTCCAATCTGATCACGCCCTTCCTGCTCGCGGTCTTCATCGCCGTGGTGCTGCAGCCGCCCATCCGCTATCTGCGCCAGCACGGTCTGCCCGGCTGGGCGGCCATGCTGCTGGTCGTGGCGGTGCTCATCGGGGTCGGCGGCGCCATGGTCGGACTCTTCAGCGGGTCGCTGAACGCCTTCAATACGAGCCTCCCGGACTATCAGGAGCGGCTCAAGACCATGACCGGCGAAGCGGCGAGCTGGTTGGACCTCGTCGGGGTGCATGTCTCAAAGGATGCGCTGAACTCGATGATCGACCCCGCGCGCACGCTCGGTCTGGCGGGCGATCTGATCAAGGGGTTGGGCGGGGCGCTGGCCAACGCCTTCCTCATCCTGCTGACGGTCGTCTTCATCCTGCTGGAGGCCAACAGCCTGCCCAACAAGCTCCGGGCTGCACTGCGCGCGCCAGAGGTTTCCATGGGGCATCTGCGCGAGGTGCTCCAGACCATCAATCGCTATATGTTCATCAAGGCCAACACCAGTTTGGCCACCGGGTTGCTGATCTGGATCTGGTTGACCTTTCTGGGCGTCGATTTCGCGGCCATGTGGGCGACCCTCGCATTCCTGCTCAACTTCGTGCCCACCATCGGTTCGATCATCGCTGCCGTCCCGGCGGTACTGCTGACGCTGGTCCAGCTCGATTTGGAATCCGTACTCCTGGTGACCGCCGGCTATCTTGGCGTCAACGTCCTGATCGGCAGCTTCGTCGAGCCGCGCGTCATGGGACGCGGGCTCGGACTTTCGACTCTGGTCGTCTTCGTTTCCCTGGTCTTCTGGGGCTACGTCCTCGGCTCGGTCGGCATGCTGCTGTCGGTTCCCCTGACCATGGCGCTCAAGATCGCGCTCGACGTCAATCCTCAGACCCGCCCCTTCGCCATCATGCTCGGCCCGGAGATCGAGGCCAAGCACGCCTTCGACTCGGCTCGACGCGAGATCGCGAAAATAGACAAGGACCAGACCTAGAATTTCACGCAGTCGACGAAGTAACGTACCTCGCCGTCGACCGTTTCCTTCACCAGTCCGTGGATATCGGTCTCGAAGCCGGGGAAGCTGGTGTTGAATTCGCGGGCGAATTTCAGGTAGCGGACGATGGTGGCGTTGAAGCGCTCGCCCGGGATGAGGAGCGGAATGCCGGGCGGGTAGGGGGTCAGCAGCACGCTGGTGATGCGTTCTTCCAGGTCGTCGATGCTGACCCGATCGATCTCGCGGTGCGCCATTTTGGCGAATGCGACGGCCGGTTTCATGGCCGGGACGAAATCGGAGAGATACATGTCGGTGGTCAAGCGTGCGACGTCGTTGGCCTTGTAGATGCCGTGGATCTGGTCGCAGAGATCGCGCAGTCCCACCTTTTCATAGCGCGGATAGGCCTGGATGAATTCAGGCAGCACGCGCCAGAGCGGCTGGTTGCGGTCGTAGTCGTCTTTGAACTGCTGCAGCTCGGTCACCATCGTGTTCCAGCGGCCCTTGGTGATGCCGATGGTGAACATGATGAAGAAGGAATAGAGACCGGTCTTCTCGACCACGATGCCGTGCTCGGCCAGATATTTGGTGACGACGCCCGCCGGGATGCCCGATTCGGCGAACTTGCCGTCAACGTCCAGTCCCGGAGTGATGACGGTCGCCTTGATGGGGTCGAGCATGTTGAAGCCGGGGGCCAGGTCGCCGAATCCGTGCCAGCGATCGCCGGCCTTCAGGACCCAATCCTCGCGATCGCCGATGCCTTCCTCGGCCAGATAGTCCGGTCCCCAGACCTTGAACCACCAGTCGGCTCCGAACTCCGCATCGACCTTGCGCATGGCGCGGCGGAAGTCGAGCGCCTCCATGATGGATTCGTGTACCAGCGCGGTCCCTCCCGGCGGCTCCATCATGGCGGCGGCGACGTCGCAGGACGCGATGATGGCGTACTGCGGACTGGTGGAGGAATGCATCAGATAGGCCTCGATAAAGCTGTTGCGATCGAGTGTTCGGGATGCGGATTCCTGCACCAGGATCTGAGAGGCCTGCGAGAGTCCTGCCAGCAACTTGTGGGTCGACTGGGTGGCGAAGACCATGGATTCGTCGCAGGCCGCCCGGTTCTGTCCGATGGCGTGCATGCCGACGTAGAAGTCGTGGAAGGAGGCGTGCGGCAGCCAGGCCTCGTCGAACAGCAGGGTGTCGATCTTGCCGTCCAGCAGCGATTTGATGGCGTCGACGTTGTAGAGCACGCCGTCGTAGGTGCTTTGGGTAATCGTGAGCACGCGCGGCTGGGACTTGATGCCCTTGGCGAAGGGATTGGCATCGATCTTCCGCTGGATGTTCTCCGGGCGGAATTCATCGAGCGGGATCGGACCGATGATCCCGTAATGATTGCGCGTCGGCATGAGGAACACCGGAATCGCGCCGGTCATGATGATCGAGTGGAGGATCGACTTATGGCAGTTGCGGTCCACCACGACGATGTCGTCCGGTGCGACCGTCGAATGCCAGACGATCTTGTTCGAGGTCGAGGTGCCGTTGGTGACGAAGAACAGGTGATCGCAGTTGAAGATGCGCGCGGCGTTGCGCTCCGAGGCCGCTACCGGTCCCGAATGGTCGAGCAATTGTCCCAACTCGTCGACGGCGTTGCAGACGTCGGCGCGCAGCATGTTCTCGCCGAAGAACTGGTGGAACATCTGTCCGACCGGGCTCTTGAGGAAGGCGACGCCGCCGGAATGTCCAGGGCAGTGCCAGGAGTAGGAACTGTCTGCGGCATAGTGGGTGAGGGCGCGGAAGAAGGGCGGCGCCAGGCTGTCGAGATAGGCTCGGCATTCGCGCATGACATAGCGCGCGATGAACTCGGGCGTGTCCTCGAACATATGAATGAAGCCGTGCAGCTCCTTCAGGACATCGTTCGGGATGTGGCGCGAGGTGCGGGTTTCGCCGTAGAGGAAGATGGGGATGTCCTCGTTGCGGACCCGAACCTCCAGCACGAACTCGCGCAGGGTGGCGAGCGCCTCTTGGATCTCTTCCGGTGAGCCGCTGCCGAATTCCTCGTCATCGATCGAGAGGATGAAGCAGGAGGCGCGGCTCTGCTGCTGGGCGAACGATCTCAAATCGCCATAGCTGGTGACTCCGAGGACCTCCAGGCCCTCGCTTTCGATCGCCTTGGCGAGGGCGCGAATGCCAAGACCGCTCGTGTTCTCGGAGCGGAAGTCCTCGTCGATGATGACGACTGGAAAGCGAAAACGCATCGCGTTCTCCTGATGAGAATCAAAATACCCTGGGGATGCTAGACCCTGGAAGCCGGTGTTTGAACCGCAAAGGCGCAAAGAGCGCGAAGATATTCTTTGCGTCCTTCGCGCCTTTGCGGTTCAAGTCTTTTGGAAGTCGAATGGGGCTGCCTTGGGCCGGGCAGCCGTTCTCGATCAGTGCGGTTTGGGGGCGACGGCGATCATGGGATTCGCCGCCGAGACCGTGACGGTGGCCGTCGAATCGGCCAGTTCCGTCTCCAGATCGCGCACGCTTCCGTCGAATGAGCCCGCGCTGCCCGGCTCGATCTCCTTGACCTCGGTGGGCAGACCGATCCGGTCGAGGATGGCGATGAAGGGCTCGGGATCCAGCTCCTCGACGTTGACCATGGTCTTGGTGTCCCAGGTGCCATCGGCGATTAGCATGGCGGCGGCCACCGGCGGCACGCCGGCGGTGTAGCTGATGCCCTGCGACTCGACCTCCTCATAGGCAGCCTTGTGGTCCGAGACCTGATAGATGAGGACCTCGCGGGGCTTGCCGTCCTTGATGCCCTTGACGAAGTTGCCGATGCAGGTCTTGCCGGTGTAGTTGGGCGCGAGCGTCTTCGGATCGGGGAAGAGCGCCTTGACCACCTTGAGCGGCACCACTTCCTGGCCGTCGGCGAGCGTGACCGGCAGATGGTTGAGGAAACCGAGCGTGCGCAGCACCGTGAAGACGTTGATGTAATGATCGCCGAAGCCCATCCAGAAACGGATGCTGTCGGCATCGATGTTCTTCGACAGCGAGTGCAGCTCGTCGTGACCGTTGAGATAGATGGGGGAGGGGCCGACCACCGGCAGATCGTAGACGCGCTTGACCGAGTGGGTCGGATACTCCTTCCACTGGCGGTCGATCCAGGTCCAGACCTTGACGAACTCGCGGAAGTTGATCTCGGGGTCGAAGTTGGTCGCGAAGTACTTGCCGTGGCTGCCCGCGTTGACGTCGATGATGTCGATCGTCTCGATCGTGTCGAAGTAGCGCTTGACGGCCAGTGCGCAGTAGGCGTTGACCACGCCCGGATCGAATCCGGCACCGAGGATGGCGGTCACGCCCTTCTCGGCGCAGCGGTCCTTGCGCTTCCATTCGTAGTTGGCGTACCAGGGCGGATCCTCGCAGACCTTGTCCGGATCCTCGTGGATGGCGGTGTCGATGTAGGCGACACCGGTCTCGATGCAGGCCTCCAGGATCGACATGTTGAGGAATGCCTGGCCCAGATTGATGACGATCTGGGAGTTGGTCTCCTTGATCAGTGCAACGGTGGCCGGGATGTCGAGCGCATCGATCTGACGCGAATAGAGCTTGCGGGACGGATCCTTGACGTGCCCCTTGCGCTTGATGCTCTCGATGATGTCATCGCACTTCGACTGGGTGCGCGAGGCGATGCAGATGTCCCCGAGGACATCGTTGTGCATCGCGGCCTTGTGGGCGGCGACATGGGCGACGCCGCCGGCGCCGATGATGAGGACATTCTCTTTCATGCGTTCTCTTCTCGCTCAGGAAAGACTGCGTTTGAAATCGTCGTACCCGAAGGTGCGGACTACCTCGATCGTCCCGTCCAGGCGACGGACGGCGATCGAGGGCATGGCGACTCCGTTGAACCAATTGGTCTTGACCATGGTGTAGCCGCCTGCGTCGGCGATGCGGACCTCGCTGCCGACCCGCAGGGGCTCCGCCAGGCCGAATTCGCCGAAGACGTCGCCCGCCAGACAGGTCCGGCCGGCGATCATGACGCGATGCGGGCCCGCTGCGGGCGCGGCGACCGACGGGGTGGTGCGATAGACCAGATGATCCAGCATGTGCGCCTCCAGGGAGGCGTCGATGATGGCGATGTCCAGCTCGTTGTGAACCACATCGATCACGGTCGTCACCAGCTCGGTGCTTCGGGTGACGGCGGCCTCGCCAGGTTCCAGATAGACCTGGACGTCGAACGTCCGGCTGAACTCGCGCAAGGCCGTGCAGAACCGTTCCAGCGGATATCCAGTTTGGGTGAAGGATAGACCGCCGCCGAGACTGACCCACTCCATGCGGCGCAGCAGGTCGCCGTATTCGCGCCCGATGGTGTCGAGGGAGGCGCAGATGCTCTCGACCTCGGTGTTCTCGCAGTTGAAATGGAACATGAGCCCCTTGAGCAGGGGAGCGACCTCGGCGAGTGCATCCTTGTCCGCGACGCCCAGTCGGGAATAGCGGCGCGCCGGATCGGCGAGGTCGAAGTGCGAATAGCTGATCCCCGGATTGACGCGCAATCCCAGGTTGCGCCCCTCGACCTCCGCATGGTGCTGCCGCAACTGCGAGAGCGAGTTGAAGATGATCTTGTCGGCGAACGCGGCGACCGCTTTGACGTCGTCGCGGGAGAAGCCGACGCTGTAGGCATGGACCTCCTTGCCGAATTCCTCGTAGCCCAGACGGGCCTCGAACAACGAGCTGCTGGTGGTTCCGTCCAGGTACTGGCGCATCAGGTCGAAGACGCACCAGGTCGAGAAACACTTGAGCGCCAGCACCGATTTGGCGCCCGAGGCCTCACGCACACGCTGGATGAGTTCGAGATTCTGCTGGAGTCGGGACTCGTCGATCAGATAATAGGGCGTCGGCAGGTCTTTCATGTAAGGTGTTCGGTGGTCGTCGGGGGTGTCTTTTCGGGGGCGTGAAGTCTAGCATCGATCTGTTTCAAAAAAAGGGCAACGCGGCGCATCTGTCGCCTGGGTGCAGCTCAGCGAAACCCATGGGCCGCATGGGGGCTCCACCCCGACATCCACCGATGAGACTAGCCTGGACTCAGACTATGCCAAGACCCGAAACACCGCTTATTGCCGCCGATATCCTGATCGAGCTCGTCGATCGCCCTGGGCGTCCGATCGTGCTCATCGAGCGTCGTTTTCCACCCCACGGCTGGGCGATCCCCGGCGGTTTCGTCGATGTCGGCGAGCGGGTGGAGTCGGCCGCCGTCCGCGAGGCATTGGAGGAGACGTCGCTCAAGGTGAGCCTGCGCGCGTTGCTCGGCATCTATTCGGACCCGCGCCGCGATCCCAGAGGCCATACGGTGACCGCCGTCTATGTGGCCGAGGCGAGCGGCGAGCCCAGTGCCCAAGACGATGCCAAAAACCTGGCGATCGTTTCGCTCGGCGATCTGCCCGGCGAGCTCGCCTTCGACCATGCGCTGGTGCTCGATGACTATCGACGCTTCCGCGAGACCGGGGTGGCCGCGCCTCTTCGAGTCGAGAACGATCGGGATCGTCTCTGACCGCTTCGTGGTTCATTCGGATATCCGAATGCCCCAGGAATTCCGGTTTTGCGGGCTGATGCTCCTTGACCTCGATGCCGTTAACCTACGCTGAGTGAGACGTCCAGCTCGGATGCCGGAGAGAACGAACAGATGATCGGAGAACTGAGGATCACCCAACTGGTCGAGAACGCGGCCGGTGCGCCGGGGCTGCTCGGCGAACATGGCGCCGCCTTTCTCGTCGAGGCCGACGACCGGCATCTGCTGTTCGATACCGGGCAGGGCATGGTGCTGAGACATAATGTCGAGCGCCTGGGACTTTCGCTCGAACGGGTCGAGTCGATCGTCCTCAGCCATGGTCATTACGACCATACGGGAGGTTTGCTCGACGCCTTGGAGCTGACCGGTCCGGTCGATCTCTATCTGCATCCAAAGGCGCTGAGCCCGAAATTCAACCGCAATGGCCGCCCGATCGGCTCTCCAGTTGAGGATCTGGAGACGTTGCGTCCGCTGACCCGGCGTCTGGTCGCGTCCACCGAGCCGACTCACGTCGCGCCCGGAATCCTGCTCAGCGGAGAGATTCCCCGCACCCATCCTATCGAGGATACCGGCGGTCCCTTCTATCGCGATGCCCAATGCACCGAGCCGGATGCGCTGGCGGACGATCAGGCGCTGATCCTGGATACGGCGGCGGGATTGGTGGTTCTGCTCGGATGCGGACATTCCGGGTTGGTGAATACGCTCGACTGGGTGCGCGAGCTGTTACCGGATCGTCCACTGCATGCGGTCCTGGGTGGCATGCATCTTTTGCGCGCGGATCGGGCCCGTCTGGAATTTACCGCCCAGTCACTCGCCGAGCGTGGGATCGCCTATTTGGCTCCCAACCATTGCACCGGGCTGGCCGCAATCTGTCATCTCCGCCAGTGCTTCCCGGCCCAGTTCAGGGAATCGCCTGCCGGAATGCGACACGATTTCGGTAATCCCGGCGCGCGCTGAGGTCCTCTTCACCATGAAGCGCCTCAATGCATCCAATGCGGTCGTTCAAGGGCTGATCGCATTCTTGATTGCCCTGCTGTTTTCGCTCGTAATCTACTGGTATAGCCTGCGCTCCTCGGGGCAGACCTTTTTTCGCGCCCTCGATCTTCAGGAAGATGCTCAGCTTACCTTGAAGGCAGCCGCGCTCGATCGCGAAATCGAACGTCTGAAGCAGATGACGCAATTTCTCGCGGCGCTACCGCCCATTCCCGGAATTGGGCGGACCCTGCTTCACGGCGGGGTCGATCCGGTCAATGGCGAGACATTCAGCGTCTGGAAGGGGCGGCTCGATCAGATCTATCTCGGTTTTCTGAAGGCCGAGCCCAGGGTCTTTCAGGTGCGTCTCATCGGGGTACGTGACGGAGGGCTCGAACTCGTCAAGGTCGAACGGTCTTCGAATGACGAGCCGCTCGTCACACCGCCCGAAGGGCTGCTGCGCAAGGGGCAGCGAGCCTATTTCATGAGTGCCGTCCAGAGTGCACTGGGGACCTTGACCGTTTCCGAGATCAATCTGAATCAGACTCAAGGCACGCTCGAAACACCCTCTCGGCCGACTTTGCGGTTCTCGACACCCGTGGCGAACGAGAAGGGCGAAATCTTTGGCGTGGTCGTGGTCGACTACGATCTGACCTCGATACTGAAGAAGCTGCAAGAAGCCGATGGCGACACCCGTTATTTTCTGACGAATACGCGCGGGCAGTATCTGCTTCATCTGGACGAGTCGGCGTTCGGGCATGCGCATTCCCCTGGGGACATCGTCCGGTGGCAGGATGAGTTCCAACGACTGCCGGCTTCGATGCTTCCACCTGGATTCGCGGCTAGCCAGTTGGTGAGGGATGTGGCTTCCCAGGAGGCATTTCTCTATTTCGAGCGCGAAATTCTGGGGCTCGGCGAGAAGCGCAACATCACCTTGCGAGCCATCTATCCCGTCACGACGGCGATACTGCAGACTCGAAGCGATGCCCTGGCGGAGATCCTGGTCATCAATTTGATCGTCTATCTCTTGATCGCTCTGGTCGCCTGGCTCTACTCACGCACGCTGGCCTTGCAGCACCAGGCACAGCTCCAGCTCGCCTTGAACCAGTCGTTGGAGCAGGCGCGCGAGGCGGCCGATCTGGCGAACCAGGCCAAATCCGAATTCCTCGCCAACATGAGCCATGAGATTCGAACCCCGTTGAATGCCGTATTGGGATTGAGCCACCTATTGGGGCTCGGGACCATGGATCACGAACAGCGTGAATACGTCACCAAGATTCAATCGGCGGGCAAGGCGTTGCAGGGAATCGTCGACGACATTCTCGACCTGTCCAAGATCGAGGCGGGCGAGCTCTCGATCGAGTGCGCTCCATTCAACGTCGTCGAGCTTTGCGGCGAGTCGGTGCGGATCGTATCGGGAGCGGCTGAGCGCAAGGGGTTGTCACTGAACCTGACGATCGATCCGAGAATTCCGATTCTTCTGCTCGGCGATCCGATTCGACTGCGTCAGATACTGCTGAATCTGCTCAACAACGCGGTGAAATTCACCCGTTCCGGTGGTGTCGAGCTGCGTGCGACGATTTCGGACCTGTGCGAGCATCATGGCTCCTTATGTCTGGAGGTTGAGGATACCGGGATCGGTATTCCAGCCGAGTTTAAAGAGATGCTGTTTCGGCCTTTCGTTCAGGCGGACAGCTCCACCACGCGTCGTTTCGGCGGAACCGGCTTGGGTCTTGCGATCGTGCGCCAGATCACCGGTCTGATGGGCGGAACGGTCGAGGTCGAGAGCCAGGAAGGCGTCGGCAGCACCTTCCGTATCCAGGTCCCTGTCGATGTGCCTGATGCGCAGCAGCTCGATACGTTCGATTTTGGAATCAGGCGCTTGGAGATTCTCATCGCGGAGGATGACGAGAATCAGCGCCGGGCCTTGATCGCCATGGCGGTCTCGCTGGGATGGCATGCCGAGGGGGTCGCGGACGGACAGGCTCTGGTCGAGCGCGTGCTTGAGCGCGAGGCTTCCTCGGCCCCTGTCGATTGTCTGCTGTTGGATTGGCGCATGCCCAAATTGGACGGCTTGGATGCCTTGCACAAGCTCTGGAAGGTGCTCGGCTTGCAGCGGATTCCGGGGGCCATCGTGGTGACCGCACAGGAAATCGAGGCGTTGAAAGCCGAGCCGCATGCCGATCTGGCGGACAGCATTCTGCAGAAGCCGATCGACCCTTCGTCCCTGTTCAATCAGGTGAACGAGGCCGTGGTCAAACGCCGGGGCTGTAGCGACCGCGTCCTTGAGGGTTCGTCGTTCCGATCGACCGGTATCCAATGGTTGGCGAACGTCAAGCTGTTGTTGGTGGACGACAGTGAACTCAACGTCGACGTCGCGCGACAGATACTGGAACGCCAAGGCGCCTTGGTTCGGGTCTGCGCGAACGGGTTGGAGGCGGTGGATTGGCTTTCGAATCCCGATCACGAGGTCGATGCCGTGCTGATGGACGTGCAGATGCCGGTCCTGGATGGAATCCTCGCGGTTCAACGGATCCGGAACGAGCTGCAGTTGACGAGTCTCCCGATCATTGCGCTCACGGCAGGCGCGCTATCGAGTGAGCGTCAGCGCGCGTTGGATGCGGGAATGAACGATTATGTCACCAAGCCGTTCGAGCCGGACCAGATGGTCCGTGCGTTGCGTCGTCATATCGAATTGGTGCGCGGCGCACCCTTGCCCACGACGCATGATGCCTCGGCAGAAGGGACGTCACCCTCTTGGCCCAATATTCCGGGGCTGGCGATGCCTGAGGTCGAGCACCGCATGGGCGGCGATTGGCCGCTGTTCCTGGCGACGTGCAAGCGCTTTCTGGCAGAGTTCGCCGATTTCCAAGAGGCATCGCCGGTTCCGACGAACGAGTCCGAACGCGCCGTGCTCGCCGATCGTCTTCACAAACTGGCTGGCAACGCGGGGCTCATCGGGGCGCGAGCACTCTTGGGTGTGGCCAAGGAGTTCGAGTCGAGAGTCCGGCGGTCGGGCGGTGCCGATTGCTCCGGGTGTGTGACCAAGCTCGCCAACGCCTTGCGCTCGGTGGCGGAGGCGATGTCACCTTATATCGATGAGGCCGGTGGCACATCGGTTACGAACGCGTTCACGCCGGCGACGGACGCCGAGATCGCCTCGCTGATGGCGATTTTTGCGGAGCGCAATCTGGCCTCGGTGGCGGCGTTCGATGCGCTCGGCCCGAGGTTGCGGGCGCGGTTGACCGAGGATCGCTTCCGCGAACTGGAGGTGTCGGTTAGGGCATTGCAGTGCGAGCAGGCGATTAGGATCCTCCTGGAATCGATTCCATCGCTCGCGGATGTGTCTGATTCGCAATCCAATGCGGAGGCAGGTTCTTGAGTAAAATCCTCATCGTCGATGATGCGCCAGAGAACATCCTGGTGCTCGGGAAATTCCTGATGCGCCGTTTCGAGGTCGTGATCGCCACCTCGGGCGAGGACGCGTTGTCGGTCGCCCGCGAGCAGTCGCCATCACTGATTCTGCTCGACGTCAAGATGCCTGGGATGGATGGCTATCAGGTGCTGTCCCGGCTGAAGGCTGACCCGGAGATGCGGAGGATTCCGGTCATCTTCGTCACGGCCGACAGTAGCGCGAGAAGCGAGACCGAGGCGCTGCGCAGCGGCGCGGCGGATTTCATTCACAAACCCGTGAATCTGGATGTGCTCGAATCGAGAGTGTCGTTGCAGCTCGCCCTTCGGGACCAGGAGCAGGCCCTGCTGGAGCTCAACGAGGCGCTCGAATGCAAGGTCGAGGAGCGCACGCGGGATCTCCGGATCGCGAAGGAGGAGGCGGAGGCGGCCAACAGCGCCAAAGGTCATTTCCTGCGCAATGTGTCGCATGAAATGCTGACGCCATTGCATCAGATCTCGGGGCTGCTTCAGCTGATCCAGATGAAGGCCAATCACCCTCAGGTCACCACTTGGGTCGACCAGGCTGCCGATTCCGCGCGGCGACTGACGTCGATGATCAATTCGGTGCTGAGGGTGGCTCAGCTGGATTCGCAGTTGACGGCGACCGATATGGCCCCGGTGGATATTCCCGCGCTCATCGACACGGTGGTCGGGGAGTTGCAGGAGGCGGCTGCGGCGAAGCAGTTGTTGCTGGATCTGCGTCTCGATCCACTCCCGGATGCCTTGATCTCTGATGCATCGCTCATTCGCTCGGCCCTGCATGCCTATCTGGAGAACGCGATCAAATTCACGGAGACGGGCGCAATCGAGATTGCGGTGAGCGTTTGTGAGTCGGCGGAAGGCGAGGTGGTCGTGCGGTTTTCGGTCAGCGATACCGGAATCGGGTTCGATCAGGATGTTCAGAGGCGTCTCTTCCGTCTGTTCGAGCAGGGCGACAATTCGCTGACCCGTCCATTCGAGGGTGCGGGTTTGGGGCTGGTCACGGTCAAGAAGATCGCCGAGCGTCTGGGCGGAGCGGTGGGCTGCGAAAGTACACCGGGAGAGGGAAGCCGATTCTGGTTCTCCGTGCGCATGACGGGCAACCGATAGGCGCGGTCCGCGCGGCGATGTCCTCGCTCTGCGGGCCGGAACGCGAGACCCGCACCAGCCAGCGCCACGCTGGGGTGTTTTCGGGGTATATACTAGCTGACCTTGGCCAGAGCCCCGCCAGGGGCTTCCTTACGTGTTTAGAAGCCCTGGGGGCGTATCGAGTGGCAACTGAGTTTTTGATGGGTAACGAAGCGATCGGCTTGGGTGCGATCGCTGCGGGTGTGGGCGTGGTGACCGGCTATCCGGGCACGCCATCGAGCGAGATCCTTCCTACGATCGCCCAACGCAATCCGGGCGGTATTCACGTCGAGTGGTCGACCAACGAGAAGGTGGCTCTGGAGGTGGCGGCCGGAGCGGCCTACGCCGGGGCGCGAACCCTGGTGACCATGAAGCAGGTCGGACTGAACGTAGCCTCCGATCCACTGATGAGCCTCGCCTATGTCGGCGTCAAGGGAGGAATGGTCATCGTCGTCGCCGACGATCCGGGTCCCATCTCCTCCCAAACCGAGCAGGATACCCGCACCTTCGGGCTCTTCTCCAAGCTACCGGTCTTCGATCCGGCCTCTCCGGAGGAGGCCTACGCGATGATCGGCGATGCCTTTGCGCTCTCCGAACGTTACGGGACCCCGGTGCTCTTTCGTCCGACGACCCGCGTCTGCCACGGCAACGCACCGGTCGAGGTCGGGGAGAGCGGGGCACCGGCGGCCCCCGAGGGTTTCGTCAAGGATCCCAAGTGGGTCATCTTTCCCCGGCTCGCTTATCAGAGCCACCTTCGTATCGAGCAGCGGCTTCCACTGATCGCCGATGAATTCTCGGACTATCGCTTCAATCGCTTGAACGGATCGGGCCGGCTCGGTATCGCCACACAGGGTATCAGCGGAGCCTATGTCGCCGAGGCGCTCGCTGCGTTGGGCGATGCCGTCCCCGAGCACAAGCTGCTGCGGGTCGCAACGCCACATCCGTTCCCGCGCCGCCTGGGGCTCGATTTCCTCGAAGGATTGGACCAGGTGCTGGTCGTCGAGGAGCTGGACCCGGTGATCGAGCGCGAGCTGCTGCGGTTGGCGGGCGAGTGCCATATCCCGGTGACCGTGCTCGGCAAGGGCAGCGGTCATGTCCAACAGGCCGGTGAGAACGGCGTCGATTCCGTGACCCAGGCGCTGGCCGGGTTCCTCGGGGTTGAATTCACACCGGCCGCGACCTGCGCCGCCGCGCCGGACATCCAGGTTGCCGAACCTCCAGTGCGTCCGCCGGTGCTCTGCGCCGGTTGTCCGCATCGCGCCTCCTTCCTGGCGGTCAAGGAGGCGATGCGCAAGCGCAAGGCGGTCTTCGCGGGCGACATCGGCTGCTACACGCTCGGCAACGCCAAGCCGCTCGATATGGTGGATACCTGTCTCTGTATGGGTGCGAGCGTCACGGTCGCCCAGGGTCTTCATGTGGTCGAACCGGACAGGGTGCATTTCGCCTTCATCGGTGACTCGACCTTTTTCCATACCGGGATTCCTGGCGTCATCAACGCCGTCTACAACCAGACGCCGATCGTGCTGGTGGTCTTGGACAACTCCACCACCGCCATGACCGGATTGCAGCCGCATCCGGGAACGGGCGAGACCATGATGGGCACGATCGCCGCTAAGATTGACATCGCGACCGTGCTGCGCGGTCTGGGCGTCCAGCATATCGAGTCCTGCGACCCGCTCCAGCACGAGGCGTCCAAGGAGGCGGTATTGCGCGCGGTCGAGGCGACGGCGCAGGGCGTCTCCGCGCTCATCTTCGAGGCGCCCTGCATCCATGTCGCGCCGTCCGGTCCGCGCTATGTGATCGACGAGGAGGCCTGTCGCTGCAATCTCTGCGTCACCCGCCTCGGCTGTCCGGCCATCAGTCGGGTCGACGGCCGGATGCGGATCGACGACGATCTGTGTTACGGCTGCGACCTCTGTGCGCAGATGTGCCCCTTCGATGCCATCGAACGGATCGCACTAGTGGAGGAGGGACGATGAGCCTGCATACGAACATCATCATCGCCGGGGTCGGCGGTCAGGGGACGGTGCTGGCCTCCAAGCTGGTGGCGCGCGCCGCCATGGACGCCGGACTTCAGGTCCGCACCTCCGAGACCATCGGCATGGCGCAGCGTGGAGGCTCGGTCGTGAGTCATCTGCGCGTTTCCGATACCCCCATCGCCTCGCCGCTCATGGCACCCGGCATGGCCGACGTACTGATCGGCTTCGAGCCGGGCGAGGCGGTCCGCAGCCTCGGCTATCTGCGTCCGGGCGGTACCATCGTCACCAACGCGCATCCGGTCGCGCCCGTCGCAGCGTCTCCAGCCAGCGCCATTTACAGCGGCCAGGCGATGCTGGAGCGACTCGACGGCTGCGGTGCGCGATTGGCGGTGGTCGACGGAGACGCCATCTGCGCCGAGATCGGCTCGACGAAGGTGCTGAACGTCGCCTTGCTCGGCGCGGCTGCGGCATTGGGCGCGCTCGGCTTTACGCTCGAACAGCTCGAAACCGCCATCCGTGAATCGGTGCGGGCGCGTTTCGTCGATCTGAACATCCAGGCATTGCATGCGAGCGCCAGATCCGTGAGCGCCGCCTAATCACCGACAACGCCTTTCAGGCGAGAGTAGAGAGAATCTCCGTGAGCGAATCCCCATTCAAGACGCCGGCACAGCTCGATGCCATCCTCGGTCTGGTCAACGGAATCACCGACAAAAGTCCCTTCTATCGCGAGAAATTCGCGGGCATCGATCTCCACGGTATCCGAGGCTGGGAAGATTTCGAGCAGCTTCCATTCACCGAAAAGGCCGATTTGCGCGATGCCTATCCGCTTGGTCTGCAGGCCGTTCCGGATGAGGCGGTGGTGCGTATTCACTCGTCCTCGGGGACGACCGGCACCCCGGTCATCATTCCTTATACCCAGCAGGACGTTGCGGATTGGGCCGAGATGTTCGCCCGCTGCTACGGCATGGCCGGCGTGACCAACAGGGATCGCATCCATGTCACCCCGGGTTACGGTCTTTGGACGGCCGGGCTCGGTTTCCAGGCCGGCGCGGAGCGGATCGGCGCCATGGTCATCCCGATCGGTCCGGGCAACACGGATCGTCAGTTTAAAATGATGACGGACCTCAAAAGCACGGTGCTGTGCGCGACCTCGTCCTACGCGCTGCTGCTGGCCGAGGAGATCGAGCGGCGCGGTATCGGCGACAAGGTCCATTTGCGCAAGGGCATCATCGGCTCGGAGCGCTGGAGCGACAAGATGCGCCGCCGCATCGCCAACGAACTGGGCGTTCAGCTCTACGACATCTATGGGCTGACCGAGGTCTATGGTCCGGGCATCGGTATCTCGTGCGACCATGAATGCGGCATGCATTACTGGAACGACTTTCTCTATTTCGAGATCATCGATCAGCACAGCGGCAATCCGGTTAAGGAAGGGGAGATCGGCGAGCTGGTCATCACCACGCTGCGCAAGCAGGGCGCGCCACTCGTTCGCTACCGCACTCACGATCTGACGCGCTTCGTCCCCGGCGACTGTCCCTGCGGCTCGACCTTCCCGCGCATCGACGACATCCTTGGCCGCACCGACGACATGGTGAAGGTGAAGGGCGTCATCGTCTATCCGGCCCTGATCGACGAGATCCTGCATCAGATCGAGGGCGCGAGCAGCGAGTTCCAGGTCATGATCGACCATCTCGAAGGCAAGGATGTCATGACCGTCCTCTTCGAGACGCTGCCGGGCGCACACCTGGAAGGTGTGGAGGCCGAGCTGCGCCGTCTCTGCAAGGAGCGCGTCGGACTGAGCGTCGTTCCCAAGGCGGTCGCCATCGGCGATCTACCGCGCAGCGAAAAGAAGACCTCGCGGGTGTTCGACAATCGCTATTGAGCTTTCACCTTAGCGTGCACGCCCGCTCGCGCTCTCATTTTCACGATATGGTCGTGCTGTCAAGGTTCGAAATGGAACCTTGAGGCACGCGCTCCAAAACGTGAAGCTGAAGGTCCAGACCAAGATCGCACAAGGATGTGCATCCCTATCAACACGCTAATACGCTCGCTGCGCCTGACTGGAGAAGAACCGATCCTTGCACCTCGTTATGGGCAATCCGTCGAGGGCGAGGCAAGAGGTCCGCTTAGATGCGGCCGCGATCGAGCAACTCTTGGAGCGAGTGGGCGGTCCGGTGGAAGGCGAGCGGAGCGGGCTGGCCAGACTCGCCGAAGTGGATGCGATCCTGTCGGTTGTCCCCGAGGGGGAAAGCTGGGCGCGGCTGCAGCGCATGCGAGCCAATATCCTGGTGCAGATGCCGGGAGAAGGTGCGGCCGACTACATCGAGCAAGCGCTCGGCGCCTACGAGCAAGCCCTGAGGTTCTGCTCTCCCGAGACCAACCCTGTGACCTGGGCGCGGACCCTGAGCAACTGCTCAGTCGCCTGGCGGCGCCGTATCAGAGGACGGCGCGCGGAAAATCTCGAGCGCGCAATGGCCTGTCTCGCGCGCATCGGGGACCGCCTGAACCCGGAACGTCACCCACGCCTGTGGGCCTCCTCTCAAGCCAATCTGGGTAACGCCTTCCTGCAGCGAATCGTCGGCGATCCGCGCGAGAACATCGAGCGGGCCATCGATCGTTACCGGTGCGCGCTGACGATCTTCACCCCCCATGACTATCCGGATCTCTACTGCCGCTGTGCGGCGAACCTGGCCCACGCCTACGAGATTCGGATCGCCGGCGATCGCGAAGAGAACATGGAGGATGCGATCGCGCTCGGACGCCTGGCGCTCAGGATCCATGAAGCACTCCCCGCCAATACCGAGTGGGCGCGTCTCCACAACAATCTGGGAAGCATGTACCGCTCGCGCATCGCCGGGGATCGGGCCGAGAACGTCGAATCCGCCATCGGACACTATCGCGCGGCGCTGCGCGTCTGGAAGCGCGCCGGTTTCGCCGACGACTGGGCGCGCGTGCAGCACAATCTCGGTGTTGCATACCGCAAACGCGCTCGGGGCGATCCGGAGGCCAACCTGAAGCGCTCTCGGGGCCACCTGCGCGCGGCGCTTTCGGTACGCACGCTCGAACGCTTTCCCTCGGATTGGCTGCGCTCCCAGCACAGCCTGGCCCTGACCGAGACGCAGACCGGCAACTGGCCGCAGGTCGAGCGCATTGCCCGAGACATCATGCGATTCCTGGGGGATGCCATCGCCGGACTCGGCAACTGGTACGAGATGCGTCGCCTGATCGGTGCCGCCAGCGCCACCAAGAATCTTGGGGTGCTTGCCATTGCCGAGCAGGGAAATCTCGCGGATGCGTTCGCATTCCTGATCCAGGGGCGGGGGCTCGTGCATCGGGCGCTGCTCGGGGCCGGACAGACATCGGGTGCGCTCGACGCGGGCGATGCCGATCCGAGTTTTCCGCCTCCAGGGGAGGCCGTCATCGCCTTCTGCGTCCCGCCCCTGGACGGGCGCGACCTGCCGGTGTTCGTCGCCTGCGCGGACGATCGGGCGCAACCCGTGCGGCTGGTGCGTTTGACCGGACTCGACCGCGCGGCCCTGGAGTCGCTCTTCGAGCGCAAGGCCGGCCGCGAATCGAGCTGGCTCGACGGCTACCAGGTGCTCCTCGAACAGGGCGACCCCGCCGCATTCTCCCGGGCCATGGAGCGGGTCGCCCAGACATTGGACGGGGATCTCGCCCCATTGTGGCAGGTCCTGGATGCCTTGCCGGCCTCGGTTCGACGCCTGCGAATCGCCCCCTCCGGCGCCTTATCGCTGTTTCCTCCATCGATGTTGCGCGGCGGCGAGCGAAAGATCCTGAATCGCTTCGATCTGGTGAGCGCGGTGGGCGGGCTATCCAATGCCTCGGCGTTTGTTGCGCGGGATACTGGTCGGCGCCGGTTGCTCTCGGTCGCCGATCCCACCGGCGATCTGCCACACAGCCGGGCCGAGGGAAACATGCTGGGCGCCCTGTTCGAGAGCGAGGCGAGTCTGCTGGGCAAGCGCGCCACCAAACAGCGCGTGCTGGACGCCGTCTCCAGGGCCGGACCGCTGGATTACCTGCACTTTGCCTGTCACGGCCGCTTTCGGTGGCGCCACCCGGAGGCATCCGGTCTGATGATGGCAGGGGGTGAGATCCTGCGCCTGTCGGAGATCCTGGGGCGCATCCGACTCGGGTCCGAGACGCTCGTGGTCCTGTCCGCCTGCGAGACGGGGATTGCCGAATACCGCGAACTGCCCGACGAGACCTACGGTCTGGCGCTCGCCTTTCTCGGGGCCGGTGCGAGCGCGGTCATCTGCTCTCTGTGGCCGGTGTCGGATCGATCCACCAGGCTCCTGATGCTCAAGCTGTACGAATACCTGCATGCCGGGGTATCGGCCCCGGCCGCCCTGCGTGCGGCTCAGAGGTGGCTGAGGGATGCGCCCGGAGACGAACTCCAGTCGCTGGTCCAGCAATTGGATCCGAGGGTTCGAGCGGCCGGCGATCTGAATGCCGACTGCGGCTCGGGGTCGATGCGAATCAAATGGGTATCGGACGATCCTCCGGGCAGAGCGCCCGGAGAGCGCCCCTTCGCGCATCCCTTTCACTGGGCCGGCTTCGTGTGCATCGCCTGACCTCCTTGGTGTGCGGCCCGATTCAGGGCTTCGACAGCACCAAGAGGTTGACGCCTCCCAGATAATGGCGCTGGTGACATTCCTGGACCTCGAAGCCCGTGTCGCGCGACTGTCCGATCAGCAGGTCCATCTCCACGAAGGCGGCTCCCGGATTGTCGGCGAACTCGAGATTGAGACGCTCGAATTCGGGAAAGTCGGGGTGCGCCAGCAGTTCTCTGGACGATTCCCGGAGCAGGCGCGCCATGTCCAGTCGCGGGTTGGGCGTCACCAAGACGAAGCGCCCACCCGGGCGCATGATGCGATGGATATGCGCCAGGACGTCGAGCGGACGTGGCCACGCATAGTAGCTGTGAATGGAGACGGCGCTGTCGTATTGCCCCTGTACCGTTTCGATCGCGCCCTGCTCGATACCGAATCGCTCCCGGTCCAGCCGCTCGATCGTCCAGCGCGCCATCCGCACCATGTCCGGAGCCAGATCAACGCCGGTGTAGGAGGTCACCGCCGGATCGTCGGCCAGGAAGGGTGCGATCCGGGCGGTGCCGCAGCCGCAGTCCAGAACGTCTCCGTCGAGCTGGGCCGCCGCTTCGCGATAGAGGGACAATTGAAAGGAGGTCGTGACGGAGGCATGGGAGCGGGCGTAGCCGTTCCACAGCGTGCTCGGATAGGCTTCGGCACTCATCGCGCGTCCTCCTCCCGAACCCGCACGGCCGCTGCATCGCCGGATCGGCTCGCCCCGCTCCAGGAGAAGAAGCGTGGCCGCGTCCGGTCGAGCCACCATTCCATACACACGTAGGGATGGTTTCCGCCGAAGGTGAGATCGCGGAATGAGATCGCGACCTGGGCGTCCATCAACCGCCGGTAGAGCGTGACCTTGTTGTCCGGGACGAACATCAGATAGAGCTGGATCCCCCAGGTAGCGCCGAGCTCGAAATAGGCCCGATAAAAGGCATTGAGTAAGCCCCGGCCCTCGTCGTCGATCATGAAGCGGCCCAGCTCCGCGAACTGGATGCCGTCGCGCCGATAGCCGTCCACCAGCCGATCCACCAGGGCGGCCTCCGGGATGCCCAGGGCGCCGTCGAAGGCGATCCGAGCGGTCGCGCACACCCGTCCCTCGGGGGAGCAGGCGTAGATGACGCAGGATTGGGCGTCGTAAGGGTCGTTGCGCAGGGTGTTCACATCCGGAAACTTGCGCGAGTAGACGCGCTGACGCAGATCCCAGATCCCGTCTCGGATGCGACGCTGCTCGATACCCTTGGACCCAGGCTCCAGGACGAGTTCGGTGCCGCCTTGACTCATTCGGATCTCGCACAGGCTTCCCTGAGCGTCGCTCCAAGGCGGGGCGACGCACGCCGCTACCGGCAGCCTGTCGAGGACTGCCGCTGGGTTCTGAATTGTCATGCTTTGACCTCCGTTCGAAGAAGAAAACAGATGGTCAAGACGTCCTGACTGCTAATGCGCGAAGGGCAAGTTATCCCTGGACGCGGCTGTTGTGGGAACGGTTAAGGCGCTTTTAAGACGGTTAAGGGGTTGTCTGTCGCTTGCGCAGCCGGTCCATCTGAATCGCACCCTGATACGGCGCTGCAGATGCTCACCGTTTCTATGACTTCGCCCTCTTTCCCGGCCGGGGCGACTCCGGTATTTTTGGACCTCTTAGTCCCTATCGCGTGTGGAAGTGGGCCTCAATGGCAGCTCGACGAAATCGCTGTGTGACGCTCGATGCGGAGAAAGTGCGCTCCTATGCACGCAAGTTAGGGATCGATTCGCCGCAGCAGTTGGAGATCCTCTACCGAAAGCGGATCCGCGTGCCCGAGACCATGAGCGTCGGTATCGTGCGCAAGGCATGGAACGGGGAGTGCGTGGATAAGGAGCCGGCCCGCAAGCTCGCCGATTGTCTCGGCTTGAACGATTTCTTGCCGCTGTTGCGAACCGATCCGGAGGTCGGTCCTTGGGGGCGTTTGATGGCCGACGAATCGTTGCGGGCCAGCATCCTGAAGTTTGTTCCGGCGGCGGATACCGATCTGCGCCTGGTGCGTTTGGAGAGCGGGTCCCGCGAAGAGGGTCTGCCCAGAGTGTCATTGAAGACCGCGTGGTTTCTTCTCTGCTCCGGGAGGCGCGACCAGGAATTGTTCTTGCTTATTCGCAGTCGCACGCGTTTCGTGCAGCTTGCGCCTTTGGAGGGTGAGCCGTTCGTCAATCGTTTCGAGGGGAGCGGTCTGCGCTATCCCGCCCAAGGCAGCCTGGAGTTCGAAGCTTCCGACGGCATGGGCTGGCGTCAATTCGTGGCTCTGCGCGCACATCGCATTCCCATGCCCTTACGCGGACCGCTCACCGGCTATGACCTCACCTTGAACGAGCTGGATCAGCTTGCGCTGCGCGTGTCGATGCCGGTTCAAGGTCGCCCCGACCTCGCCGTGGATACCTTCGAGTTCGTGCTCGACCACTTCGCGGCGTAACGAGTCCAACGTATGCAACTGATTGTCGATTACGTCAGCGAACTCTGCGACGCGAAAGGCGTCGAGCAATGTTTCGAAGCATTGGAGCGAGCCGTCATCCGGCTCGGATTCGACGGCATTATCTATAGTTCGTATCTTCTGTGTTCCCAAAAGGAGGAGGGCGCTTCTCCCGTGCTCCTGCGCTCGGAAGGCTTCGATGCGGCCTTTCTGAAACACTATGTAGAAGCCGGGCTCACCGATCAGGACTTCACCATCAAACGCATCCTGCAGGGTGACGTGGCGCCGATCGATTGGTGGCTTGAGGACGAGCGCGGGATATTGGAGCCTCAGGAGCGAACCGTCATCGAGATCGCTCGCCACGACTACGGCCTATACAATGGGATCTCTATTCCGACGCTCAGCGACAAGGAGGAGATCGCTGGCGCCAGCCTGGTGAGTCGCGACAAGGAAGCGAGCTTCCGCAAGCTGCTCGATGAGCATTTCCAGGTGCTGCGCAATCTCGTTCGTCTGTTCCACGACCGTATCTATGCCGATCCGCTGTGCCGCAAGACCATGATGCTCGCCCATCTCTCGGACCTTTCCGAAAAGGAGCGGAAGATCCTCGAGTTCCTGACCACCGGACGTCCGTTGAAAAATATCGACGGCAAGGAAATCACCCCCGCTTACGCCAACAAACTGCTGAGTGGGCTGTCCCAGCGCCTGGGGGCGACCAACCGTCAACAGTTGCGCTACCTCCTCGGCCTGTATCGCATTCACGATTTGTGGGCGTCGTGACCGCGCGGTCGGGCATCGCTCGGGAATTGAGTAGATAACCCGATTGGAAAACTGACGGCCGGCCAGACTTCCGAAGAGACCGATCGATAGACCAACGAAAGACGTCCGTATCGCGTATCGAGTCTAACGATCTTCGCTCCTCACCTCGATCCGGAGATTCCATGACCTTCTACGGCATCCTCGATATCGGTGCCTGGCAGGCGGTGCTTGTCACCCTTGCACTGACCCACGTGACGATCGCTGCAGTGACGATTTTCCTGCATCGCTCCCAGGCCCATCGCGCGATCGATCTCCATCCGGTCGTGTCGCATTTCTTCCGTTTCTGGCTCTGGCTCACCACCGGCATGGTGACGCTGGAGTGGGTCGCCGTGCACCGCCGTCATCACGCCCGATGCGAGACCGCGCTGGATCCGCACAGCCCCCAGGTCTTCGGTCTGCGCAAGGTGCTGACCGAGGGTGCTGAACTCTATGCCGAGGCGACTGGCGATGCCGATACCCTGGAGCGCTTCGGAAAGGGGGTGACGAACGACTGGGTGGAGCGCAACCTCTACAGCCGTTTCCGCTCGCACGGTCTGGGTCTGATGCTGTTTGTCGATCTGCTGTTGTTCGGCGTCTATGGCGTTGTCATCTGGGCGGTGCAGATGCTGTGGATTCCTATCTGGGCGGCCGGCGTGGTCAATGGCATTGGCCACTATGCGGGCTATCGGAACTTCGAAACGCCGGATGCCTCGACCAATTTCATGCCCTGGGGAATCCTGATCGGTGGGGAGGAACTGCACAACAATCATCACGCCTTCCCGAGTTCGGCGCGTCTGTCGTCCACGTGGTGGGAGTTCGATCTGGGATGGCTCTACATTCGTCTGCTCTGCATGCTGCGGCTGGCGAAGGTGAGACGGGTCGCCCCCGAGCCGATCATTATTCCGGGGAAACGGCAGATGGATCTGGATACGCTGAGCGCCATCATCCTGAGCCGGATGCACGTGATCGCCCGCTATGGTAAGGACGTGCTGACGCCGGTCGTGCGCGCGGAACTCTGTCGCGATGCGCATCATTGCCGGCGTCTCGTACGCAGGTCGAGAAAACTGCTGGCGAAAGAGGGCTCGCGCCTGGATGCCGCCGCGCGGCTGCGTGTCGAGCAGCTACTGTCTCAGCACCAGACCTTGGCGACGGTCTATCAATTCAAGGAACGCTTGCAGGATATCTGGGAGCGGCGCGCGCCGACTCAGGAGGCGCTGCTCGACATACTTCAGGATTGGTGTCAGCAGGCGGAGGCAACGGGCATCCAGGCGCTCGAGCACTTCTCGCTCAATCTGCGCGGCTATTCACTGGAAGGTGCCCGCGCCGCCTGATCGGGTGCGCTTCCGTCGAGCCTGCCCGTGAGTTCCAGTCTGTCGAGACAGCGCTCGACGGACCGACAGAGGATCTGGTGTCCCTTGGGGCTGTAGTGGATGTCGTCTCGGGCGAGGAACAGTGCGCCGAGATCGCTTTGGCGGGCGAAATCGTCGTAGGGGTCGCAGTAGTGCAGACCGCGTTGGTCGAGCAGCTCACGGACCAGTCTGCGCGGGGCACCGAATTCTGCGGGATTGCGCAGCGCGTTCAGCTCCGGAAAGAGAATGAAGCCGAAGGGGGTGTACCTGCCTTTCAGCAAAGCCGAGAATGCGTCGAGCCCGGTTTCGAACCGCTGTCTGTTTTCGTCGGACTGCCAGCCCGCGACCACGGTACGCATCCATTTCGTGTGATAGTCCTCGCGCTCGTCGGCATTCAACATGGCATAGGTGAATCGCGTGCGGATCTCGCGCAGGAAGCGCACGGCATAGGTTCGGCCGATACGCTCCTGCACGCGGGCGACCCAGTCGGGCTTGTGCCATTCCTTGGCATAGCGCTGGGCACGTCGTGCCGGTCCGTTGTCGTCCATTGACGCGAAGTCGTTCAGGGTGATGCCGACCAGGACCGCATCCGGGTTCGCACCCAGGAAATTCAGACGCGCCAGCGTCAGATAGTGGCCGAAGGTATAGGAGTTCACGCCCAGGTTGAGTAGGCGTTGGCCCGTCTGGCCGGTTTCGTCCGCGCGGTCGAGGCACTCCGTGAATCGCTCGTCCTGGCGCACGCCCGCACCGAACACGACCGAGTCGCCCAGTACCGCGATCCGCATGCCATCACCGGGTTGTGCCTTGAAATCGCGGTCGCGGAACCCCTGAGCGTTGATCTCGATCGGGATGTCCTGGTACGCAGAGCCCTTGAAATGCCCCGAGAAATTCGGCTGGTAGCTATAGCCCAGTTGGGGATGCGCGACGATCAGACCTGCGGGATAGCCGTAATCGCTGATCGGCTGGCTGATTTCGAGCTTGTAGAACGCAAATCCCGCCCCCTCCAGAAGGAGGAAGACTAACAGCAGCCAGACCAAGACGAACAGCATTCTTCGCATCAGGGTATCCGCAGGTTGTTTTGTTTGCGTACTTGGGCGATGGCAGGGAATTCCAGGGCCACTGAGTCAGCCCATTGGGAATTCGCTATACTGCGCGCCCAATGTCCCTGTCGGTCCAGCGAAGTCCATGGCTGTCAATATTCTCGGTATTTCCGCATATTATCATGACAGCGCCGCATGCCTGGTGCGTGACGGCGAGATCCTGGCCGCCGCACAGCAGGAGCGCTTTTCGCGTAAAAAGCATGACGCCGACTTTCCGGTCGAGGCGATCGGCTACTGCCTGGAGGAGGGCGGTCTTGCGCTGGCGGATCTCGATCATGTCGTCTTCTACGATAAGCCGCTGATCAAGTTCGAGCGTCTGCTGGAGACCTATCTGGCCTATGCGCCTAGCGGACTGCGCTCGTTTCTGGCCGCCATGCCGATCTGGCTGAAGGAAAAGCTCCTTCTCAAGAGCCTGCTGCACAAGGAACTCGCCGCGCTCGGCGACATCGCAGCGGCGGATCTGCCCCCGCTGCTCTTTACCCGACACCATCAGGCGCACGCGGCCTCGGCATTCTTTCCGAGTCCCTTCGAGCGTGCTGCGGTGCTCTGTATGGACGGCGTCGGCGAGTGGGCCACCACCTCGGTCTGGCTCGGTGACGGTAATCGGCTGACGCCTCAGTGGGAGATCCAGTTCCCGCATTCACTGGGGCTGCTCTACTCGGCCTTCACCTACTTTACCGGCTTCAAGGTCAACTCCGGCGAGTACAAGCTGATGGGGCTGGCTCCCTACGGCGAGCCGAAGTACAGGGACCTGATCCTCGATCATCTGCTGTCGCTGAAGGACGACGGCACCTTTCGCATGGACATGCGCTATTTCAACTACGCCAACGGCCTGACCATGACCAACCGGGCCTTCGATCGGCTCTTTGGCGGTCCGCCGCGCCGGCCAGAATCGCCACTCACGCAGCGGGAGATGGACTTGGCCAGCTCCATTCAGTCCGTGACGGAGGAGGTCGTGCTGCGCCTTGGGCGGACGGTCCATCGGGAGCTGGGCGTCGACCACCTCTGCCTGGCCGGCGGCGTGGCGTTGAATTGCGTCGCCAACGGGCGATTGCTGCGGGAGGGGCCATTCAAGGAGATCTGGGTTCAGCCTGCGGCGGGCGATGCCGGTGGTGCTCTGGGCGCTGCGCTATCGGTCTGGCACCAGTATCTGGACCGCCCCCGGTCTGGCGCCGACAGCGACCGCATGCAGGGTGCCTATCTGGGTCCCTCATTCGACAATGACCGGATCGAGACCTATCTGAATGGCGCGGGCATCCCGTACCAGCGCATGGACGACGACGCCTTGATGACACGGCTGGCGGCGTTGCTCGATGACGAGCAGGTCATCGGCTGGTTCCAGGGCCGAATGGAGTTCGGCCCGCGCGCATTGGGTGGGCGCTCCATCATTGGCGACCCGCGCAGCGCCCGAATGCAGTCGGTAATGAACCTCAAGATCAAGTATCGGGAATCCTTCAGACCCTTCGCGCCGGCGATACTGGCGGAGCGGGTGTCGGACTGGTTCGCGCATGAGGGGCAGAGCCCCTATATGCTGATGGTCGCGCCGGTCGCGGAGTCCCGGCGTATCGCCATGACCGACGACCAGCAGCGGCTGTTCGGCATCGACAAACTGAAGGTGCCTCGCTCGCAGATCCCGGCCATCACCCATGTCGACTACTCGGCCCGGCTTCAGACCGTGCATGCCGAGACCAATCCGCGCTTCCATCGGCTGATCGCGGCCTTCGCCGAGCGCACCGGCTGTCCGCTGTTGGTCAACACCTCGTTCAACGTGCGCGGCGAACCCATCGTCGGCTCCCCCGAGGATGCCTATCGCTGCTTCATGCGCACAGAGATGGACTATCTGGTGCTGGAGAATTGCCTGATTACCAAATCCGAGCAGCCGGCGCAACCACGCGATCAAAGCTGGCAACACACGTTCGAGCTGGACTGAGGTACCGCCCATGCATCCTATTCCCGAGCTCGATGCCCAGGGACTTCGCCATTTCGCGCTGACCACCGCCGCCATCGTCGTGGCGCTGTTCGGGCTGATCCTGCCCTGGCTGTTCGACCTGCGGTTCCCGATCTGGCCATGGCCCTCGGCCGCCGTCCTGATGCTCTGGGGGCTGGCCGCACCGCGTTCGCTCCGCCCGGTCTATCGCGGCTGGATGCGTCTGGGGCTCCTGATGAGCCGCGTGACGACACCTCTCATCCTGAGCCTCGTCTTTTTCGTCGTTTTCGTGCCTGCGGGTTTCATCATGCGTCTGGCCGGGAACGACCCCATGAAGCGTCGTCTGCTGCTGGATGCCGAGAGCTATCGCGAGCCAAGCCAAGAGGCCACACCTGAATCCATGGAGAAACCTTACTGATGCTGGATCTTCTCAAAGACCTCTGGGGCTTCATGCGCGAGCGCAAGAAGTTTTGGCTCGCGCCGATCATCATCGTCATGCTGCTGCTCGGCGTCTTGATCGTCTTGGCGCAGGGTTCGGCTGTAGCGCCCTTCATTTATACCCTGTTCTGAGTCAGGGCCTCACCATCGGGCGGCGCCAGGTTCTGCTGGCGTCGGCCTCTGATTTGACCGGGTCTTTTCCGCATTCGACGCGCCGTCGCGCTCGCTAGAAGCGCGTGCCCATCATTCCCGTTTCCCATAACCAAATCGCAACAACATTATGCCAGTTCAACATTTTGTTAATAACACACACAAATAAAACAAACGACACCACCCAAAAAAACCGGACCATTCAGTCCGGCTAACAAAAAAGAACGAAATCTCAACGAGATCAGCCACTCTGAACATCAGTTCGCTGATGATGCTTGATCCAGATGAAAGCGGTTCCAATGACGGCCATGGTAGCTGTACCCCCAATCACGATCAGCAAGGCATTGTCATCCAGGAAGGCGATGATGACGCCGCTGAAAATGAGGAAAAGCCCGAAGACCGCCATTTTCCAGTCCAGATACACACCACTCAGAATGCTGGCCAGCCCCAGGATATAGATGATGACGAAGCCATCCGTCTCGGCCTTGAGGAAGTGCTGGACATCCGACTGAAAGAGCAGGTGAACAACCAGTAGCAGCGCGCCCCAGTGCACCAGCTGCCGCAAGATGTAGCGAGACCGAGTTTGCCAGATGTCGCCGGCGTGGTGGCCCCAGCTACTCACGGTGGAAACGATGGCGACAAGCGGAATAAAGTAATTCCAGATGTCTTTTGTTGAGGCTGGATTGTGGTCGGTCATGGCGATGAGTACGACCGCAATCACGTAGAGCACCAGGTAGGGAAGGGTCGCCATACCGAATTTGCCGACAGGAGTCGTGGGGCGTGGAATCAGACGATCGATTCCTTCGGTGATCGTACTACCGAGCTGCGCGAGCTTCTCTGAATGGATCAGCTTATCGATAGGGATACGCTTTTCGAAATGTGCGAGTTGATTCGACATGACTGTGATCTCCGGTTCGTATCGCGGGAATGCCTGGTTCGAATTTCAAGATGCCGGACGACCGGCCTCCTGGACTCGAACCGTTACGACGCGTCCGATCGCGCCGCTCTGACCAGCGCATTGCATCTTGTTTGCCAACATCGATGAGGCCGCATCGATGCAGGATGTCTCGCGCCTGCATGGCTGGAGTCGGGGGGAGATCGAGTCACTGTCTGGTCGACGAGACCCAAGGAGCTTGGTGCAAATTCACCAACGCACCTCGAAATTCGACGCCGTAGCCCGGATGAACGCAGGCGCATGATTCACCCTTACGGACGTGTAGAGCGGTCGAGTCTGAACTATTCCTGGTTTTCGCTGCGCGTTACCCAGTCTGGGCCGCGTACAGGTTGGCTCGATACGTGCTGAGAACAGGCCATCGACCAGGTGCGCAAGCGGCATGCGTGCCTGGGCTCATGGGTCGGCCATTGTTCCTCAACCTTAGGGGTACGCGTCATGTATCCATCCTCCTCGACACACTCGATGATCCTGCATCCCTTTTCCAGCATCATGCTCGAACTGGCACTGCTGATGACCATGGTTCTCATCGCCCGCTGGCTCACCGATCGCTACCGACAACCGGCGGTGCTTGGCGAACTGCTGATCGGCGTCCTAATCGGCAACCTGGGATACTGGGTCGGTCTGCCCTTTTTTAGCTTCGTCATGAACTATGGCGCCGCCAGTCCGGTGTTCGATCAGGTCTGGCAGGGCGGCGTCTCCGTCGCGCAGGCGGCAGGGCAGGTCTTCGGCGCCGGGGAGCTGGCACCGGGCGGGCGCGGACATGAGGTGCTGCGTTTGCTCACTGGGGACCATGCCCTGGCCAACGTGAATACCAGCTTGAGCCTGTGGCTCTTCTCCAGCCTGGGCATCATCCTGCTGCTCTTCCACGTCGGGCTCAAAACCGGCATCCATCAGCTGCGCAGCGTCGGATCGGACGCAGCACGGGTGGCCGTGGCCGGCGCGTTGGGTACACTGGTGATCGGGCTTCTGGTGATCTGGATGCTGCCGGTCGATCTCTCCGGCGCCGGGCGCTTCTTCATTGCCGCGACCCTGAGTGCGACCAGCATCGGGGTCGCCACCCGCATGCTCGAAGACATCGGCAAGGCCGACACCTCCGAGGGGCGGATGATCCTCGGCGCCTGCGTGCTCAACGATATGATCGGACTGGTGCTGCTCGCGCTCTCTATCGAGCTGGTCGTCAAGGGCCATCTGGACCTGCCCGCCGTCGCCTGGCTATTGGCCTCCAGCGGCGCCTTTCTCGCCGTCATCGTGCTCTTCGGGGATCAGTTGGGCCGCCCCCTGGCCCAGCAGCTCAACCGCATCCGGCCCGCCGAGAACCGCTTTCTCGCGCCGCTCGCCTTCGCCTTACTGCTCGGTTGGCTGTGCAGCTCGCTAGGCCTCAGCGGCACCGTCGGCGGCTTCGCGGCCGGGCTCATCCTCTCGGATGATTCCTTGCGCGACAAAACCAAAGAGATGCTGATGCCGCTGATTGCTGTCTTCACGCCCATCTTCTTCCTGCTGATCGGCATGCAGGTCAACCTGACGGTCTTTCTGCAGTGGCATACCCTGCTGCTGACCGCTGCGCTGCTCCTAGCGGCGGTGCTCGGCAAGCTGCCCGCCGCACTGCTGGCCGGACCGGAGGTCGACCGCGCAACCGTTGCGCTCGGCATGCTGCCGCGCGGCGAGGTCGCGCTCATCTTCGTTGGGGTAGGGCGCTCGCTCGGCATCATCGACGACAGCGTCTTCGCCGCCCTGGTGGCGGTCATCATCCTGCTGGCTTTCGGCTCCGGTCTTGCGCTCAAATGGGCCTTCGGACCCAGATCGGCCCGCGCTAAAGCCCTGCTGGCTCGGCTAGGCCGAGGCCAACGAATGGCGCATTGATGGGTCGAGAGTGTATTGAGCCGACTGAGGCGGCATCATCATGCGAATGCGGGATATGCGAAGAATGCAGCAAGACAGTCTCCATGGATCAGATCGCACCGTTCGCGCGGACGAGCCCCTTAACGACGATGCCAGCCCGGAACCCGAAACGCCGCAGGAGGCGGAGACCGGCTGGCCCAAGGACATCGGTCTGGTGCTGCGCTGGCTGCTACCCGTCCTGGCGCTGACGGCCGTCGGCGTCTTGGGCTGGCATGAGCTGCGGCAACTGGATATCGCTGGGATCCATCGCTCCTTTCAGTCCATCAGTTTGGCCGTAACCACCGCGCTGCTGCTCGCCGGGCTGGCGACTGCCTCGCTCAATACGCTGTACGATCTCCTCCTGCGGCGCTGGCTGATGCTGTCGTACATCAAGTCCTCCGACCTGATGCGCTGTGCCTGGGTCGCCAGTGCCCTGAACAATGTCGTCGGCTTCTCCGGGATGACCGGCTCGGGCATCCGCTATCTGGGGATGACCAACGCGGGCGTGCCGCCGGCCAAGGCGGTCGGCAGCGCGGCGCTGGTCGTGATCAGCATGCCGCTGGGGCTCTCCGTCCTGGCGACGATCCTGCTCCTCGCTCACCGCGATATGCTGCAATGGACGGCGATCCCCGAGCCTTTGGCCCTGAGCGTACTGGCCGCCGTGAGTCTCTACTGGCCGCTGTTCATGCTGATCGCCGGACGCGGTCCCTTGCATCGTCGCTGGCTCGCGGACACCCCGTCGCTGGGGACCGCACAACGGTTCGGTCTGGTTACGGTCTCCACGCTGGACTGGATCGCAACCGGGGTGCTGCTCTGGCTCTGTCTGAGCGCGGCGGGTGTAAGCCTGCCGCTCGACACGGTCCTGATGGCCTTCGCACTGGCGATGACCTTGGGGCTGGCGAGTCTGGTTCCGGGCGCGCTGGGAGTCTTCGAGGGAGCCATGCTGCTCATCCTGAGCCGGGTCGGCGCGGACTCGGCCAGTGTGGCCGCTGGACTCGTGCTGTTCCGTGTCGCCTACTACTTCGTTCCCTTCCTGTTCGCCGCCCAGTTGCTGCCGGGAACGCGTCTGCTTTCGGATGGACGCCGCATCGAGGAACTGTCGGGGCGCTTCAAAAGCCATCCGGTCCTGCGGATCGGCCGTATCCCGTTGCGTCTTCTCGGCCACCTGAGCACTCAGATCCTCGCCTACGCCACCTTCGCGGCAGGGGTCGTCCTGCTGCTGTCCGCCGCATTTCCAGGGGTGACGGAGCGCCTGGCGGTGCTGGATCGCTTCATGCCGCTGCTCGCGCGCGAGGGATTTCATTTCTCCAGCGTCGTGGTCGGAACCCTGCTGCTCGGTCTATCGCGAGGAATCGGCGCCGGAATGCGCGGCGCCTATCATGCCACCCAAACCCTGCTCCTGAGCGGCTCCATCATCAGTCTGCTCAAGGGGATCGACATCGAGGTTGCGGCTTTACTGCTTGTACTGGCGATGCTGCTGCGCGCTAATCGGGCGAGCTTCGATCGTCAGGGCTATGCACTGACCAGCGCACGCAATCTGCGCTGGATCGCCGGCGTATCCCTGACCCTGCTGGCGGCGGCCGGTTTGGGCAGCGTCCTCTATGGTCCCAGCACCCTGCTCAGTCATCTCGATCAGTTCGACCATCATCTGCACTCAGCCCGCTATGCGCGCGCGTTGCTCGGGATGGCGGTGACCTTTCTCGCCTGGCTGGCCTGGACTTGGTACTCCATGCCGAAGCCCGCCGTGGATCTGCCCGATCGGACAGCCTTGGAGCGCGCGGCGGACTTCTACACAGGTGTCGGCCACACGACTTACTCCTATCTGACCATGCTGGGGGACAAGTACCTCTTCTACTCGCCTTCGGGTAAGGGACTCATCCAATACGGCATTCGCCGTGGACATCTGATCGCCCTTGGGGATCCCGCCTGCGACGAGGCCGACCTTCAGGAGACCATCTACGCTTTTCGCTCCTTTGCGGATGCCTACGATCTGGCGCCGGTCTTCTATCAGGTCGAGGAAGGCCATCTGCACCACTATCACGAAGCGGGGTTCCGTCTGCTCAAGCTCGGCGAGAGCGCCCATGTCTCGCTCGCGGACTTCACGCTGAAGGGCAAGAAGGTGGAGCAGCTGCGCACCGTGCTCAATCGTGCTAAGCGCACGGAGATGACCTTTGAAGTCCTGTCGCAACCGCTGGACGAGATCGTCTGGGACGAGTTGCAGACCATCTCCGACGTTTGGCTCGCGGAAAAACACATGGCGGAGCTGGGCTTCTCCCTCGGCAGCTTCAAGCGAGACTTCCTGGCTTGGGGGCCGATCGCCGTCGTCAGACAGGGAGGGGCTCTGGTCGCCTTCGCCAGCATCGCTCAAGATTTCGGTCACCACGACGCACTCGGGATCGACCTCATGCGCCATGTGCCCAACGCGCCGTCGGGCACCATGGACTTCCTCTTCACCAATCTCATACTGCACGCCCAGGAGGCCGGGTATCGCTGGTTCGATCTGGGCATGGCTCCTCTGAGCGGCGTCGGACGCTCGCCCTGGTCGCCACGCGACGAGCGAGTTCTCAAGCTGGCCTACGAGCTTGGCAACCGTTTCTATAACTACAAGGGATTGCGCCAGTACAAGGAGAAGTTCAACCCCCAATGGCGCAGCATGTACCTGGCCTATCCGCGCGGACGCCCGCTGCCCGTAGTGCTGATGGACATTACGGCCCTGATTACGCGAGGCCAGCGTGGCAAGCGGGCAGGGCGCTGAGTCAGTCGCGCGACACTGGGCCGGGCGCAGCCTGGCAATCCTGATCGGCGCTCTGATGGCCGGCTTTCTGCTGCTCATGCCGATATCTGAAAACTTCGCCCGCTATCTCTGGTGGCGTCATACGGCAGATCCCGATCTGAGAACCGGCAGCGTCCATCGCGGTGGCGCCGACATCCATTACCAGCGCTACCTGGGGCGAGCCCCCGCCATCCTGTTGCTGCATGGCGGCTTGAGCCATCGTCTCAGCTGGTTTTCCCAACTGCCCTGGCTCGTCGCCTCCGGTCGCGAGATCGTCCTGGTCGACAGCCGAGGTCACGGACGCTCCGGGCTGGGCGACTCCGAGATGAGCTACAGCCAGCTTGCGTCCGACGTCCTCGCCGTGATGGATGCATTGCATCTCACCAAGGTCGACATCGTCGGCTGGAGCGACGGCGGCAACACCGCATTGGTCCTCGCGCATCGCTGGCCCGAGCGGGTCGAACGCCTCGTCGCGATCAGCGCCAACTATGACCCTAGTGGTCTGACCAACGAGGCGCAAACCGAGGCTGCGCGCGCATCCAATCCCTTGACCTATTGGCTCACCCGCTGGTGGACCGACGCGGGTCCAGGTACAGGCGAGCTGGAGCGGCGCATCAAACGTATGTGGCTGAGTGGACCGAGGCTGACAGCGGAAGACCTGACCGCCATTCGCTGCCCAGTGCTGGTGATTGTCGGCGGGCGGGATGTGATCCGACGCGAACACGCGGAAGCGATGACGAAGCTGATACCGATGGCACAACTGGAGGTGATGGCGGACGGCGGGCATTCGTTGCCGGTCACACATCCTGGCTGGATCAACAGCGAAATCGGCTGGTTCCTTGGTGTTCGGTTACCTTGACAGCGTAATGTCACGCGGGTTGCCAGCACCCACGGTGCTGGTGACATCTCAAGTCAAAGTAACCCGTCTCCGGCATGGTCCTCGAATTCATTGCTGCGACGGATATAGATCATCACCGTCTTGGGGTCCTTATGCCGAGAGACCTCCATCATCTTGAAAAGACTGGCCTTGGAGAGTGCGGCCGAGGTCATGAAACCGGAGCGGAGGCTGTGGCCTGCGTATTCGGACGGATCCAATCCAGCGTGTTGTGCACAGCGCTTCACCACTGCGGCAATGCTATGGGCGCTCAGCGGCATCTCCGCGACTCGATCGCCCCGATATAGACGCCGAAACACCCAGCCATCCCGAATGTCGGCGGCCTTCAGCCATTCACGGACGGCGCGCACCGGACAATAGTCCCGACCGCGAATCACCGGCACGATCTGACCCAATCCCTCCGCATCCGTCTTCGACTGGCGGACATGCACCCGAAATCCACCTGAGATCTCTTTCAGATCCTCCAGGCGTAACGCCACCAGCTCCGAGCGCCGGAAGGCCCCGGCGAATCCCAGCGTGAGGATAGCGCGATCCCTGAGCCCTTGAAGACGCGTGCAATCGAGTGTGTCCACCATCGCACGTAGCTGATCGGCGAGGGCGGGGGCCTTCTGATTCGGCGCCGAACCATGGGTTCGCGCGATGCCTTTTAAGGTCCCGCGAACCAGTTCCGATCCGGTCTGAGGCTCATGTCCGCATAGTCGATGCGCGAGCCGAATCGCCGCTAGACGTCGGCGTAGGGTGCTGGTCTTTCGACCAGACTCAGCCTCTGAGGCTAGGAAGGCAGAGATGGTTTCCGCGCTAGCGGGCAGTGCTTGGAGCGTTCGGGTTGCGCACCACGCGGTGAAGATCGACCAATCCGAGCGGTAGGCGCGTAACGTAGAGTCTGCGTGACGCGCAGCAAAATATTGATTTAGAAGATTTTTATCCTCTGGCGTTAGTGTCTCCACATTTGGAGTGGATGAGGGGCTTGTGATCGCCAATCTGCTCCGATCTCTTGTTGTCTCTTCGCTCACGTTCGCTCCTTTTTCGTTGCTCGATCCCGGACCTCAAGAGCTGGGCCAGTTCTCTGTGTCTGGCAATCCCTAATAATCCCATATTAGTTACGAGAATGGGAGTTATCGCAACTAATAGTCGGGATGTCAACGAAAAACACTGATATAGTAACAACTATACTTTAGTGTTTTTCACTATTTTGATCGAGGTCATCATGACTAGCACGCGTACCTTGGCCAAAGAGGCCGCCCTGAAGCTGTTACAGAACGGCGAACGGCCGACGGCTGATCGGATTCGAAATACGATCGGCAAGGGCGCTCAACAGACGATCCTGTCGGCGTTGGACGAGTTCTGGGGTGAGATCGGCGCGCGCCTGAACGAACCGCGACTGCCAGAAACGTTGCTCGAACCGATGAATATGCTCTGGTCGCAAGCCGTCACGGAAGCGGGGCGCCAGTGGCAGTCGGAAAAGTCCGTCCTGGAAGAGCGGGTCCGCGTCCTGGAAACAGAACTGTCAGAAGTGAAAGAAGCGCTGATCGGGACACAGACAGCCCTTCGTCAAAGTCAGGCCGAGGTCGGCGAGGCCCAAACGTGCATAAGCGAACAGACTGAACGGCTCACCGAGCAGACAGAGAACATCAGGGCGCTACAAGAGGAATTGGGCCGGTTAACCAATCAACGCGACCAATCGAATGAACTGCTGAAGGCCGAACGCGAGGGTAGGGAGCGTGACCAAACGGCTTGGCTGAATGAAATCGACGCCGCGCGTCAGACTGTCAAGGCCGTCAACATAGACAAGGACAGGCTATCTCAGGCGTTTTCAGAGGCGCGCGACACCCAGGTGCGCCAAGACTTGTTACTGAAACATGCGGAACAGGCCAGCGCCGAGCTCAAGACGCAGTTGGAAGCCAGGAACGCTGAGTTCGACATGAAAAGCCAGGCGCATGAACACCTGCTTGCCGAATCGGCCGCACGACTTAGAGAAATCCAACGTTTGGAAACCGAGCTAACCCAGAAACAGAACGCACTCACGGCATTGGAAGGCCGTGTCCAAGCCAGGGAAAAAGATCTGAACGCACTCATGGAGTCATTGAGCACGATGCGACTCCAGGTCGAGCGACTGAGTGCCGAGAATCAGATCCTCCGCGACGAACGCGAATCCCAACGATCGAACCGGGCCGAAATCGAACAGTTCTTCCTGCAGGCGATGGAGCGGTTGGGAGAAAAATAGATCTTGACTCGGCGGTCAGATTGACCGCGAGTTCGGAGGCGGTCGAGGGCGCCCGAGCCTTAGAACCACGCGGCCTGGACCCGGATTCAGTCCGCTCCTTGATTTCGCATAATGTATAGGCTGGTCGTCCCATGCTCCTGCAAACCCTGTCAATACCGCTACAGGCGAAATTTATCTTACGTCGCAGGAGAACACAACGCTGTAGTGACAATTTGACCGCTTATGATGCTTCTGCAGCATAACCTAGACTCATCCAGAGCATACAAAAGAGGTCCGTCATGTCACTGGGCAAGAACATTCGGCGATTGCGTCAAGACCAGGGATGGACCCAAGTCCAGCTGTCCGAACGGACCGGCATTCGCATCGGACATATCTCGAAACTGGAGAAAGACGACGGAGACCCGAAGCTCTCGACCCTCTACAAGCTGATGGAGGCGTTCGGTTGCTCGCCGGACGCGCTGTTGATGGATCTCGACAAGGCGCCGATGGACGCGATTCTGAAGCAGACGTTGGAGCGCGCTCTGAAGCTGCCCGAGGCGAACAAGGCAGCAATCATCGAGGTGGTGGACGGCTACATTCGCGCCTGCGGTGTCGAGCAAGCATTCAGCGACCAGAACCGTACCTGGATCAGCATCTGGACGAATCCACCCGAGCGGGTACCGATGCGTGAGCCGGAAGGTCGGCAGTAGTAACGACCCTCATTTTGAACAGCCAATCAGGCTGCATGCGTGCCGGAGCGGCTGCGCCGCGATTTGTCGTCACTGTTGCAAGATCGGCGAACCCTTGGAGCGGCCTGGATGACGCCAACGTCAAGCGCCGAGCGGTGCGTTCTCTCATCCCCGCATCGGCCGGCCCTAATGCGAGCGGACCCCGCCAGGCGGTTCTGAATCAAGGTCGTTCGTCCTCGGGGCGCTCCACCTTGATTCAGCCCCACCTGGCGGGGTCTTTCACTCGCGGGCCGACCGACGCGAGGATGAGAGAACACAGCAACCCTTATGCTTTCGTCTCGCTCGCTGAAGGTCAGTGGAGAAACACCCCTCAGCACTTGACCTGAAAGGACGGAAGGGGCCTCCCTCAGCTCAGATGAGAGTCGGGGAGCGATGCAAGCCACGGCGGCCCTAATTCACGTCACAGTGACACTTAATCGGCCGCGTGCCGCTTGAGGACGCTGCGAACGGTGCCATCCGAAATACCCAGCCGACGCGCGATCGGACGCTTTCCGAGCCCTTGGTGATACAGCTCGACAATCTGGCGATCGCGGTCGGAGAGGGGAACGGGCTCCACGATCGCCGATCTGAGCTCGGGAACGTCCTCGGACTCCTCGGTATTTTTCGCAACTGTTGCGGTCTGTCCCGATACGGACGTCTTCCGTTTCTGGTCGACCTGATTTTCCGCAACTGTTTCGGATAATTCGAGGTCGGCCGTGGTCGCCGGCTGAAACGTAGGGATTAGAGCCATACCAGCAACCGCTCGCGGATTCATGCGCCGGAACATCTCGACCACGGCATCCGCCGCCGCTTGAGTCATGCCCTTACGATAGGCCGTGGTCAAGATCTCGATCAGTCCGGTATCGCTCATGGCGCTGAAGTCTCCGCGATACTCATCGAAAGCGACAGCTCGGGCGCGTTCGCGAACGGCCCGCATGCGTTCGGCGGGCGAGAGTGCCCGTCCGGTTGGTGGACGTCCGCGCTTTTTCGGGGATGCTGGTTCGCTCATGATTGCGTCACTGTTGCGTTTATTGGCTTAGCCAAATACTAGCAACAGTGACGAATAATGCAAGCATATTGCGAAACTGTTGCGCAAATAGAGAAAGCTACAAAGGCGCTCGTCCTTGTCGGCGAGCAGTGCGCCAAGATTCGCTCTGTCCCTTCCAACGGCTAGCTTTTGAAAGAATGCCATAAAATTGATAATCCAATAATAGCTAATGTTGTCAATATGAATAACAACCACTTTGCCAAAATAAAAAGAGGTTCTCCTTTTAGAACTCTATTCCATTCTATTTGAAGTATCTCGCGTGCATATTCACGTAACCCCGGAATATGCTTGTTCGCATCCTGAGTATTTCTGTCATTTAGTAGAGATTTAATCTCATTGAACTCTGATAAAAATCCATCCACAGCAGATCCTTGCATAGATGCCAACTGAATCCTTAGCAATATTCTATTGCCACTGGTCTGCCATTCCATGTGATCAGAGTAGGTGTTTTTCCAAAACTCAAAGTCCCCCACAGGCGCTCCCGATTCGCGCGTATTTGCATTATATTGCTTAAGCGCTTGCTGGAGATTTGAGATTGAGGCAATAAATAAAGATACGTCATCTCGAAATGAATTAATCCATTCATTTCGTAGGTCAGAAATCTTTAGCTCTTTAGCCAAGATTAGATTTACTAAAGAAAACGCACCTGTTACTAAAGCAGCAATAACTGCTCCTATTGGAACAAGCAAGCTTAATGATATTGAAGACATAATAAATTCACCTCATGTTACATCAGTCATCAATAAATTATATCGTTCCGGTGCCGAATGATCCCGTATCGGCTGACGAGGACTTCGGTTCCGCTACGAAGATTGGCGTGATCGAGCCGGGCGGGATTCGCTCCGCAAGCTGCGCGAAGCCGCCCGGCTCGACTCTGCCATCCATCGCGTGCATGGACATGACGTCCTGAGCGGCCTTACGGGTGCTTCGGCCCCTGGTCGCTACCATCGCCAAAGTGCTCTAGCCACAGATCCCCGTTGCGCTCCCAGTCGTCATCCGTGAACCCCAGGTGGACCAGCTGCTCGAGCAGCAGCACGAACAGCCAGGCCGCCTTGAAGACGAGCCCGATCGCCGCTTGAAGCCCCGGAATCAGGAGCATGAAGACGGCCCGGATCCGATGGCCTTGCCACCAGAGCACGCGCGCCTCACGGGCGCCGATGCTCAGGAGCCATGACAGGCCCACGCTTTGAACCTCATAACCGTCGGCGTTGCGGTCCTGATCATAACGGAGCAGGCCATCACTGACGTTGAACACCTGGCCGAAGTAGCGCCGAGCGCGCCAATAGGAGGAGCGGAGGAGGGTGCCGATACCCAGATCTTCGACATCCGCCGCCGCAGGTTTGGTAAGCTGATCGAACATGACGTACCCCCAAGGGCGTTATGTGCCTCAGGCGTGCCCCCAGCGCCGCCAAGCCTCGGGGGCCACGCCTCTTCCCGTCAGACGTTGACCCCTTCGGGCCAGTCGACGAACCATTGATCTCCCACGTCGTAGAGCTCCACCACGAAGCGGTCGGGGCGCTCCAATTCCCGAACGCATTGTTCCGCCGCTTGCCGAGTCGGGAATACGTGAGCCAAATTCGGATGCATGGCCCAGCGCAGCAGCTCGGCACCCGCCTCCACCGTGATACGGCTATGCAGAAGCTCGCCATCCCAATTACCCACGCAATAGCCAAGCAATCGCTCTTTCAATCATTCCTCCCGAGAGCGACTGAACTCAGGCCGCGCGCATCAGCGCGAATTTTTCCCGTAAGTCCTGCCAACTCTCGACCGTTTGACATTGAATCAGGGGCCGCCGAATAGCGACCACATTACCTGCGGAGAGGTCGGCATCGGAGAGTCCCGCAGCCCGTAGTACCGAGAGATTCCGATACCAGGTCGTGCGCGAGGTCATGTCCCGCGCCTTCTCCCAGCCATACGCCTTGATGAGCGCCCAACATCCAATCGCCGCCTTCGCTTGGCCTTCAGTCTTAGCGACTTGCTGTACCTGTTCTTCGATGTTCATTTCAGTGACCTCCGCTTTACCCAGCATTCGATCGAAATAACTATGCCATTCACTCTTGAGGTCTTTCGCCGTTACTTGATACCAAGGATTACCAGCACGTTCTCGCCACCATTGCGCGCCAAGGGTGTGTTCAAGCCTCAACAGGCAGTCCGCCATCATCAGTTCTTCATCGCTATATCGCCTCCCGTGATAATCCAATTTGCGCATCTGATACCGTAAGTGCGGCCCCTTCGCATATGCCTTGCCCTTACGAAGACGGCTGCGCTGCGACCAATAGACCGTGTCGCCGGCCTGCTGCGAGACGCGATAGCGTCCGCCTTCACATCCCCGTAGCTCGGCTAGTCCGGCGCGCACATCGGCCAGCGACCCGACCAACAGGTTTTCCGTGACATCCACACGCGAAACTAAGAAGAACTCGGCCGAGGGCGGCTTGCGCCGCACATCGAGGATCCCGAACACGTAATCCCGCATGCGTTCAACACATCCGGGAAGATCGAGCGCCGCCGAGGCGCCGGAACCGAAGACCGCGTCACCGTCACCCATGACGCGGGCAGGGGAGCCCTGCATCCACAAGGCATCGGAACCGCAGCGATAGCTGATGGCGTGCGAGTCCGAGCGGATCGAGTCCCAAGCCGAGGTTTCCCAGGCCACTTCACCCGTGGCCGGGTTGAAGCGCTGGATGCGATCGCCGAGATCGCGCAGGCGCAGGCGATCTTTCGTCCTCAGACAGTCGAGCGGAACCCGTGCCGTGACCCAGTCGATCAGCATCGGCCAGGCCCGGCAGAAGGCTGGAAAGTCCCACCCATGGGACTAAGTGCCCGTGTTACAGGTACGGGCACCGATCGCGGCGAGTTCTTCGCCGAGGGCCTGCACC